>CAYZLI010000001.1:0-1228 GCA_964479195.1 uncultured Rhodocyclaceae bacterium
CAACTTCGAGATCAAGAAGATCATAGACGGAGAAGAGAAGGAATCGATCTCACACGAAATTGATCACGTAAAGCGTTTTCCAACCGGCACGTTCGCGCTGGAAATAGAATGGAACAACAAGGATCCGTTTTTCGACCGAGACTTGGAGAACTTCAAGAGATTGCACGCCGACGGGGCCATTTCTATCGGCGCAATCATTACGAGAGGGGAAACTCTTCAGGATTCGCTCAGAGGAATTGTTGCCGAGTTCGCACGAAAGAATGGCATCGACGGGCCGAACGCACTCACGAAGTACTACTCACCCACCGAGCGGCAGCTCCAATTAATCGATCGCATGTCGCGAGCAAAGGGGGCATTCGAAGAAGGTTGGGCACATGCCTTTGTCTCCGACAAGTTCGGCGAAGCAACAACGCACTGGCGAAAGCTCGCGGATCGCGTTCGACGGGGCGTAGGCAATCCGTGCCCCCTGCTTCTGATTGGGATTCCCAGAGAAGTTGTGGTTGTTTGATGATAGGGAGATGCCATGACGGCAAAGGTATACAACATCGCGCAACCTAATCCATCGGAGGACTTACTGGCTAAAGTACACGGTCAGTTCTCGACAATACTTGCGGACCCGCCGTGGCAGTTCCAGAACCGGACCGGAAAAATGGCGCCCGAGCACCGGCGCTTACTTAGGTATCCCACGATGGAGTTAAAGGAAATCCTGGAACTGCCGGTCTCCAAGCTGGCCGCAGCGAAATCGCATCTCTACCTCTGGGTCCCTAATGCGCTGCTACAGGAAGGCCTGGCGGTCATGGAGGCCTGGGGCTTCACATACAAGACCAACCTTGCGTGGTACAAGGTCAGGAAGGATGGGGGGCCAGATGGCCGCGGCGTTGGTTTTTACTTTCGCAACGTTACCGAACTGATTCTTTTCGGGGTTCGGGGAAGCATGCGCACGCTGCCGCCGGGGCGGACGCAGGTCAACCTTCTCGCAACCCGGAAACGAGAGCACTCGCGCAAGCCGGATGAAATCTACGATCTGGTTGAATCATGTTCTCCCGGCCCATACTTGGAGCTCTTTGCACGCTTCCGGCGACCCGAATGGAGCCAATGGGGCAACGAGGATGTCGAGGAAAACTCCCACCTTGGTGTTGCGCGGAGAAAAGGCCACGAGGATCCCCAGTTGCGGCTACTGCAGACCCCTCGCGGCTATGCGGCAAAAGGCTAAGCGCAATAGGGGACA
>CAYZLI010000001.1:1328-10101 GCA_964479195.1 uncultured Rhodocyclaceae bacterium
AAGCGCAATAGGGGACAGACCCCTATTTCCGCGAGACCCCTAATTCCGCGGCCATGCCGGTGAGCGCATGGCCGGGTATCGCCGACTGAGACACTCCCGCTGCGAGTATTGCGTTAACACCATATGTTGCTACAATGCAATATATGAGCGCCGATCTGATCGCCCAAGCCAAGGGAGTCCGCGACGACGGCTCGATCGTCGAGATCGTGGTCTGGGAACGGGACGAGCCGCTGGCGCCCTGCGCCCACCGCTACAAGTGCCGCCTGTTCTTCGGCGTGCCGGGCGCATGCTTCGTTCGCTACGACAACGAGCGCGGCAAGCGCGACCACCGGCACGTGGAGGCGAGGAGTCCGGCTTCGACTTCACCACGCTGGAGGCGCTGCTGGCCGATTTCGAGCGGGACGTCACGAACTGGAGGTAAGCCATGAAGGCCATCATCGAGGTCAACCGCAAGGGTTCCGTGTTCCGTGCCGCACGCGAGCAGATCGCCGAGGCGCGGCGCGGGCGCACGCCCGATTACCGCCTGTCCTTCGAGTCGGCGCGCATGCTGTTCGCCGAGCTGACGCCCGCCCGCCTCGATCTGCTCAACACGCTGCGGGGCCTGGGGCCTTCCAGCGTGTACGCGCTGGCGAAGGCGGCTGGGCGCAACTACTCGAACGTCCATGCGGACATCGCGCGCCTGGTCGAGTTGGGGCTCGTCGAGCGCAACGAGGACGACACTGTGGAGGTGAAGTTCGACGCCGTGGAGATTCGCATGGCGCTGGCGCGGGCGGCCTGAGAAGCGCCCGCCATCGCGCTGGGGCTGGTGCTGGCGTTCTGAGGGCGCTGGCTCGCCCACACCAAAAATGGGCAATCGGCCGGAGAGGCAAGCGGGGCGCGGCTTTCCCGGCATCGGCCTCGCAGTCGCGCCAGGCGCCCTCATGCGCAGGGAGGTCCGGCGGAGTATCATCGCGGCATGAGTCCAACCGTTTTTCGACAAGGCGGCTTTCGCTTCTACTTCTTCTCGCGGGAAGAGCCCAGAATGCACATTCATGTGATGTGTCAGTCCGGCGAAGCGAAGTTCTGGATGGAACCGGAAGTCGAGTTGGCGCAGAACTACGGGCTTTCGCGGGGCGAGATCGGCGACGCGCTCCGCATGATCCAGGAGCACGAAAATGACATCCGCAGCGCTTGGCAACGACACTTCGGCGGTTGAAGTCACCAACGTCTCGAAGCATGGCTTCTGGCTGCTGATCGGCGAGCAGGAGGTCTTCCTGCCCTTCGAGCAGTTTCCGTGGTTCAGGGACGCGCCGATCGGCAAACTGCTCAACGTCCAGCTTCCCTCCAGCCACCATCTCTACTGGCCGGACCTGGACATAGACCTCGCCGTCGATTCGGTCTTTCATCCCGAGCAGTTCCCGCTCGTCAGCCAGGACAACTCGCGGTCGGTCCCGTAGTGCCCGGTTCTTGCGACAGCCGTTGAAATCCCCCTGGCCCCCCTTTTGCAAAGGGGGGAAATGGGCTTTGCGTAGTGGAGTGGAGGAGCGATGAACACCGAGAAGATCAAGGTACGCGTCACGCAGAGCGGGCAGACGATGGAGGTGGTGGTGCTCAGCAAGCGGGCCACGGGGATCACGGTGGTGCTCGGCGAAGGCGCCAACTGCGTCAAATGCGATCTGACGCCCACGCGCAACGGCCTGGCCTACGCCGGGAGCGTGATGGGGCGCGAGATCGTGTACGAGCGCAGCCGCGATCAGGTGCAGGCGGACATCGACCGACTCAACCCGACGATGCACAAGTCCAGACTGCGCTGACGCGGCATCGCGGGGATTGAAGGAAGAACGACCCGTCCGGAGGACCAGACCGGGTAGCGCACGCCAAGGTACAATGTGCCGCATCGGGACATCGCGCAAAGGCCGAATCATGACCGACTATCGTTCGATCATTACCCTGGAGCCCGGCAAGAGGGGCGGGAAGCCTTGTATTCGCGGGCTGCGCATCACCGTGCAGGACGTCCTCGGCTGGCTTGCTACGGGCATGACGCCGGAAGAGATTGTCGCCGACTATCCCGAGCTGACGCGCGATGACGTGATGGCCTGCCTTGCCTACGCGGCCGACCGTGAGAAGCACGCTGTCTGGGTGCGGGCAGCGGCGTGAAGCTCCTGCTCGACGAGAACCTCTCCCGCCGCATCGTAACCGCCCTTCGCGCGGCTTTTCCAGAAACGACCCAAGTCGCCCTCGCCGGGCTGGAGACAGCCGACGACCGCGCCGTATGGGCCTTCGCGAAGGCGGGCACCTACGATTGTCACGAAGGACGAAGACTTCATCGAATTGCAGTCGGTTTTCGGCTACCCGCCGAAAGTGGTGCTGCTCGCACTGGGCAACTGCACGAACCAGCAAGTCGTCGATGCGCTGATCCGCTCGAAGGCAGATATCGAGGCCGCCCTGACCAGGGACGATGTGGGCTTCGTCGAAGTCTGCTAACACTTCCTCGCGGCATCCTGCACTGCGGGCCAATCGGCCTGAGAGCGCGGCCCTCAGGGCATCGGGCGGGCCGTTTGGCTATAGTGAAGTACCGATCGCTTGCGCCCGATGGAGGAGACGATGAAGAACAAACGCCTTGCCGGCCTGCTGCCCCTTTCCCTCGCCCTGGCTTCCGCGGCCTTCGGCCAGGCCGGTGCGGTGAAGATCCTCGCCCCTGCCGATGGGGCCCGGCTGGACGCCCTGGAGCAGAACCGCATCGCCTACGAGGTCGTCCCCGGCACGCGGGGCGATCATGTCCACCTGTATGTGGATGGCAGGGAAGCGGCGATCCTGCGCCAGCTCAAGGGCAACCACACCCTCGACACCCTTGCGCCGGGCAGCCGCGAACTCTGCGTCAAGGTGGTGAACAAGGCCCATGTGCCCATCGGCGTCGAGCAGTGCGTCAAGGTGAAGGTCGAGTAGCCGCTCCCTGACGTGCCGGACCTGCAGAACCTCGCCTACGCCCTCACCCAGGTGGCCCACAACTTCGGCGCGGCCGCGGTGGTGGGCGGCGCCGTATTCGCCCGCTGGCCGGCCCGCCAGGCGCGCGAGCTGCGTCGCCGGCTCGCCTGGCTGGTGCTGGCCGGCTGGCTGCTGCAGGGGGCGAGCGGCGGCGCCTTCGGCGCCGTGAGCTATGCCTACTACGGCCGGTTTCCGGACATCCACGGCATCGCCGTCGCCGCCCTGCTCACCAAGATGGCCAGCGCGGGGGCGGGGCTGGTGCTGGCTGCGGCCTACCTGAAGCTCGAATCCGGCTGGACGGAGGCGCGCCGCGATGGCGCGTGGGCCGGCCTCGCCGCGCTGGCCGCGATCGCGCTGGCCGCCGCGGCGTTCCTGCGCTGGTTTTCCTGAAGGGCGCTTCCGGGCTCTCCGTGGCTGACGACGAACGATTCCGGGGCGCACGTGCACCGGTGTAGGAGCCGGTTTGCCGGCGATACGGCTGCAATCGCCGGCAAGCCGGCTACTACAGATTCCGTCGGGCGGTCGCACGCGCCTCAATGCCTTTCCCAGCGCCCCCCGTGCTCGCGCCAGCGGTTGCTCTCGCGTTCCCAGCGGTGCGGCACCCAGCGATGGCCGGGGCGGGGCGCCGTCCAGTAGCCGGGCACCCACTGGTGGCGGCCGCTGGTCCAGCTCCAGTAGCCGCCGATCCAGATATACCCGGCGACAGGGGCCACGCCGATCACTTCCACGCGGGGCGCAGGCGGCGCCACCAGCACCGGTTCGCCCACGTAGTAGGGCTGCCAGGACGGCACGACCACGCAGCCGGCCAGCAGCAGGGAAGCAAGCGCGCTCGTCGCCAGGGCAGTGCTTATCCATCGTTTCGCATGCATGTTCCTTCTCCCATCGATTGCGCCGTCCGTGGCGCCGTAATGAGAGTAACGCCGCGCCCGGCACGCGATGGCCGGGGATTTGTAACGGCGTGTGTCGGCGCGCGCCCCCGATAACAATTCTTCACCAGGAGGTCACGGCACGCCGCTGGACGATCCGGATGGGGCGGGGAACCCGCAGGTCTTATTGAATGGCAAGAAAGTCGGCAATCTCGCGAATGGCGCCTATTTCATCGCGAAAGTTTACGCCCGGGAAACACCATGTGTTTCTAGATTGGACAGGAGGAAGAGGCTGGGTTATACAACGGCTTCCCGGTGGCGGGGCTTGCCTGGGGCCTCGGCCTCAGTGAAACTGGCAGTTCGATCAAGCTCTTTCCTGGGCTGCGTCGTCGTGGCGGGCGTTTTCGGGGCGCTGACGGCGAGCCGCAGGATACTCCTGGTTCAGGCGCTGCCCCGCGCCGTCGCGCCGGGGCTGGTATTGGAGGCTTATTGATGGTCGTGGAAACGGCGGATGAAGTGCTCAGTCAAATCGATGGAAGCGGCATGCCGACGGACGCAAAAACGGTTCTCTATGTTCGCCTGCCCTGCTGGAAGATCTACCCGGGCGGCGTCATTTACGTCGCCGACTACATCCACAAACAGCGTCCCGGCATCCGCCAGCACCTGCTCGATCTGGCCTTGGTCGCGCCGGCTGAACGCCGGCGCGTTCTGGCGGAACACCTGCGGAGCCTGAGGCCCGGCATCGTCGCCTTTTCGTGGCGCAACATGCAGTCCTTCGGTCCCCATCCGGAGGATGATGCGCTCGACGTGGTCATGAACTACGACCATTCGCCGAAATGGCATCGCAAGCTGCTGGCGGCCAAGGACGCCGTCAGGATCATCTGGGACTATACGGCCAGCCGCCTGCGCAACTTCGGCTACATGAAGCTGGTGCGGCGCCTGCTGCCGGCGGCGCGCATCGTCGTCGGCGGCACGGCCGTGTCGATCTTCGGCAAGCACGTTGCCGAGAGATGCCCGCCGGACAGCATCGTCGTTATCGGCGAAGGCGAAGACACCATGCTGTCCATCGTCGATGGCTTCGCCGCACCGGTCGGCGAGTTTTTCCACAAGGATGCGGCTGGGCGGATCGCCCATCGGACGCGGACGGAGACCTTCGACCTGCGGCGGCTCACTGCCGTCGATTTCCCCTACATCGAATCGATTTTCCCGAATTTCCCGGAATATCTCGACGGCCACATCGGCGTCCACACCAAGCGCGGCTGCCCGCTGCAGTGCCACTTCTGCCTGTACAACAAGATCGAAGGCCCGAACCAGCGCTATCGCGACCCGGTCGAGATTGCCCGGGAAGTCGAGACGCTCAACCGGCGCTATGGCGTCAAGCACATCTGGTTCACCGATGCCCAGTTCTGTTCGACCCGGCGCAGCGTCGATCACGTCGAGCACATCCTCGACGAGTTGCTGGCGAGAAAAACGGATATCCGCTGGTCCGGCTACCTCCGCCTCAATCACCTGACCCCCGCGGTTGCCCGCAAGATGCTGGCCAGCGGCATCGCCAGCCTCGATCTGTCCTTCACCGGCGCCCAGGAGATCATCGACCTGTTGACCCTGGGTTATTCGCTGGACCAGCAGATGGACGCCTTCCGCATATTCAAGGCGAGCGGCCATACGGACCAGAAGATCAAGCTCTACATGCCGCTGAACGCGCCCGGCGAGACCCTGTGCACCCTGCGCAAGAGCATCGACAAGATCAAGGAACTCTACGCGCTGTTCGGCCGCGACAACGTGCTGCCCTTCATCTTCTTCATCGGCATCCAGCCCAACACGCCGATCGAGCGCCTGCTGATCGGCCAGGGCTATCTGCGGCCGGACTACAATCCGCTCAGCTTCAATCCCTTCGTCATCAAGAAGCTGCTCTACAACCCCCTGCCGCTTGGCCGCCTGATCGGGCGTGCTTATCTCGAAGCGATCGAAGCGACCAACGGCAGCTTCGAGTACATCGGCCGGGCGACCATGGACAACATCGACCGGGAGCTGTCGAAACCGGAGATCATCGCCGCCTGCCGGGAGATGGAATCGCGGCAGGAGGCACAGCGCAAAAGGACTGCCGAGGCAGGCGCGATTCTCCCCCCCGTCAAGGTTTGCTCGACGACAACGCCGTAAGCAAGGCCAGCCCCTCGTCGGCATCGATCAGACAGGCCGCCGCCTTGCAGTTCTCCACCCGGATACGAGCGCGGCCGTTGACTCGCCCGCTTTTCAGATGACCGGCGTACTGAGCGACACGCGCCAAGCCGTCGGATCTCAGCCTCCTCGACTCCCCATAGAGCAGCGCTCTGGCGCTTGCCATGGCCATCTCCTGCGTGGCTCCACTGCCAGAAGGCAGGCGGCGACCAACTCCCGAAGATGGGCGGCAGAAAACCTGGCCATATTTCAGGCCGCTGCGCTCGCGTGAGCAGTTTTATGGTGGCGAAAGTGCTGTATCAACGGGACCAGCAGGGCCAGAATCGTGAGCACCATCACCGTGCCGCTGATCGGGCGGGTGAAGAAGATGGTCCAGTCGTTCTGGTAACTGATCATGCTGGTCATGAACGCCGTTTCGGCCGTAGTACCGAGAATGCAGCCCAATACCATGGGAGCGATAGGAAATTTGAACCGCTCGAACAGGTAGCCGACGATTCCGAAGACGACGATCATCCACAGATCGGTCGTGCTGCTGCGGGCCGTATAGGCGCCGATGATGCAGAACAGGACCACAAACGCCGAGGTGACGGCCTCCGGAAAGTAGAGGACGCGGATCAGCAGCTTGATCGCGCAGTAACCCATCAGGCACATGCCGATGACGCCGAGGAACATGGAGGCGAAGATGGCGTAGACCATGTCGGACGATGTCTGGAAAATCTGCGGCCCGGGCTGCACGCCATGCAGCAGGAATGCCCCGAGGATCACGGCCGTGGCGCCGCTGCCCGGAATGCCGAGAGTCAGCAGCGGCACCATATGTCCACCGACCGAAGCCGTGGAGGCGATCTGCGGCGCCACGATGCCTTCGGGAATCCCTGACCCCAGTTGCTTTCTCCGCTTTCCGTATTGCCCCTCGATGCCATAGGCCACAAAGGAGGCGATTGTCGCTCCCGCCCCGGGAACGATGCCGCAAATCACTCCGACCAGAGAACTACGGCCGAAGGTTCCTCTGAATTTCCAGGCCTCGCGAACGGATGGAATACTTGTGCGAATTTTTCCGCCGGCCTGCAGGGGCGAGGACGCGAATCCCTGTTCGAGCCGGACGAGCACTTCACCCAAGCCATAGGCCCCCACCATGACCACCAGGTACTCGATGCCGTCCTTCAGCATGGGTACGCCGAGGGCGAAGCGCTCCGCGCCGTGGGTCTCGTCGACGCCGACGGTGGCGATCAGGAGTCCGAAAAACAGGCTGATGAAGGCATTGGCCACGGATCCGCCGCCGAGGGCAACCACGCTGGTAAGCCCGAACATCACGATGGCAAAGTACTCCGGCATATCGAAGGTCAAGGCGAACTTCGCGAAGGGGACCGCCAAGGCCACCATGACCGTCGCCGTGATCAGGCCGCCGGTCAGCGCGGCAAACAAGGTCCAGCCGAGCGCTTTGGCCGGGTCTCCCTTGCGGGCCATTGTGTAGCCATCCCACAGCAGCGGCACATCGAGGGGCTCGCCGGGAATCTTGAACAGAATCGAGGTGAACGCCCCGCCGTAGGTGCCCGAGATATACATCGCGGTCAGCAGGATGATCGAAGGCGTGATGGCCATGCCGTAAGTGAATGGCAGCGCCAATACCACCCCCATCACCAGCGTTAGCCCCGGCAGGACCGCAACCAGCATCCCGGCAATCAATCCGATCACCAGCGCCATGAGATTCACCGCGGAAAAAACATGAACGAAGCCATGCCCGAGGTTATTCAAGATGTCGAACATGACGCCCCCTATCTAATGCCCATTAACTGCATCAACGTAAGCGACACCGCAGAAAATGGCGCCTCCCCGATCGGCAGCGAAACGTAGACGATCTTCATGAACACGAACATGAAGGTAAGGCTGCCGAGCAGGCCGATGGCGAGCACAACCCATGGTTTACGGTATCGGCCAACGAGCATGAACAGCACCATGAAAGCCACTGTGTCGAGGAAAAATCCGAGCTTGTCGATGAGATAGACATAGCCGACGGTCAGGCCGATGCCGGCCAGCAGCAGATGCGGGTAGACGGCTGGAGGCTCCTCGGGAACGTCAGGGACATGCGTCTCAGCCGATTCTTCCTTGATAAGCTCCAGCAAGCCCTCGATCTCGTCGGCCCCCTTTTGGCGCACCAGGGTTTTCGCGATCTCATAGATGCAGGTGAGCATCATCAGAACCAGCATGGCCTTCGGCCAGACATCCGGACCGAGGCGCCCGGCCCGCGGGGTGAAGTCGAATTGTCCGGCAACCGCATACAGCGCGGCCGCTACCACAAGGACGATCGAATACGGGACGATCTTTGTGAGACCGGTCTTTGCCATGTTCTCCTCCTCCGCGGCAGCGGCGCTCATGCCTGGGCGCCGCTGCCGCCGAATATGCCCGTCAGCTATTTCTTGGCCGTGGCCGCGATCACGCGCTTGGCGTCACGCAACCATTCGTCGTGATATTTCTGGGCATCCTTCGTCGGCACATAGCTGTTGTCGTCGGCCAGTTGCTCCCGTAGGTAGTCTTTGTAGCCGGCGCTGGCTGCTGCCTTGCCGAGTGCTTCCGCAATCAACTTCAGGTGTTTCTGATCCGTATCCGCCTTGATCACCACCGCGCGGAACTGCGGCAGCGTCACGTCGTAGCCCAGTTCCTTGGATACCGGAATGTCCGGAAAGGCCGGCAGCCGATTTCCGGCAAAGAAGAGAATCGGCCGCACCTGCTTCGTATCGATGAGCGTCCTGATGTCGCCCGCTTGCTCG
>CAYZLI010000001.1:10201-27438 GCA_964479195.1 uncultured Rhodocyclaceae bacterium
AATCGGCCGCACCTGCTTCGTATCGATGAGCGTCCTGATGTCGCCCGCTTGCTCGAACACGATATCGGCGTGCCCGCCGAGAACCGATGTGTAGCGCTCGCCAGGCTTCGCATAGGGCACGGAGATCAATTTCAAGCCCTTGCTTATGAGGTAGTTCACCGTTATGTCATCCGGGCTGTCGAACCCGGTTATGGCTACCTTGAGACTCCTCGTTCTGGCGACCTTCTCCAAGTCGGCCCAGGTCTTCCACGGCGAGTCCTGGGTGATGAAGAAGCCGGAGGGTTGTTGCGTCAATATGGCGACGGGCAGGAATTCGCTCGTCTTGATCTTGCTGTTGCCCGTCCCGAACAAGACGAAGGTGTCGGCAGTCATGACCTGAATCTGGTAGCCATCGCCGGGCTGCGTCAGCAGCTTCATCAATCCCGTCTGACCTGTGGCGCCCGGAGCGTTGACCACCGGCATGGAAGCGCCCATTAGGGGCTCCATCAGACTGGCCAGCTTACGGCCCAACTGGTCTGCACCGCCCCCCGGCCCCCAGGGCACGACAACTTCGATCGGTCGGCTCGGGTATTTCTCCTCCGCCGACGCCATACCTGCTCCGCCCAGTAATACTGCCGCGGCACTTGCTGCGACGACCAACCGATTCAGCGTATTCATCATTTGCTCCTCCAGTATTGAACGGACTTGACGTCTCTCTTTCACCCGACCACGACCGGGGCTCGCGCCCATCCATCGCCCAACAGCTTTTCCAACGGTTCCGACAACTCATACACACTCTGCACGGCAAGATTGAGGCCGTAGGCGCCGGGCTCCGCTCGTTGGCGCAAGCCGGCCTCGTGCACTTCCATGATTTCCCGCGGAAACGGCATGCCGGCGGGATCGAGGATGCGGAGGTAGCCTTGCGCGTCGCGGGCAGGCATGACCCGTCCCTTGACATGCCGGTTGGGCGACCACGGGATATCGAGCACCCCCGCCTCGAAGGCCCGCACGGCACCGACCGCCGCATCGCCGTCGCCCAGCTCCAGCACCTTGTCAACGATGGTGCGGACCTCGCGCTGCAGGAGATCCTTTTCCCGTTCGTATTCCGGCAGCCCCTTGAGCCGGATCTGCCGCGCCAGATAGATCGCCATGCGCGTAATCCTGAGTCCTTCGACGTTGGCCTCCACAGTCGGGATACCGAAGGCCTCGTGCAGCGTCTTGGTCGTGACGCTGACCGCGCCGCCGATTGCGGCCAGCACGCCGCCATAGGTGACAAGCGCCGCCGACTGGGCATCGTCATACGGCCACGCCCCCATCCACTGCAAGGAGCTGATCGGCGTATAGACGTCGGCGTAGCCCTTCAGCTTGAGGTATTCCTGGCACATTTCGCGGCACACGTCGATCGCCACGGCATCCTGGATCAGGTGGAGGGTCTGGCCCAGTTCCAGCCCGTAGTTCTTCACCCCCTGCCCGGCCGCCAGCAAGGCATCGAGGATGCAGACGACGATCGCGATGCACGGCGGAATATTGGTCCCGGTCAGGAACCCCGGCTGGCGTCGGTGAAGCTCCACGCCCTTTTCGAGGTAGAGGGCCGCCAATCGATCCATATACTGGTAATTGCGAATGCCGTCCTCGACCGACAGTTCCTTGATATAGGACGCGGTGTAGGCGATACCCGAGCCGAGAAAGCCGGAATAGCCTGCCGCGTAGCCCACCTCGGCGGTCAGCCGCGGCATCGAGGTGCCACTCAGCACAATGGCGGGTTTGTCGATCGCTTCGATCAGTTGCCTGGCCGCCTTGGGCCCGTAGTTGACCAGGGGGAAGCCGTTCAACATGGAACGGCCTTGGCGCAAGGACTCGTCGATGCCGGACTGCGCCTGTGAGAAACGCTCATTGCGGGTATAGCTGTCCGTGGTCGTCGGGACGATGTCGGCCAATCCTTCCCGATCCAGCTTCTCCATCAATTCCTGCTGCATGGCCAGCGTCGCGACTCCGCCGCGCGGTTGCGTGAGGCAGCGCCCCTCGCGGTCGGCCTGCCGCATTACCTTGGCCAACTGTTTGTGGTCGGGTAGGGATTGATGGAAGGCCACTACTTCATCGAGGTCGATTTCCCTGCCCGTCGGCCAGCGGGCGAGATTCTCCTCGCGCATCAGCGCAAAATCGTCCGCCGGGAGCGGTGACTCCGAAAGCGGCATCCGGGTTCGAGACAAGTCAGCGTTGTTTCCCACTACCGGCTCCTATTGCAAAGGCTTCAAGTGGCCAAGCGCCAAGTCGAGCGCAGCTTCAGGCTCGGCCTGGCTCAGCAAGCCGCAGGCATAAAGCACATACTGTGTATCCAGGTAATACTTGGGACGCTGCGGACGCAGCGAAAACGGATTCGCAGCATCCGCCTGCGCCACCTCCAGAATCGAACGCGGGTCCGGGCTGTGGACCAGGGCGCCGCCCGTACCAATGACCGTTTCGACGTTGCCGAGGTCTTTCCCATGTTGGACCGTCACCGGACCGGTCGCGGTGAAAACCGTCTCGACGGTTCCCGCATGCCTCAGGGCAGCCAGCCTTATCGCCGCGCGGACTAGCGCACGATCCAGCGCCCTCTCGTCCCCCGATACCGGCAGGCGTTCAACATCCGCGGAGATTTCCGTCAGGAGGGCAGCCACCCGTTCCGGCGCGAGTCCGGCATCCTGCGACAGGGCTTCGATCCCCACCGCTTCCTTGACCGCCACGGCATTGATTCTCATGCCAAGGTCGCCCTCAACACTGCGTTTGACCCGCGGTTCGGGCAGCCCGCGGGTAATCACTCCGGCTTGCGAGGGCTCGCCGCTGCAGACCGAATGGACATCGGTCGTCGCGCCGCCCGGATCGATTACCAGCAGCGGCCCCAGTCCGGCCCGCGAAGGCGTGCCTTCCGAGAGCAACCGTGCCCCTTCCATGACGGCCGCCGGCGTGGGCATCAGAACCTGGTCGAACATCTTCCGCGCCCGATCGATGCCCTTGGCATGGACGATGCGGTCGATGAAGACCTGCCGGATCGCCGCCCTGGCAGGCTCGATGTTCAGCACGTTGAACTCGGGCATCACGTTTTCCGTAACCACGACCTGCCGCGCGCCCAACAGATCCCGTGCGTCATCGGCGGCCACCCGATTGCCGGCAACCAGCACCGGACAATCCGGCGACGAGGCGCCCAACTGTCGCGCGTTGTGGAGAATGACTTCGCTGTTGCCCCCATCGGTGCCGCCGGCCAGCAGCAGGATGTCCGGCTTGAGGGCCAGTATCTTGCCGATATCTCCCTTGGTCAGCCGGTAGGCGAAACAGCCGACCAACCTGGCCCCGGCGCCGAGCGCCGCCTGTCGCGCAGCTTCCGCCGTCAGTTCCGGCACCAGCCCGACGGTGACCATGCGCAAGCCACCGGCGGCGCTGCTCGATGCAAGCCGATAGCTGAAGTTCGGCAGACGACCAAGGTTCCGCTCCAGCGCATCGAGCGCTTGCTGCATGCCGCTGGTGATGTCCGAGTCCACCGTGGACGGGCCCTGGCCCGTGCCCAGGATACGCGCGCAGTTCAGATCCACGGCACGCAGCTTGGTGTACGTACTGCCGAAATCGATGAGCAGGGCAGCCCGGCTCATGCCTTGATCCTTCTCATGGCTTGTCGCGCGCCGCGAAATCGCGGGCGAGCAGTTCGAGGACTTCCTCGGTCCGCGTTCCCGGCGGCACGGCCCGGTCGAACCCCATGTCGGTGAATTTCTTTTCCACTTCCGGCCACGATTGCTTGCCGACCACCAGGTTGCCCCCGACATATAGGAGGATGTCGTCCAGTCCGGCTTCGATGCAGAGGTCGCGAAAGCCCCGGCAATCGAGTTCCCCCTGGCCGTAAAGGGAGGAAACCATTATTCCGTCCGCATTGGTCTCGACGGCCGCCTTGACGAAATCGCCCGCTGGCGTCAGGGCGCCCAGGGCGACCACCTTGTAACCGGCGCTTTCGAGCGCCATGCTGAGGATGCGATTGCCGACGATGTGCGTGTCGGAGCCGATCACGCCCGTCACCAAAACTTTCCGCGTCATTTCGGCGTCTCTTCGAAGCACATCTCGGCCGCGACATATCGGCGCGCCGCCGGCCAATCGATCACGGGTCCGAATTCCGGTTTCAGGTGTATCGCCCCGTTGCGGAATTCGAGGGGATCGTGGAAAAGCCTTTGCCGGGGTTTGAGGAAGCCGTTCATCTCGCCCGCCCTCTTGACGAACTTCGCCGCGACGCAGGCTTCCATCCAGCAGCCCGGCTCGCAGGCCACGCCGTTGCCGAGCACCGGCTCCATGCCGCAGTCGCGGATATATTGGAGCCCCTCGACCAGACCAGCCAGGCTGCCCATTTTCATCAGCTTCAGCTTGATGTAGCGGGCGGCCTTCAGCTCCGCCGCGCGGGCAATGTCGGCCATGCCGTAGATGGACTCGTCCAGCATCATGGGAACCGTGGATACCTGGGCGACGGCGGCGGCCGACTCCCAATCGTGGGCGTCGCAGGGTTGCTCGAACAGCTCGATACCGGCGGGGTCCAGACTGGCAGCGAAGCGGCAGGCGGCCTCGCGGTCATATCCCTGATTGGCATCCAGCCTGATGCTTGCCCGCCCGCCCAAGGCGCGCTGGATTGTGGCGACATGGGCCAGATCGTGCGTCACGTCGAAACCGACCTTCACCTTGAGCGTATCGAACCCGGCCGCCAGCAGGGTTTCGATTTCTGCCTCGACATCCCGCTTCGCATTGACCACGCCGAGTATCGGCACCGGCGTTGCCTGCCGGATTTCCAGTACCGGGCTTCCTTCCAGCATTTCGAGCGCCGTGGCCAGCGCGGTAACCGTGAAGGGCGCCTGGGCATGAAGCGCGAGAACCAGTTTCTTGGCCTCGGCGGTTTCGCTCCCCGCGATCCGCTGCGCCAGGCCGCAGGCAAGTTGCCAGCTGCCCCCGATCGTTTCGTCGGTATAGCCGGTCAGCAAGGTGGCCTCGCCGATGCCGATGCGGCCATCGCCGTCTTCCGCCTCGACGAGGATGGTGTCGAAGGCCTCCAGGGCTCCCAGGGAGAGTCTATAGGGAACCGTCAGGGGCAGTTGCAGGCGCCGCAGCGTCAATTTCTTGAGTTTCAAAAGTCTGTCCCCCGTGGCTCAGATGCAGGACTCGCCTGGCCTGACGCGCGTGAAGCGAACCGGTTCCGATGTGACCTCGAAACCTCCATCCCGAAGTACCGTCCGGGTATATGCCGACGCCGAGAGACTTCCCGCATCGGGAAAGTCCTCGCGAAAATGGGCGCCGCGCGAGTTTTCCCGGACACTGGCCGCCGCGGCGATGCAGCGGCTGACCAGGAGCAGATTCTTCAGATTCAGCCAGTCGTGCCAGGTCAGATTGAAGGCTTCGCCGTCGGCCGCGATCCCGGTCCGGTCGAGTCTTTCATCGAGATCGCCGAGCGCTATGGCGGCCTTCTGCATACGCGCGTCGTCACGCAGGATGCCCACGTCGTTCCACATGGTCTCCGCAAGGTCATCGCGGATGCCGGCCAGATTCCCGGGAGACTGGGAGAATGGAACCCGCGCCCGGGTCACGGCAGCGGCCAATGCCGCCGCGTCGGGCTCTCTCCAGCGGCCGTGAGCAGCCACCCAGGCCGCCATTTCATCGCCGGCCACGCCGCCGAAGACGGTCGAGTTGGCGACGCCGTTGCCGCCGAGCCGGTTCGCGCCGTGCACGCCGCCGGTGTCTTCGCCGGCCGCAAACAGGCCGACCAAGCTCGTCGAGCAATCGAGCCCGAATTCGACGCCGCCCATCATGTAATGCGCGGTCGGCACAACCTCGACCAGTCCGCCCGCCAGATCGAAGCCGCAGTCGGCGCAGCGTTCGACCATGCCCTTGAACTGCCGTCTCACATTATCGACGCCGAGGTGCGCCATGCTGATGTAGACGCCGCCATTGGGCGTCGCGTTTCCGGCACGAATCTCCTGGTAGATGCCGCGCGAAACGATGTCGCGGGTGGCCCGCTCGTTCCTCGGGTCGTACTTGTGCATGAACCGTTGGCCCTGGCCGTTCAGCAGATAGCCGCCGGAGCCGCGCAATCCCTCTTCCAGCACGGTTCCCGTCATGCGCGTATTGGCACCCGCCAGCAGTCCGGTCGGATGGAACTGCACCATTTCCATGTCGCGCAGGCTCAGCCCGGCGCGCAGGGCCATGGCCATGCCATCGCAACTCTTGTCGCCGGAAGGCGTGTGGAACTTGTACATGGTGGGGCCGCCGCCGGTGGCGAGCAGCACCGCCTTCGCCTGCACGAAGACGAACTTGCCGGTCCGCATGTCGAGCATCAGAACGCCCGCAAGCTCGCCATTCGCGTCCTTGATCAGGTCGAGCGCCCGATGTTCTTCCAGGCGGTCGATGCCGCGCGACCAGACCTGTTCGGCCAGGCGGTTGATGATTTCGATTCCGGTCAGGTCGCCCTTATGGACCGTCCGGTCGAAGGTTTGACCGGCAAATGCCTTCTGGTGAAGGCTGCCATCGGGATTTCGGTCGAAGAAGCAGCCGAGTTCGTTTTCCAGCTCATGGACCCGCTCTACCGCGACGTTTACCAGTTTCCACGCCAGATCCTGGTTCGGCAGCCACTTGCCGCCTTCGATGGTGTCCATGAAGTGGCGTTCGATCGAGTCCCCTGCGGCGAGGGCGACGTTGTAGCCGCCCTGAACCATACGGGTGCAGCCGCACTTGCCGAGCAAGCCTTTGACTGCCACCGTGATGCGCAGCTTCGACGATGCCTGGTTGGCATGCAGCGCCGCAAACAGGCCTGCCCCGCCGCTTCCCAGAATCAGGATGTCCGTGGCGATGCGTTCCATCAAGCCACACCCAGCGATTGGAGCGCCAGGCTGCGGTTGCCGCGCGCAAGCTCTTTCACTTCGCGGTACAGGCTGCCGCCGTGGCTGTCCATGGCGACCAGCAGAGGGCCGAAGTTCCTGACGCGCAGCTTCCAAAGGCTTTCGGGATTCAGGTCGTCCAGGTCGACGTCCTCGATGGCCTCGATCCAGGTGGTTTCCAGCGCCGCCGTGCCGCCGGTGATGGCCAGGTAGACCCCGCCCAACTCCGCAAATGCCGCCTGGGAATCCTCCAGAAGCCCCCCCTTGCCGATGATCGTCCGCACGCCACACCGGCTCATCAGCGGGCGGGTAAATCTTTCCATTCGCGAACTGGTCGTCGTACCGATGCAGATCGGCTGATAACCCGCCGGGTAGGCGGCCGATTTCTCCACTTTTTTGACATTGGGCGCCGTATGGATGACGGCGTGGCCGCGCAGATCGAATCGCGTAGTGCGGCCCCGGTCGAACATATGGATCTGCGTCGCGTCCCGAATGCCGAACAGCGTGCCTTGGAGCATCACGGTGTCGTTGATGCGCAATAAGCGCGTCTGCGCTTCCGATATCGGCGTGGCGAATTCGTAATGAGCCATGTCGTCTTCCTCAAAAACCGTAGGTGAGTCCGGCCGGCGTGAAGCTTGCCGTGGCCCTGCGCGCCGAGTGGCATTGCATGTTCACCGCGACCGGATTCATCGTGATATGGGTTGCCGCGATTTCGACGTGCACCTTGAATGCCGTGGCATCGCCGCCCAGCCCCTGGGCGCCGATGCCGAGCCGATTCACGGCGGCGGTGAATTGTTGTTCGAGCCTCGCCCCTTCGGCGTCCTCGCATACGGAACCCAAAGGCCGGAACGCGGCCTCTTTCGCCAGGTGTACACAGAGGTCCGAAGTACCACCGATCCCAACACCGACGACTGTGGGCGGACAGGGTTTGCCGCCGGCCTCCAGCACGCAGTCGATGACGAAGGTCTTCACCGCGTCGAGGCCATCCGCCGGCAGTGCCATCTTCAACCAGGAGTTGTTTTCCGAACCGCTGCCTTTCGGCACCATTCGAATGCCCAGGTAGTCGCATCGATCGGTGAAATCGATGTGGATGACGGGTATCCGTATGCCGCACGAGTCGTGGGCGTTCCCGCGGGTGATGGGATGGACCACCGACGAGCGGAAGGGGTGCTCCCGCGTGGCGCGGGCGCAGCCGGCCTGAATCGCCTGCTTGAGCAGCGTCCCGTCCACCTCGACATTGCGGCCGATGAGCACGTTGTAGATCGGAATGCCCGTGTCTTGGCACAGCAGATTGTCGGTTTGCTCCGCCACCGCGATGTTGCGGATCATGGTGCCCAGCACGGCCTTGGCGCCCCGGGAACGTTCGCGCTCCGCCAACGCGGTGAAGCCCGACTTCACGTCGTCGGGCAGCACTTTCAAGGCCCGGATGTAGAGGGTCTTGGCGGCTTCCTCAACTTGGTTCAAATCGATTTCCATAACATCCCCGAACAGATTCACAATGCCAACGGTAGCCTCATGCAGGCGACGCGCCATCGGCAGTCGCTTCGCTGCGCAGCAAGAGCTTGCCTTTCGTGTTGCGGCCTTCGAGATGGCGGTGCGCCGCCGGCGCATCCTCGAGCGCGAACTCGCGGTCGATCGCGACGTCGAGCCGGCCGGCCATGTGGGCGGCAAACAAGTCGGCGGCCCGCCCCTGGAGTTCCGCGCTTGTGGCGATATAGTCGGCGAGGTGGGGACGGGTGAAATAGATCGAGCCCGCCTCGGCCAGTTCCAGCGGCTCGATCGACTGCACCAGACCCGAGGCACCGCCATAGTTCACGCACAAGCCGCGCTTCCTCAGGCAGCGCATGCTGCGGCGTATCGTGTCCTTGCCAACCGCGTCGTAGACGACATCGACGCCCTTGCCGTCGGTTATGGCCATCACCTCTTCGCGAAAGTCGGTTTCGCGGTAGAGAATCACGTGATCGGCACCGCGCCGTTTGACGATTTCGGCTTTGTCGTGATCACCGACCGTGGCGATGACGGT
The DNA here is from genome assembly GCA_964479195.1 of uncultured Rhodocyclaceae bacterium. Classification (GTDB taxonomy): domain Bacteria; phylum Pseudomonadota; class Gammaproteobacteria; order Burkholderiales; family Rhodocyclaceae; genus Desulfobacillus. Next base: position 19,076 of record CAYZLI010000001.1, read on the forward strand.
CGCGCCGCATGCCTTGGCAAGCTGGACCAGAAGCTGGCCGACGCCTCCGGCCCCGGCGTGTACCAAGCACAGATTGCCCGCGCCCAGCGCGAAAGCCGAGCGGCTCAGGTAATGCGCCGTCAGCCCCTGCAACATCAGCGCTGCGGCAATTCGCGTCGGAACTTCCTGCGGAATTTTCACCAGACGACCAGCCGGTACCGCGGCATAAGGTGCATAGCTACCGCGCACCAGGCAGTAGGCGACCCGGTCGCCGACCTTCAGACCGGTCACGCCTTCGCCGAGCGCAACCACCTTGCCGCCGCCCTCCATCCCCACGGTCATCGGCAAAGGGGTCGGGTAGGTGTGCGATTTCGCATATTCGCCGTTGCGCATGTAGACGTCGATGAAGTTGACGCCCGCATATTCGATCTGCACCAGCGCTTCACCTGCGGCAGGCTCCGGATCCGGAAAATCGATGAGCCGCAGATTCTCGGGGCCGCCAAACTGGGTAATCGCCATAGCCTTCATTTCAGCCTCCTCATGATCTCAACAGCAGCGACCCGCCGGCCGCCAAGAGCAGCCAGAGCACAATGCGGTTAAAACCGCTGTCGCTGAGGCGGCGAAACAGGTGCAAACCCAGCCAGCCGCCGGTCACCAGGGCGGGCAGGCAATACAGGATGTCCAGGCCGGTCCGCATATCCAGACTGCCGACACCGCCCAGCCAACTCAGCGTCAAGACATGGGTGAAGAGGACGAAGGGTTGCGTCATGGCGCGCTGCTCGATCTTCGACCAGCCGCGCAGCCGGACCCACATGGCGGTCAGGACGCCGTTCAGGCTGGTCGCGCCGCCCAGGAGTCCGCTCAGCAGTCCTACGGTGCCGTCGGCCATGGCCGACCGGCGACCGGCGAGTGCCAGCACAGGCAGATTGCGTGCAAACAGGAGAAACAAGCTGTAGGCGATCAGCAGCACGCCGATCGCCGTGCGCAAATTGCCGGCTTCCGCCGTTTGCAGCACGGCGACACCGAGCGGAACACCGACGACGCTGCCGAGCAACATCGGGAGGATCTGGCGCACCGCTATGTCGCGTCTCATGTGCAGCGTGAAGGCGATGTTGAGCATCATCGAACACGCCACGATCAGCGGCACGGCCCGCAGCGGCGGCAGGACATGCAGCCAGACCGCGCTGCTGACGACGCCGAAGGCGAATCCGCTGCTGCCGGACACGACGGCGCCCAGAAACGCACCGGCCACCAGGATTGCGGTTTCATAGGACATTGAGGGCGAACAGCAGTCCGAATGCGGCGGATATTCCCGCGGCCAGGGAGAGCGCTCCCTGCTGCCATTTCGGCGATGCCGGCCAGGGCCGGAACTCCAGCAGCAGCAGGCGTATGCCGCCGCTCAGATGGGCCGCCAGCAGCAGCACCAGGCCGATTTCCGACAATTTCACCAGGCCATGATCCGTCCAGCGCAGAAAGGTCTCGAAGTTGCCGGCGTCTTCCAGTGCCTGGCCCAGCGCCCAGAAATGCAAGGGCAGGAAGAGGCTGAGCGCCACACCGGAGAGCCGGTGCACCATGAACGCCCAGAAGCAACGATGGTTGCGGGATCGCAGATCGTTCCTCATTGGAACACCCCCCATGCGGCACGCCAGCCGGCCGCGGCGAGCAGGACGGCAAAGCCGAGAAACATCGCATCCCATGCCCGGCCGCGCCAACCGAACCACTCGGTACACACGGAACGCAGTCCGAGCGGCGCATGCACCGCCACCGCAAGGACAAACGTCGAATAAAACGCCGCCCACGCCAGACTTCCATTGGTGCGGCCAAGAATGGCGGTTGCCGACAATCCGCTGCGCACCGCGTAGACCATCGTCGCCAGGTGCAACAGCACGAGCACCGCCAGCAGCGCGGCACTGACGCGCTGGGCCAGCCAGAGCAAGGCTTCCCGGCGCGCGGTCACAGTTTTCCCCTCATGGCCGCCAGGGCCGTTTCCCGCTTGAGCCCGGCAATCGCCGCCGTCGGCTGCAAGCGCTTGGGGCAGCGTTCGCCGCAACTCAAATGGGTATGGCAGCCCAAGCAGCCGGCTTCGCCGGCGACCTCCTGCAGGCGCTCGTCACGGGCGCCGTCCCGCACGTCGTTGACGAGGGTCCAGGCCCGGTTCAAAGCCGCCGGCCCGAGATATTCCGGATTCCAGGAAACCGTGTCGCACGACGCGTAGCAGACGCCGCAGCCGATGCACTCGATGGCCGCGTCCGCCGCCTTGCGTTGCGGCGTTTCCGGACTGATCCGGGCGAATTCGTCCTTGCGCGTCGCGGTGGGGACAAATTGCCCGCGCGCCTTTTTCCACTTGGCGAAGAACTCGCGCATGTCGGCAACCAGATCCTTGATCACCGGAAGGTTTCCGAGCGGCGCAATTTCCAGCCCGCCGTCGATTTCGACTTTCGAGACATGGGTGCGGCACGTCCAGCGCGCGACGCCGTTCACGGTCATGGCGCAGGAGCCGCACATCCCGACACGACAGGCAAAGCGGTAGGCAAGACTCGGATCCTGGTGCCGCTGGATATAGGTCACCACATCCAACACCGTCTGATCGCCCTGGCGCGGCACGTCGTAGGTCAGGAACTGCCCCGCCTCGCCGCCGCGCCAAATCTTCACCCGTAGCAGATTCATTCCGTTGCTCGCTTATCTTTCGGTTCGATGCCCGGAGGGCGCATGCCCTCCGGGTCGATCAGGCACTGCGGTAGAGCTTGGTCAACACGAATTCGCGATGCCCCAGGACTTCCGCGTTGGTCAGGCGCCCGTTGGCGGTCTGGATCATCAGGTCGAGCAGCGCGTCGCCCGCCCCATCCATGTTGAGGTCCCGTCGCAGGAGCCCCGAGCAATCCAGATCGATGTGCTCGCTCATCGTCCTGACGGTGCGCGGATTGGCGCAGAGCTTGATCACCGGGACGATCGGGTTGCCGATCACATTGCCTTGTCCGGTCGGGAACAAATGCACGGCGAATCCGGCGGCACCACAGAGCGTCACCATCTCGGCGGCGGCGGAGGACGAATCCATGAACCACAGGCCGCGACCGGTCGGCGCTTCCGCCGGCTCAAGGACGCCATCGACCACGCATTTCTTGCCGATCTTCTGGATGTTGCCCAAAGCCTTTTCTTCGATCGTGGTCAGCCCGCCGACGATGTTGCCCTTGGTCGGCTGGGAATCGGAAAGGTCATCCGTCTTGTTGGCCACGATGAAATCGTTGTAGGCGGACCAGGTTTTCATGAACTCGTCCGCGATCTCCGGCGTGCGGCAGCGCGCCGCGACCAGGTGTTCGCCGCCGGTGATTTCGGAGGTCTCGCCAAAAAGCAGCGTGCAACCGGCCGCGTACAGCTTGTCGAAGGCGTTGCCAACCGTCGGATTGGCGCCGCAGCCCGAGGTGGTATCGGACTCCCCGCACTTGGTGGAGACCCACAGCTCGGCGAGGTCGCATTCGCTACGGGTCAGCGTCGAGGCGTACTGCATGAATTTCTTCGCGGCCCGCGAGGCGGCGGCGATGGTATTGATGTCGCCGTTCTGCTCGATCCAGAAGCCTTCCACGGGCTTTCCGGTAGCGGCGATTCCGTCCACCACGCGCCGGGTCCACTCCGGCTCGATGCCGATGACGACGACGGCGGCCACATTCGGGTTCGCTCCTGTACCGATGAGGGTACGGAAATGGAGCTCAAGATCGGCGCCGAATTGCAATCGGCCATAAGGATGCGGCAGCGCCAGGCATCCCTTGATGTTGTTGGCGACGGCCTCCGACGCGGCGTTCGACAAGTCGTCCAGCGGCAGGATGACGACGTGGTTGCGCACACCGACCCGCCCATTGTCCCGTCGGTACCCGATGAATTTATTGTTGCTCATATGCGGTTCCCGTCCTCTCTTACCAGCGCTTGGTTTTTACGTTGTGCACGTGAAGGTGCTCGCCCATCTTGATCGGCGCGACCGCCCTGCCGATGTCGACGCCGTACTTGATTACGGTGTCGTTCTTGGCAAGCGGCTTGATCGCCAGCTTGTGACCGATCGGGATGTCCGACAGCACCTTCATGCTGATGGTCTTGTCCTGATCCATGACCCAGCCGGTGATTTCCTGCCCGGCTTTGATTCCCTCGACAACCACGACGCCCGCCGAGTCGTTTTCGTCGTGCACTACGAATTCGATCATCTCGCTGCTCCTCTCTGTAAAATGTTGGCTTGCCGCGGCCAGCTACCGCTCATGTGACTGACCATGGATCCATGCTAGGGGTGTGGATGATGGCCTGTCAAACATATGACTTGGCGCCGTCGGTACAGCCGAAAAGTGGCCTACTGTACTGTTATTCCGTGTATATTCTGGCCATTCAGGGCAGCCGTTAAACCAGTCTGCATTTTCGAAAGTCATCTAGATGTGTGGAAAAGTCATATACATCTATTTAGCGAAAGTAGGGGGCCGCAAATGCGAAGATCTGAACCGCTGTACAAGGTCATCAAATTCAAGATTTCAGAATGTTTGAGTGACGGAAAGTGGAGACACGGTCAGGTAATTCCCAGCGAACCGGTGCTGGCAAAGCGCTTCGGCGCAAGTATCGGCACTGTGCGTAAAGCCGTCGACGAACTCGTCGCGGAAAACATTCTGGTTCGTCAACAAGGACGCGGGACATTCGTGACGAGCTTCACCCGCGATTACATGCTCAATGTCTTTTTCACTATTGCGGACAAGAAGAATGGAACGAAGGAACTGCCCCACGCCGAAATGCTGTCCTTTAGGCGTGGCCGGGCGGACCTGTCGACTGCGAAGGAGCTTGGCGTAGCCAAAGGTGCGGTGGTCTTTGAGATCGAAAATCTATTGAGAATGGGCGGAGAGCCGGTAATCGTCGACCATCTCCGCCTGCCCGGCAGCTTGTTTCCGGATCTAAGCGAAAGAATTTTCGAGAATCGGGAGACAACGATTTACGGGCTTTATCAATCCAGATACGGGATAACCGTCGTGCGTACTGAAGAGGTAATTTCGGCGGCTACCGCTGACGACAAGATTCAGCGCCTGCTAAAGATCAAGGGCGATCCCGCGGTACTCAGGATTATTCGGACCGCCTACACGCATCGGGACATCGCCGTCGACACAAGAGTCCGATATGTCAAGACTTCAAGGCATGGTTACGTGAGCGTGATCGGCAAGCGATAGCTGAAGGGGCGTTTGATCAATGTATTTGGCTTGTTACCGAGCAAGCCAGGTATTTCGGGGCTCATGGATACTCGTCGCAAATACCTGCAGGCCGCGCTGACTTCGGCGCCAACCGCCGTGCCCCTCCCGCCCGCCTCTGTCGCCGTTATCGGCGGCGGCCCCGCCGGCCTGATGGCGGCCGAAGTCCTGGTCCGGGGCGGCCTGCGCGTCGAGGTGTTCGATGCGATGCCCTCGGTCGGGCGCAAGTTCCTGATGGCGGGCAAGGGCGGCCTGAACATCACCCACGCCGAGCCGCGTGAGCCGTTCCTGTCGCGCTACGGGGCGCGGCGCGGGTGGCTGGAGCCGCTGCTGGCCGAATTCGGGCCCGACGAGCTGCGGGCCTGGATGACGGGGCTCGGCATCGACAGTTTCGTCGGCAGTTCCGGCCGCGTGTTTCCCGAGGGCATGAAGGCGGCGCCGCTGTTGCGCGCCTGGCTGCATCGGCTGCGCGAGGCGGGCGTGCGCTTTCACGTGCGCCACCGCTGGTGCGGCTGGCGCGAGGATGGCGCGCTGCGCCTGGCGACGCCTGCCGGCGAGGCGGCGCTGCGCGCCGACGCGGTGGTGCTGGCCCTGGGCGGCGGCAGTTGGGCGAAGCTCGGCTCCGACGGCGCCTGGGTGCCGCTGCTGGCCGGGCGCGGCATCGCCGTGGCGCCGCTGCGCCCCGCCAACTGCGGCTTCGACGTCGGCTGGAGCGAGCACTTCCGCGCCCGCTTCGCCGGCGAGCCGTTGAAGTCGGTGGCGACCGGTTTCACCTACGCGACGGGAGAGACCCTGCGCCGCCAGGGCGAGTTCGTGGTGACCGCGACCGGCGTGGAGGGTGGGCTGATCTATGCGCTCTCGGCGCCTCTGCGCGATGCGATCGAGGCGGCCGGGGAAGCGGTCATCCTGATCGACCTGATGCCCGGCTGGACTGCGGAGCGCGTCCTGGCCGAGGTGGCGCACCCGCGCGGTTCGCGCTCGCTGTCCGGCCATCTGCAGAGCCGCCTGGGCTTGAAGGGCGTCAGGAGCGGGCTGCTGCGCGAATGCCTGCCGGCCGCCGATTTCGCCGATCCGGCGCGGCTCGCGGCGGCGATCAAGGCGTTGCCCTTGCGGCTCGCGGCGCCGCGCCCGCTCGACGAGGCGATCAGCACGGCGGGCGGCGTGACTTTCGAGGCCCTCGACGGGAAGCTGATGCTGCGCGCCCTGCCCGGCGTATTCTGCGCCGGCGAGATGCTCGACTGGGAAGCGCCGACCGGCGGCTACCTGCTCACGGGCTCATTCGCCAGCGGCCGCGCCGCCGGCCGTGGCGCCCTGGCCTGGCTGGCGGCACGCGGCTGACGCTGCGCGCCCGCCGCCGCCCATCAATGCCTGGGAATCTGGCAAAGTGGCTTCTCGTCGTTGCAAGCATGCAGGACCTACAAAGCGGAGGGGATGACACGATGAACACCGAGAAGATCAAGGTACGCGTGACGCAAAGCGGGCAGACCATGGACGTGGTGGTCCTCAGCAAGCGGGCCGCCGGGATAACGGTGGTGCTCGGCGAGGGTATCAACAGCGTCAAGTGCGAGCTGACGCCGACCCGCAACGGCCTCGCCTACGCCGGGAGCGTGATGGGGCGCGAGATCGTGTACGAACGCAGCCGCGAGCAGGTCCAGGCGGATATCGACCGGCTCAACCCGGCCCTGCGCAATTCCAGGCCGCGCTGAGGCACGATCATGCATCTCTTCATGTTGCAATGCAGCGAGGAGCGCGCATCAAGAAATTCAGTTCAAACTTGTTAAGAAAACAGGGACAGTTGCCGAAGACAACAGACGTCGGCCCGGGCCGCTTGCCCGGGAAAAGGAGAGCTATGAAACCGGGCATTCTGCGCAACCTGCTGTTCGCCTGCATGGGCTTTGGCCTGCTCATCGGGGCGGTCTTTCCATTTTTCGCCAACTTTTTTGTCATCTGGAAGCCGGGCATGCTGGTCTGGTTTTGCGTCGGCGCGGTCGTCGCCGGCGTGCTGGTCGGCCTGATCAATTTCGCCTTGGTCAACGTGGTTCTGGTATCGCGGCTGCGCCGCATTTCCGAGGTGGCCAACGCCATCAGCCGCAACGACATCACCCACCACTGCCATATCCGCAGCGAAGACACGGTCGGGGAGATCGTGCAGGCGTTCAACCGGATGACCGATAACCTGCGCGGCCTGATCGGCCGCGTCGCCGACTTGAGCGGCGCGGTCAGCCGCGATGCCGGCACCATCCGCGGCCTGACTGCGGCGGTCAAGGAAAAATCCGACGGCCAGCGCGACGCGGCGGCCGTCATCGTCGGCGCGATGAACGGGTTGTCCGCCACCGTCAGCCAGATCGCCGACAGCGCCGGCCAGGCGGCGGAGGCCTCCCGGCGGGCCGCCGAGCAGGCCCAAAGCGGCGGCAGCGTGGTGCGGGAGACGGTGTCCGACATGCGGGAAATCGCCCGATCCGTCGACCAGGTGGCGAGCGCCGTGGACAGCCTGGGGCGCAAGTCCGACGAGATCGGCGCCATCATCGGCGTGATCAACGGCATCGCCGAGCAGACCAACCTCCTCGCCCTCAACGCGGCCATCGAGGCGGCGCGGGCGGGCGAACAGGGGCGCGGCTTCGCGGTCGTGGCGGACGAAGTGCGCAAGCTGGCCGAGAAGACCACCGCGGCCACGCAGCAGATCGACGCCATGATCCGCAACGTCCAGGAGGAAACCCGCCATACCGTGGACGCCATGAAGGCCGGCACCGGGCGCGTGCAGGCGGGCGTGGCCAAGGCAAGCACCGCCGGGGACGCCCTGGGGGCGATCGTCGCCGGCGTGGAGCAGGCCTCGGACATGGTCGAGCGCATCGCCTCCGGCGCCGCCGAACAGCGCCGCATGGTGTCCGAGATCGTCGGGCAGGTCCAGGAAATCGAGCACATGATCGACCGGACCAACACCGACACGCGGGAAAGCGAGGCCGCCACGACCAAACTGGCCGCGCAGTCGGAGCAACTGGACCAGGTGCTGCGGCAGTTCAAGCTGAGCTGACAGGGCGGGATTCGGGATGCCGCGCCCCGGACAAGACGCCTGCGCAGCAGGCTTCTTGCGGTGGAGACTAACCTTCTCGGGTTATGTCGCAGCCACAAGACGCCTGCGCAGCAGGCTTCTTGCGGTGGAGACTAACCTTCTCGGGTTAT
>CAYZLI010000001.1:27538-93198 GCA_964479195.1 uncultured Rhodocyclaceae bacterium
ACAAGACGCCTGCGCAGCAGGCTTCTTGCGGTGGAGACTAACCTTCTCGGGTTATGTCGTAGCCACTAAAATGAATCGAGGGGGTTCGGGGCATGGCCATGAACAGGGTTCTCGCGGCGCGCGTGATGGTGGGCCTGCTGGCGGCAACGGTCTCTGGGAGCGCGCTGGCCGAGCGGCCGTTGAATGAGCCGACTACCGGCGACAAGGGCTCCGACATGCTGGTGGACCTGGTGCTGGTGCGTCCGCTCGGCGCCGCGGCGACAGTGATCGGCGCGGCCGCTTTCGTCGTTTCCCTGCCCTTCACCCTGCCCAGCGGCAGCGCGGGCGAGGCGGCGCGGGAGCTGGTGGGCAAGCCGGCCGAGTACACCTTCAACCGGCCCCTGGGGGACTTCCACCGCTGCGGCGCCGACCGCCACCCCTGCGGCGCGGACTGAATCCGCCGCCGCCGCGCTGAACCTGCCGATCGGCGGCGAAGTCCAAGTTGCGTTGGAGGTGGTCCGATGCTGCGCCGCCGTCTGCCGCGTCCCGCTCTACTCGCCCTGCTCGCCCTGCTGCTGGTCGCGCCAGGGAACGTCGCGGCAGAAGAAGGGGATCGATCCGCCGCCGCGCCGGTCGAGGAAACCCTGTCCGCGATCGTGCAGGTGAAGATGCGCGCCCTGCCGGAGGCCCGCACCCGTGCCTTGCTGGGCGCCGAGCGGGTGGGCAGCGGAACCGTGATCGACGCGGCGGGCCATATCGTGACCATGGGCTACCTGGTCATGGAGGCCGACTCCCTCGAGATCACCACCGCCGAGGGCAAGCACGTGCCGGCGACCCTGGCGGGCTACGACCACGCCAGCGGCCTGGCGCTGCTGCGGGCCGTGGGCCCCCTCGGGGTGAAGCCCCTGGCGCTGGGGGCCTCGGAGTCCCTAGCCGAGCGGGAACCGGTGCTGGTGGTCCCCTACGGCCCCGATGCGGCGCGGCTCGCCTTCGTCGTGTCGCGCCGGCCATTCACCGGCAACTGGGAATACCTGCTGGAGTCCGCCATTTACACCACGCCGCCGGCGAACAACTGGTCCGGCTCGGCGCTGATCGACCGGGAGGGCCGGCTGGTGGGGGTGGGCTCCCTCTTCGTGCGGGACTCGGCGCAGACCGACACGCCGCTGCCCGGCAACCTGTTCGTCCCCGTGGACCTGCTCAAGCCGATCCTTTCCGCTCTCATCGAAAAGGGCCGCCCCCCGGGGCCGGCCCGGCCCTGGCTGGGGCTGGCGACCGAGGAGGTGGAAGGGCACCTGCTGGTGACCCGCACCTCGACCGAAGGACCGGCCGAGCAGGCGGGCATACGCGTGGGCGACATCGTAGTGTCCGTCGGCCGCGACCCGGTGCACAACCAGGCCGAGCTGTACCGCAAGGTATGGGGCCTGGGCCCGGCCGGGGTGGAGGTGCCGCTGCGGGTGCTGCAGGGTGCCGACCTGCGGGATTTCAAGCTGCGCTCGGTGGATCGGCTGGACTACCTGAAGAGCGCGCCGGCCCATTGAGGGCCGCCGCCCCGTCGCCGCGGATTCCGATTCCTAAACGGATTCTTCCTGCTTCTGCTTGCGGCCCGTGAACCGCCTTTGCAGGCTCGCCAGATAATCGGACAAGGCCTTGTCGGCGGACTTGCGGCTGGCCACGATCGCCGGTTCCTCAGTGCTCTTGGTCGTCAGGTTGCTCTCGACGCTTTCCTTGCGGGCACGCGACTGCTTTTCCATGATCCGGTAACACATGATTGCCACTCCTGCACAAGATGAAAGGAGCCGGTGGCTGATCTGCTGCCCGAACGGGGGCCCAGGAGGGGTGGGTGGGGTCGCCGACCAGGCGGGAAAGCTGAAAGCGCGCCGGCAAATCCGTGGACCACGCTGCAAGGGATTGGTTGCAGTCGCCGCGGACAGGGGCTAAGCTGTTGTTTCATCAGAAGCAGCCTGACTTCCACGTTGCCAGAAGCATGAGTCTGCCGCCATTTATCGACGCCAACCGGGAGGAGCGCGGCTCCCCGGAAGCCGCATCCGGGTACTGCCCCTACGGGCAGCTCTCCTATCTCGTCGTCGAGGACTCCCCGACCATGCGCACCTGGCTGAAGAACGCCATCGCCGACGCCGGCGGCAAGCGCATCGAAATGGCGGAGAACTACAACGACGCCCTGTACCGCATCCGCAACCGCGAGCCCTTCGACGTGGTGCTGTGCGACTATATCCTTGCCGACGCCCGCGACGGCCAGCAATTGCTCGAGGAGGTCCGCCGTTCCAAGCTGCTGCCCCAGTCGGCAGTGTGGATCATGATCACCGCCGAGCGGGCCTACGAGCAGGTTTTCTCGGCGGCGGAGCTCGCCCCGGACGACTACATCCTGAAGCCGCTGACCCCAGCCAGCTTCGGCCAACGCCTCGAGCGGGTCTATGCCAAGCGGCAGGCGCTGCGCGCCGTCACCGACTTCATGGACGCCGACCGGCACGACGAGGCGCTCGCCGCCGCGGTGGCGGCGCTCGGCGCCGGCTCGCCCTACGCCCTGGATTTCAACCGGATCATCGGCGAATGCCTCCTGGCAACGCGCCGCTACAGCGAAGCCCTGGCCCACTACGAGAAACTCCTGTCCCACCACGCGACGCTGCCCTGGGCGAAGCTCGGACGGGCCCGCGCCTTCTTCCATCTCGACCAGCACGACGAGACGGAAGACATCCTGCGCGGCCTGATGTCCGAGCAGCCGGACTTCCTCAAAGCGCACGATCTGCTGGCGCGCATCCACGAACACCGCGGCGACTTCGAGGCCTCGAAGACCCTGCTCAAGGCACTGCTGTCGAAGAACCCGAAGGCGCTCGGGCGCCAGCGCGAGATCGTGCGCGTGGCGCTGGCCACGGGGGATAACGAGAGCGCCGTCGAGGCCTACGGCCTCATGCACCTGCACGGCAAGGGCTCCACCTTCCTGGCGCCGGGCGACTTCTGCACCTATGCCAATCTGCTGGTGAAGAGCGGCACCAAGGTGGCGCGGGAGCGCCTGGACCAGCTCGCCGCGAACCTGAAGCAATACCACGCCGCCGATGGCGGCTTTGTCTTCTCCGAGCGCCTCGTCAAGCTGGCCTCGGCGCAAGCCGCGGGAGACGCCGAGGCCACCGGGCGGGCCTACCGGGACCTGATCGCCGCGCGCCGGCAGACGGAACTGGGCGACAACGAGCAGCGCATGGCGCTCCTCGATGTGGCCGCGGCCATGGGCGACCAGGCCACCGTGCTGGAGATGGCGGAAGTCCTCTACGACGACTACCAGGGCAACACCCGCATGGAGGCCCGGCTGACCGAGGTGATGAAACGCGCCGGGCTCGAAGCCAAGGCGCAGGAGATCGCCAAGGCCGCCGGCCAGCGGGTCGCCGACATGAACGTCAAGGCGGTGGGCCTGGCCAAGGCCGGCCGCCTGCGCGAAGCCATCGACGAGTTCATACGGCTGGCCAACGAGAGCCGGAACCTCACCGTGAGCCTGAATGCCGCGGTGGCCATCATCCAGTGGCTCGAACAGGGCGGCGACAGCGGACAGCTCGCGGCCAAGCTCGACGAGCTGATCGCTTTCGTGCGTACGCGCGACCCGGCCAACCCCCGGCTGGCGCAGATCCTCGAAGCGATGGCCCGGCTGGGTGGGCAGCCGCGCGCCTGATCATCCGTACCGACGCTGCCGCATGCGCGCGCCGCCCCGGATCAGGCGCAGCTCCGGTCTCCGGGGCCCGCGCTCCGGGGCAATGAGGGCGGGCCGCCAGGCCGCGCCGGCCAGCCGGCGCCAGCTCTCCACCTGGGCCTTGAGCGCCCAGTCGAACAGGGCGATCTGCTGCTCGAGCAATTCATGGCCGAGGGTCAGGGCGTTGCCCGGGGGCACTTCGAGGTAGGCGTCGGCCTCGGGCTGTTCCAGGACCAGGGCCATGCCCGCCTTGCGGACAATGTGCAGCATCGCTCCGTTTTCCGTCAGGCAGTGCATGAACAGCTCGGTGAGCTGCAGGTTGCGCGCCCGGGTCAGGGCGCGGTGGAACAGCGCCGTGCCGATCCCCCGGCCGCGCTCCTGCGGAAGCACGCTCAGCCCCAGTTCGGCGGCCGAATCCAGGCAGGCGAGATGGGCCACACCGGCCAGCCCGAGGTCATCCGCGAAGACGCCGAACAGGCGGTCCCGTTCGAACGGGATGTTCTCCACATAGGCATGAACGGCCTCCGCGTGGCGCGGCGTGCCGAAGCGCAGGCGCAGGTCCTCCGCCGACAGTTGGTCGAAATGCCGCTTGAGCAGCGGGATGTGGTGGCGCGCGAGTTCGAATACCGGAGCGGTCATGGTCGGCTCCCAATCGGATCAGGGGAAATGCCGCCCGGGGCAACGGGTCCGGGTGACTCCGGATCGCGGGGCGGCAAACGGATGGGCTTGAAATAATGCAGCCTCAATCTACCGCCCTCGCCGCGAAGCGACAAGCGAGGATTTCTCAGCCGACCGGATAGGAAAATTCAAGCTTACCGGCGCCAGGGTTAAGGATCTTTTTGCGTCGGCCCTGTGCCGGGGCGGCATTCTTGCCGATAATCCCAAAAACCTCGATTTCGGCCCGCAAATGACACACAAAGCGCTCCAAGCCCTGAACAGCCAGGTCGCCGGCGAGACGATCAGCGAGCTTGCCGGCAAGGAGTGGGTCTGGCTCGTCTCCTCGCGCAGCCATGTCACGCTGCTGGCCACGCGCCGCGCCGGGATGATCATCTCGCGGGTACGCATCGTCGCGGCCTTGTTCGCTCTGCTGACGCCCCTCTGGGCGCTGATCGACGCCCTCGTCTTCCCCCGGGAGATCTGGCTGCCCCTGGGGGGGCAGCGGGTGGTCGCCACGGCCGCCTTCGTCGCCCTGCTGTTCTACCTGCGCGGCCCGGTAAACCTGCGCCGCGCCCATTTCGGCCTGGTGTTCCTGTTCGCCACCCCCACGCTCTTGTATCTCTTCGCCGCCGCGCTCCTGGACAGCGTGCCGCTGGAAGGCGCTGCGCGGGCGGTCGCCGTCACCTACACCTTCCTGCCTTTCATCGTGCTGACCGGCCTGAGCATGTTTCCCCTGACCGCCTTGGAGGCCCTGGCGCTCGCCGCCCCCATGCTGGCGGCCAAGGCGGGACTCACTGCTCTCTACTGGTCCTCGCAGGACTGGCCCGCCGCCCTGGGCACCTACTGGCTCCTGCTGCTCGTCACGAGCGTCGCCGCCCTGGCGAGCATCAGCCAGCTGGCCTTCGTCATGGTCCTGGTGCGCCAGGCCATCCGCGATCCGATGACGAACTGCTTTTCCCGCAAGAGCGGCGAGGAGCTGCTGGAGCTGCAGTTCATCATCTCGGCGCGCAGCGGCGCGCCGCTGACGGTGGCCTTCCTCGACCTCGACTACTTCAAGCGGGTGAACGACGAGTTCGGCCACGATGCCGGCGACCAGGCCCTGATCAAGGCCGTGCAGCAGGTTGCCGGCAGCCTGCGCACCGGCGACATGCTGACCCGCTGGGGCGGCGAGGAGTTCATCCTGATCATGCCCAACACCGACTGCGGCAAGGCAGTGGTGGCGCTCAATCGGCTGCGCGAGGCGGGCTTCGGCCTGCGCCCCGAGGGCGGCCCGCTCACCGCCAGCATCGGCGTGGCCGAGCGCCTGGCGGACCGGGCGGCCGACTGGAAGACCCTCGTAAACCTGGCCGACAGCCGCATGTACCAGGCGAAGCGCAGCGGACGCAACTGCATCGTCGCCTGCGGCCCGGCCGCGGTGGCGGCCGCGACGGCGAAATAAGAACCGCCAATTTCCTCGTACAAGCAATCGATTTGCCCGCGCCCGCGGTTCCCGCTACGGTGGCCGTCCCATGGGCTGGCGAAGCCGGCACGAAGTTCCCCTCTCCCCCCCGGGGAGAGGGGCTAGGGGTGAACCGTCCTCCAGGAGAGCAGTCTTGAGCGAGACCGAAAACGGAATGCGCGAGATCCGCATCAACCCGATCGTGCCGGCGGAATCCGTGCTGGTGGCCACGGCGCGCGGCATGCGCCCGAAGAAGGCCGAGGAGGCGGCGCCGCGGGACACGCGGAAGCGCGTCGACACCTGCCCCTTCTGCCGCGGCAACGAGGACAAGACGCCGCCGGCCATCCTCACCTACCCCCCGGGCCCGGAAGGGACCATCCCCCCAAGCCCCCTTCCTGGGGAAGGGGGTGACGTCAGTTCGCCGCCTGACGGCGGCTCCGGTTCCAACGCTGTCCCCGCCTTGGGGCGGCCCGGCGACGGGGACTGGGATATCCGCATCGTCGAGAACCTCTTCCCGGTGCTGGGCGACGAACGCGGCCAGGCGAACTTCAGCTTCGGCCTGCAGCAGACCATCGACGGCTACGGCCGCCACGAGGTGATGATCGACCACTACGAGCACGGCGCCGCCGTGCACGAGATGAGCACGGCGCACCTGGCCATGCTCTTCTCCGCCTACCGCGACCGCATGCGCCAGCTCTACGAAGCCAACCCGCGCCTGAAGTACGTGCTGGTGTTCAAGAACTTCGGCCCGGCCGCCGGCGCCAGCATCGCCCACACCCACAGCCAGGTCATCGCCATGCCCGTGGTGCCGGAGAACGTGCACCTCGAGGTGACCAACAGCGCCGCCTTCCACGCCAAGCACCACCGCTGCATCTTCTGCTCGCTCATCGACGAGGCGCTCACCTTCGAGGCGACCCTCTACGACCGCGACTCGGGCGAGATCCGCCGCAAGATCAGCGTCGGCCAGTACGTGGTGGAACGCGGCAAGAAGTTCATCGCCATCAAGCCCTTCGCCAGCCGCTACGAGTGGGAGGTGCATATCCTGCCGCTGGCGCATCAGAGCGACTTCCTCGCCATCGGCCCGGAGGACCTGGGCGACCTGGCGCAGGTGCTGAAGCGCACCATGGCGCGGCTGGACGCCGTCATCGGCGGCGCCCAGTACAACTACTTCCTGCACTCGGTGCCCCACGACGGCCACGAGGCGGAGCACGCGGCGAGCTACCACTGGCACCTGGAGATCTGCCCGCGCACCTCCATCCCCACGGGCTTCGAGCTGGGCTCGGGCCTGTTCGTGAATACCATCAGCCCCGAGGCGGCGGCGCAGCGGCTGCGGGAAGCGCAGATCGACGGCTAGTACATCGTAGGGCGCATTAGGCGCAGCCGTAATGCGCCGGATCGGCGAATATCCGGCGCATTACGCTTCGCCATTGCGCCCTACAGGGGGTACGGGGATTACCGGGAAGCCACCGGCTCGAAATAGCGCGCCCGGTAGAGCAGCCGCTTGCGCGTCTCGCTGTCGGTGAAGGCCTGACGGTCGTGCAGGACGTTGTTGCACACCAGGCCCATGCCGGGCTCCAGCCGGCCGCGGAAGATGTAGGGACTGTCGCCGGCCAATACCCGTTCCAGGGCGGCCACGGCGGCCTTCGTGGCGGCATCCTGCTTCCATTCGATGCTCACCGTGCGCGCCGTGTAGCGCATGTGCAGCTTTCCGTCCGGATAGACGGCAAACACCGGCCCCGGCTGGGTGGGGCGCGCCACGGCCCCGTCCCCCAGCCGCGGCGGGATGGTCATGGCATCCGGCGCCATGAGGGCGCGGATATGCTCCGGGTCTTCGTCGCGCAGCAGGAGGTAGGCGATCTCGTGGTCCATGAGCTGGTTCTCGCCGCCCGATTCCGCGCTCTCCACGCAATGCAGCAGCAGGCCGTGCACCTGGCGGTCCAGCGTGTTGTAGTAGCCGTCGGTGTGCCACTTGATGCCGCGGTTGGTGTACGGGATGAACTCCGTGCGGGTGCCGGCCGGGGCCACCGCCAGCGGAGAAATGCCGTCGTCGTCAGCCAGCATGTTGGCGTCCAGGCGCGCCAATCCGAGCTGCAGTCCCAGCTTGCGCGGAATGTCCTTGTCGGGATCGCGTCCGGTGCGCGAGACGTAGAGCGCCATGTTGGCACTGGCGCAGCGGGACAGCAGCGCATCGCGCTGCGCCGGCGTGAGGCGGCGCGGATCGTCGATCTCGACCACCAGTTCGGCGAGGCTGCGCGGATGAGCGGCCAGCTTGCGCTCGCGCCACGCCGCGTAGGCGTCGGCGTTGCCCAGATGAAAGTGAGCCAGGTTCTTCATTGTCCGGATACCGTCGGCCCGGAACGGCGGCCGCCTTGTTCGTCCTTGCCAAAAAGCCCCTTCAGGGTCTTCTCGATCGCCTTGACGCCCTCCGGCGCCTCGATCTCCATGACCTGATCGTAGACCCAGGTGCGATCCTTCGACCGCATGCCGTCGCGCACCCGCGCCGCGAAACAGCGGCGGAAGCCGAAGTCCGGCCCCTCGGCGCCGTAGCCATACTCGGCGTAGTCGGCCCCGGCGGCGTTGAACAGTTCGAGGAAGTGCTTGCGGCACTCCCCCGGGACGCCGGTCTCGAGCAGCATGTCGGCGTTTTCCTCGATCGCCTCCGCCATGCGGATCGCCAGCGCCGTGGTGAACTCGGCCCGCGGCTCCGCTTCCAGTTCGCGGAAGGCGATGCGGTCGGCCACCTGGGCGTAGAAGGCCATCGACTCGCAGGCGAAATCGAAATAGGGCCGGCCCAGGTCGATGTCGAACTTCGCCTCGCGCATGCGCTTGATGGAGTCGATGGCGAGCTTCCAGGCCAGCATGGCCACCACGCTGGCCAGCTCCTTCATGGAGCGTGCGCGCCCGGCGGCGTGGAAGCGGCTGCGGATGCGGATAGCCATGGTCAGGATCCCGTAGATTCCGGGCGCAATAGCCGCGCAGCGGTGTATTGCGCCGAAAACATCCGGCGCAATGCGCTACGCTTATTGCGCCCTACTCGGTCAAAAACGGCGCTCTCAGTAGCCTCCTTTGCCGTAAGGTTGGGGGAGCCCCGCGACCTTGCAGCCCTGCTTGGCGGCACCGCCGGCGGGGAAGAGGTCGAACAGCTTCTTGCTGTCGGCCTCCGGCATGACGTCCTCGTCCTGCAAGGCCTTGATCATGTTGCGCAGGCTCGGCGTATGGCCGTCCTCGCGGTACTTGTCGCGCAGGAAGCCGATGACTTTCATGTGCTCGTCGCTCAGGGCAAGGCCCTCGGCGGCGGCGATGACCTGCACCGCCTCGTCGCTGAAATCCGGCTCCAGCAGGTAGCCGTCGGCATCGGTCTCCTTCTCGACTCCGTTGATCACATAGGTCATTTTTCGTCTCCTTCAGTGGCTTGTTTTGGGGGGAACGCAAGGCCCCGCCGCGGCCGCCTCCAAGGCGGCGCGCCGGGACCGAATCCGCTGGCTATTTCTTGCGCAGGTAGAACTCGTAGGAGCCGCGGGCGATCTCCACGCGGGCGGCCAGTTCGAGGGCTGTGCTCCTAACCCAGGCGTCCACGTCCGCCGGCGTGCCGGGGCAGTTGCTGACGAGCAGCAGCACCTCGCCCGGATTCATGCTCTCCAGCAGCTTCTTCGCCTCGAGGATGGGACCCGGGCAGGACAGGCCGCGCACGTCCAGCACCGCGTTGGCCGTGGGTCGGGTCGCGCCTGCGCCCTTCTTGATGGTGTAGGCGGCCTTGGCGCCGTCCAGCTTCTTGGTCTCGACGACCTCGTTGCCCGTCTGGCGCGCCCAGGCGAAGAGATCATCGGAGGTGCCCGGGCAGTCCGAGACCAGCAGCATGGTCTGGCCGGCCTCCATGTCGTCGACGATCTTCTTGGCGCCGATCAGGGGCGCCGGGCAGGACAGGCCGCTCATGTCCAGGGTTACGGCGGGTTTTGTGCTCATGGTTCCTCTCAGTAATACAGTTGTTTGTTCAGGCCGCGACGGCCGCCAGCGACTTGTGCGGCACAAAAATACCGCACCCCAGCTTGCGTCCCTGGCCCAAGCCCGTTTCCTGCATGGCGAGCGACTGCTCCGGCGTCAAGCCATGCAGCAGCAGGCTGAAGCCGCGCACCTCGCCTTCCGGAATCGCCGCCCGGTGGGGCTTGCCGCAGATCATCGTACAGGCGAGCCCCACTTCGCGGAGCAGGGCCGTGGCCCGGCTCAGGAATTCCGCTTCGTCCGCCGGTCCCGTGCTGACGAAATGGGAGTACTGCGTGGCGTGGGGCGCCAGTTCCCGCAGGCGCCCGGCGCCCACCTCGAGCCCCGTCCCCACGTCGAGCAGCGCCCCTTCCAGCACCGCCGCCTGCGGCACCCGGTGCGCCGGCAGCCGCAGGATCAGCTTGGCGCGGCGCCCGAGAAAGATCTCGCCGATGTCCGACACCGTGCCGTAGATCGGGTGCACCCCGGCGTCCGGTTCGTCCTCCAGCCAATCCAGCCGCGCCGACAAGGCGCGAAACAGGCTGTAGCCGTGGTCGCGAGGCACCCGCTGGCCGCGCAGATCGAAGACCACATCCGCCACGCTCATGGCTGATCCGCCTGCTCCTGCCGCTTCGCCCAGTCGAGCAGGGCCTGGCCCCAACGGGCCGCGGTCACCGCGTCGATGTCGAATATGGTGAAGCGCTTCTTCTCGCGGATGCGCAGCCTCAGCATGGGGGTGCCGCCGGATAGATACTCCACCTGCTGCAGCTCGATCTCCTGGCCCCAGATGGGGGCGGTGAACTTGTCCAGCGGGGTAATCCGTTCCTTCTCGTCCATGCGGCGGCGCCCTTCCATATGAGCATCGGCCGAAATATGCCCTCCGCCATCGCCCCCGCCTATCACCGGCATGGCGTGCCGGCACATAACCCTTTCGGGTAGGTTTTCCCTAACTCCACAGGTGCCGGGCGATACCCTGCGAGAGTGATAGAGCATCGCAGTGCACCATGCGTAGTATCAGCGCCACCTTATAGACCAAAGTCCCCAGCAGCACCGTACAACCGTAAACGCAACGGAGACAAACATGGCCAAGAAAATGCACGATCTGCCCAACCTCGACCAATTGGAATCGGGCCCCTGGCCCAGCTTCGTCACCGGCCTGAAGCGTCTGGCGAAGGACAAGGACTACGCGGTCGATATTCTGGGTCACCTGGAACACTCGTACAAGACGCGCAAGGGCTACTGGAAAGGTGGCACGGTGGGCGTCTTCGGCTACGGCGGCGGCGTCATTCCCCGCTTTACCGAGATCAAGGACGGCAAGGAACAGCCGGTCTTCAAGGACGCGGCCGAGTTCCACACCATCCGCATCATGCCGCCGGCGGGCATGCACTACAACACCGACACCCTGCGCAAGTTCTGCGACGTCTGGGATAAGTACGGCTCCGGCCTGATCGCCTTCCACGGCCAGAGCGGCGACATCATGTTCCAGGGCTGCACCACGGAGAACGTGCAAAAGGCCTGGGACGCGATCAACGAGATGGGCTTCGACATGGGCGGTGCCGGCCCGGCCGTGCGCACTTCCATGTCCTGCGTCGGCGCGGCCCGCTGCGAGCAGTCCTGCTACGACGAGGCGGCGGCCCACCGCAGCATCATCAACGCCTTCACCGACGACATCCACCGTCCGGCCCTGCCCTACAAGTTCAAGTTCAAGTTCTCCGGCTGCCCGAACGACTGCATGAACTCCATCCAGCGCGCGGACATGGCCGTGATCGGCACCTGGCGCGACAACATCCAGACGGACGAGGCCCTGGCCAAGAAATGGTTCGCCAAGCACGGCCTGAACGAACTGGTGAACGACGTCGTCGGCATGTGCCCGACCCGCGCCATCCAGTTGAAGAACATCAAGGATGTGGCCAAGGATGGCAGCGTCTCCAGCGTCGCCGTCAACGACACCCAGGCGCTGGAAATCCAGAACCGCGACTGCGTGCGCTGCATGCACTGCATCAACGTCATGACCGGGGCGCTCTCCCCGGGCAAGGACCGCGGCGCCAGCATCCTGGTGGGCGGCAAGCGCACCCTGAAGATCGGCGACCTGATGGGCACCGTGGTCGTGCCGTTCATCAAGCTGGACACCGAGGAAGACCGCGAAGCCCTGCTCGACCTGGCCAAGCGCGTCGTCGATTTCTTCGCCGAGAACGCCCTGGAGCACGAGCGCACCGGCGAGATGATCGAGCGCATCGGCCTGGTGAACTTCCTGGAAGGCCTGGATCTGGAGATCGACCCGAACATGGTCTCCAACCCCCGCACGAACCCCTACATCCGCATGGATGGCTGGGACGAGGAAGTGGCCAAGATCAAGGCGAAGAAGGCCGCGGCCTGAAGCGCGAACGGAACTGACTGACGGAGACAACCATGTCGCAACCGCAAATGCGTAAACCTGTCGAGTGCGGGATTCCCGACAACAAGCAGTACCTGCATCCCACGCTGCTCAAGAACTACGGCAACTGGAAGTACCACGACCGTCCGCGTCCCGGCGTCCTGCACCACGTCTCCAACACGGGTGACGAGGTGTGGTCGGTGCGCGCCGGCACCCAGCGCCAGATGGACACCTACACCATCCGCAAGCTGTGCGAGATCGGCGACAAGTTCGCCGAGGGCTTCGTCCGCTTCACCATTCGC
Organism: uncultured Rhodocyclaceae bacterium; assembly: GCA_964479195.1. Taxonomy (GTDB): domain Bacteria; phylum Pseudomonadota; class Gammaproteobacteria; order Burkholderiales; family Rhodocyclaceae; genus Desulfobacillus. The sequence continues at coordinate 39,961 of CAYZLI010000001.1, forward strand.
AGCAACATCGAGTTCATGGTGGCCGACCAGAAGAAGGTCGATCCGCTGATCGCCGAACTGGAGAAGAACGGCTTTCCCGTCGGCGGCACCGGCAACTCCGTGTCCATGATCGCCCACACCCAGGGCTGGCTGCACTGCGACATCCCGGGCACCGACGCCTCGGGCGTGGTGAAGGCCCTGATGGACGAGCTCTACGAAGAGTTCAAGCACGAGGAGATGCCCAACCGGGTGCGCCTGTCGACCTCCTGCTGCGAGATCAACTGCGGCGGCCAGGCGGACATCGCCATCATCATCCAGCACACCAAGCCGCCGAAGATCAACCACGACCTGGTCGCCAACGTCTGCGAGCGTCCGGCCGTCGTGGCGCGCTGCCCAGTGGCGGCCATCCGCCCGGCCCTGGTGAACGGCAAGCCCACCCTGGAGGTGGACGAGAAGAAGTGCGTCTGCTGCGGCGCCTGCTTCCCGCCCTGCCCGCCCATGCAGATCAACGATCCGGAGCACTCGAAGCTCGCCATCTGGGTCGGCGGCAAGAACTCGAACGCCCGCATCAAGCCGCAGTTCATGAAGATGGTCGCCGCCGGCCTGCCCAACAACGCGCCGCGCTGGCCGGAAGTGGGCGCCGTCGTGAAGAACATCCTGCGCGTGTACAAGGCAGACGCCCGCCCCTGGGAGCGGGTGGCCGACTGGATCGACCGCATCGGCTGGCCGCGCTTCTTCGAGAAGACCGGGCTGCCCTTCACCAAGTACCTGATCGACGACTGGAAGGGCGCGCGCGGCACCCTGAACGCCTCGACCCATATTCGTTTCTGAGCTGGAGAAGGTATGAAGTTCGGCATCCTGGTCAACGAAGGGCCCTACACGCACGAAGCCTCGGACAGCGCCTACCTGTTTTGCCGGGCGGCGCTGGCCAAGGGCCACCAGATCCACCGCGTATTTTTCTATCACGACGGCGTCAACAACTCGACGCGGCTCACCGAGCCGCCCCTGGACGACCGCAACATCGTGAACCGCTGGTCCAAGCTGGCGGAGGAGCACAACCTCGACCTCGTGGTGTGCGTCGCCGCGGCCCTGCGCCGCGGCATCAAGGACGAGAACCTGGCCCCCGGCTTCCGCATTTCCGGCCTCGGCCAGCTCATCGAATCCGGCATCCAGGCCGACCGCCTGGTGACGTTCGGCGACTAGGGAGCTCAACCGTGAATAATTCATGGGATGCGTTGCGGCCAATAGGCCCGGATGCAAGGCGCGGCGACGCAGCAATGCCCGCCGCCTTGCAAGGAGCCGCAACGCCGCAGCCGGGCCTATTGGCCGCAACCCTTCGGGACGGGGGTATCCGGCCCGCATGGCTGCGTTGCTCGTCGCTTATTTGGAAGACCAAACGGCGCTCCTCGCGCCTTGCCCTGCGAGCCGGATACCCCCGTCGCACCCACGAATTATTTACGGATGAGCTCCAAACGCTCGGGGAGACATCGCGATGAGCGAAGGAAAGATCAAGACTTTCATGTATGTGAACCGCAAGGCGCCCCACGGCACCATCTACGCGCTGGAATCGCTCGAGGTGGTGCTGATCGCCGCGGCCTTCGACCAGGACGTCAGCCTGGCCTTCCTGGACGACGGCGTCTACCAGTTGAAGAAGGGCTTCCAGACCAAGGGCATCGAGACGAAGAACTTCCAGCCGACCTACCGCGCGCTGGAGGACTACGACATCACCAAGCTCTATGTCGAGAAGGAAGCGCTCGAAGCGCGCGGCCTGACGGCCGACGACCTGTGCGTGCCCGTCGAGGTGCTGGCGCGTGCCCAGATCGGCAAGTTGATGGAACAGCAGGACGTGGTCCTGAGCTTCTGAGGAGAACCGTGATGCTGAATATCGTCAACAAATCGCCCCTGGAAAGAAACGCTTTCGACACCTGCCTCGCCACGGCCCAGCCGGGCGGCGCCATCCTGCTCATCGAGGACGGCATCTACGCCGCCACGAAGGGCAACGCCGCCGCGGCGAAGCTGGAAAAGGCCATGTCGCAGTTCAAGGTCTACGCCCTGGCACCCGACGTGGATGCGCGCGGCATGGGCGGTGCCGTCATGAGCGGCGTCACCCTCGTGGATTACGGCGGCTTCGTCGAGCTGGTCGCCGAACACAACACCTGCCAATCCTGGCTGTAACACTGTTTATTTAGGAGACACCCCATCATGGCTATCGAAGTGAACGGCAAGAGCTACGAGACCGACGAAGAAGGCTATCTCATCAACCTCGGCGAGTGGAACGAGGACGTCGCGGCGTTCCTGGCCCAGCAGGAAAACGTGGCCCTGAGCGACCAGCACTGGGAGGTCATCAACTTCCTGCGCGAGTACTACAACGAATTCCAGATCGCCCCGGCCGTGCGCGTGCTGACCAAGGCCATCGGCAAGAAGCTCGGAGCGGAGAAGGGCAACAGCCAATACCTGTACGAGCTGTTCCCCTACGGCCCGGCCAAGCAGGCGTGCAAGATCGCCGGCCTGCCCAAGCCCACCGGCTGCGTCTAAGAAAATCCGACTAACCACGGCGGCACGGCGACATGGCGAAAACCGGAAAGACGATATCTCTGCCTTGTTGCGCCGTGTCGCCGTGTTCGCCGTGGTGAAAGTTTTTTCATGACCCTCTTCTTTGCAGTGCTCTTCTACGCGGCCACGGCGATCTTCGCCACCGGCCTGGCGTACAAGATCTACGACTTCGCGCGCACGCCTGCGCCGCTGAAGATCCCCACCACGCCGGCGCCGACGACGACCGGTGGCGTGTGGCTTCGCATGCTGCGCGAAGTGGCCCTGTTCGAGAGCCTGTTCAAGTCCAATCTGTGGATCTGGGCGCTCGGCATCCTGTTCCACGGGGCGCTGCTGCTGGTGCTGTTGCGCCACCTGCGCTACTTCACCGAGCCGGTGTGGTCCTGGGTGGGCTGGATCCAGCCCTTCGGCATCTACGCCGGCTTCGCCATGGTGGCCGGGCTGGCCGGCCTGTGGGGTCGCCGCTTCCTGGTGGAGCGCATCCGCTACATCTCCACCCCGTCGGATCACCTGATGCTGGCGTTGCTCGTGGCCATCGGCCTGACCGGCCTGGCCATGAAGTTCCTCATGCACACCGACATCGTCGCCGTGAAGGCCTTCTTCCTCGGCCTGATGATGTTCGACGTCCAGCCGCTGCCCTCGCACCCGGGCCTGTACATTCACCTGGGATTGGTGGCGCTGCTGATGATCATCTTCCCGTTCAGCAAGCTGCTGCACGCCCCGGGCGTGTTTTTCAGCCCGACGCGCAACCAGGCCGACGACCCGCGCGAGCGGCGCCATCTGGCGCCCTGGGCCGCGGGTCTGGACGCCAAGAACTAAGACGCTGGAGCAAACGTGGCCGCCCCTGAATTCGCCGTTCCGGAACTGAAGGACTACTCGCCCATCCCGGCGCTCGCGCCGGACGTGATGGCGGGAAGCAATCCCTACCCCGCCAGCGCGCCGATGAACGAGGCGCTGGGCTTCCCCGGCACGCTGGTGGAGAACTGGGAGCAGAAGGCCATCGCCAAGATGGGCGAACTGCTGACGAAATACCGCTCCCTCAAGGTCTATCTCGACGCCTGCGTGCATTGCGGCGCCTGCACCGACAAGTGCCACTACTTCCTCGGCACCGGTGATCCGAAGAACATGCCCGTGGCGCGCCAGGATCTGATGCGCAGCGTCTACCGCCGCTACTTCACCCCGGCGGGCAGGCTCTTCCCCAAGCTGGTCGGCGCGCGGGACATGACGAAGGAAGTGCTGGACGACTGGTTCCGCTACTACAACCAGTGCTCCGAGTGCCGCCGCTGCTCGGTGTTCTGCCCCTACGGCATCGACACTGCGGAGATCACCATGGCCGCCAAGGAGATCATGCACTCCGTCGGCGTCGGCCATAAGTACGTGAACGAAATCATCGCCAAGGTGCACCGCATCGGCAACAACCTGGGCCTGCCGGGGCCGGCCCTGGAAAACACCCTGGAGGGCCTGGAAGAGGACGTCAAGGAGGACACCGGCGTCGATGTGCGCTATCCCCTCGACGTGCAGGGCGCCGAAGTGCTGCTGGTCACCCCGTCGGCCGACTTCTTCGCCGAGCCCCACGTGGAAAGCCTGATCGGCTACGGCAAGGTGTTCCACGCGGCAGGCATTTCCTGGACGCTGTCCACCAAGGCCTCCGAGGCGGGCAACTTCGGCATGTTCATCGGCAGCTACGATCAACTGCAGAAAGTCGCCATGCGGGTGCGCGAGGCGGCCCTGGAACTGGGCGTCAAGCGCATCGTCGTCGGCGAATGCGGCCACGCCTGGCGGGTGGCCTACAGCTTCTGGAACACGCTCACCGGCATCGGCGCCGGGGCCAACGATCCCTTCGCGGTGCAATTGCAGAGCCAGCTCGACCACCGCTACAAGCAGCCCGCGCACATCTGCGAAGTGACCTGGGACCTGATCCAGCGCGGCGCCCTGAAGTTCGACAAGGAAGCCAACGACCACCGCGTCATCACCTTCCACGACTCCTGCAACGTCGCCCGCGGCTCGCGCATGGGCGACATGCCCGGCGGCCAGTTCGAAATCCCGCGCGCCATCATCAAGGCCGTGGCCAACAAGTACGTCGAGATGGCGCCGGGCACCACGCACGAGGAGACCTTCTGCTGCGGCGGCGGCGGGGGACTCCTCACCGACGAACTGATCGAACTGCGCGTCAAGGGCGCCTTGCCGCGCATGCAGGAACTGAACCGCGTGGCGAGAGACGACGGCGTGAACTTCATGGCGACCATCTGTGCCATCTGCAAGGCCCAGTTCACCAAGGTCCTGCCCTATTACGGTTTCAAGATGAGCATGGTCGGCGGCGTGCACCAATTGGTCAGCACCGCGATCCGGCTCGGCGACAAGTAAAGCTATTCCAAGGAGACAATGATGTCGGCCACAAACGAGAACACCGGTACGCAACTGAGCTTCCGCCGCTACAAGGACGGCGACACCAAGCCCAAGCGCATGCAGGACATCATCTTCAAGGCGAGCTGGTCGCACAAGTGCCCGACGTACGTCCAGTCCACCCCGCCCTGCCAGGGCAGCTGCCCCTCGGGCGAGGACATCCGTGGCTATCTCAACATCGTGCGCGGCGTCGAGAAGCCGCCCGTCGGCGCCGACGGCAAGCCGGTGATGCCCTGGCAGGAATACGCCTGGCGCCGCCTCACCGAGGCCAATCCCTTCCCCGGCGTCATGGGCCGCGTCTGCCCGGCGCCCTGCGAGACCGGCTGCAACCGCAACGTGCTGGAAGACCACGTCGGCATCAACTCCGTCGAGCACTTCCTGGGCGATTACGCCGTCAAGAACAACCTGAAGTACCTGGCGCCCGAGGCCAAGACCGGCAAGAAGGTGGCGGTGATCGGCGGCGGCCCGGCCGGCCTGTCCTGCGCCTACCAGCTTGCCCGCATGGGCCATGAAGTCACCATTTTCGACGAGCACGAGTTCCTCGGCGGCATGATGCGCTACGGCATCCCGGGCTTCCGCACGCCGCGCGACCTGCTCGATGCCGAGATCCAGCGCATCCTCGACCTGGGCGTGAAGGCGCGCATGAAGTGCCGCGTCGGCAGCGACATCACCATGGACGAGATCCGCAAGCAGTTCGACGCCGTGTTCATGGGCCTGGGCGCTCAGGGCGGCCGGCCGCTGCCGGTAAAGGATTCGGAAGCGCCCAACATCGTCACCGCGACCGCCTTCCTCAGGGCCTTCAACGACGGCCGCATGCGCCACGTGGGCAAGCGCGTGGTGGTGGTCGGCGGCGGCGATACCTCCATCGACGTCGCCACCGTGGCCCGCCGCCTCGGCGCCCTCGAGAACGCCAAGCCCACCGACCGGCCCGAGCATGCCATCGCCGGCCAGGTGGCCCACGACGTGGCCGAAGTCTCGGCCCGCCAGGGCGCCGAGGTGACCCTGACCTCCGTCTTCGGCGTCGACAAGATGCAGGCCAACAAGCACGAGATCGAGCAGGCCAAGGCGGAGGGCATCGACATCCGCGGCGGCTACGCCCCCGTCGGTGTGGTCAAGGGCCCGGACGGCCGCGCCACCGCGCTGCGCGTGGCCAAGTGCGAGGCCAAGTTCGTCGGCCCCAAGCTCGAGATCAAGATGATCGAGGGCACCGAGGAGGACATCCCGGCCGACCTCATCGTCTCGGCCATCGGCCAGGCGGTGGATTTCACCGGCCTGCGGGAATTCGACAACGGCAAGGGCGGCATGACGGCCGACAAGAACTACCAGGTGCAGGGCAAGCCGGGCGTGTTCGCCGGGGGCGACGTCCTTCGCCCGCATCTGCTCACCACGGCCATCGGCCACGGCTGGATCGCGGCCGAGGGCATCGACCGGCACCTTCGCGGCGAGGAGCAGGAGCGCCGCCCGAAGATCGACGTGCACTACTGGGACATGCAGCGCAAGCTGGTCGAGTCCGGCAAGCCGGTCGGCGAGATCCATGAACCCCTGCGCGGCACCTGGGACTCCAAGGGGGCGGTGCATAACTTCGAGAACCGCTCCGACCGCTACGTCATCACCCACAAAGAACTGTTCCTCGGCCACTTCAACTATACGCCGCGCAACGTGCGCAGCTTCATCACGCTGAATGCCGAACAGGCGCTGGGCAATTTCCAGGAGCGCCTGGAAGGGTTCGACGACAAGCAGGCAATCGCCGAGGCCAAGCGCTGCATGAGCTGCGGCCAGTGCTTCGAGTGCGACAACTGCGTGGTGTATTGTCCGCAGACGGCGGTCTATCGCGTCAAGAAGACCGAGGCGACGACCGGCCGCTACGTGGCGACCGACTACAGCAAGTGCATCGGCTGCCACATCTGCACAGATGTCTGCCCGACCGGCTACATCCAGATGGGCCTCGGGGAGTGAGGATCGTGATGCCCCGCATCCTCCGCCATCTCGGCGTGGCCGCGATGCTGGCGCTGTGGGCCTTGGGCGCCTCGGCGGCCGATAGCGGCCGCGTGCCGAAGCCCGCCGTCGTCATCGAAAAGGGCGACAAGTGCGTCGCGGACAAGGACAGCATGCGCCGCGACCACATGAAGTTCCTCAAGCACCAGCGCGACAAGACCATGCGCGAGGGCATCCGCACCAAGCAGTTCAGCCTGAACGAGTGCATTTCCTGCCACGCCAGCCAGAAGACCGGCAGCGTCATCGGGGCCAACGACAACTTCTGCCAGGGCTGCCACGCCTACGCCGCGGTGAAGCTGGACTGCTTCGAGTGCCACCAGCCCAAGGCGAGGCCACCCGTGCAGGCGCCCGTGCAGGGCCAGGCCGCTCCCGCCGACGGCGAGCTGGCCGCCTCGATGCTGCGCGGCCGGGGCACGCCCCCGGGTGTGCCCGATTCCGACAAGGAAACCAGCAAGCCATGAGCGACAACCCGAACCAGCGACGCCAGTTCCTCGCCGCCTCGGCAGCCGTGGCCGGCATGGCCGGCATGGCCGGCGTGGCAATAGCCCCCGGCATCCGCCTGATCGAAATCGCCTCCGCCCGTCCGGCCGAGCAAGCCGCCTCCGGCAAAGTGCGCTGGGGCATGTTCATCGACACCACCCGCTGCCAGACCGGCTGCACCGACTGCGTCAAGGCCTGCAACAAGGAAAACGGCCTGGGGGAGGTGACGCGCCCGCGCACCGACGCCCAGTGGATCCGCAAGATCGATCTCAAGGACCTGAAGACCGGCCACGCCGTGTCCCTGCCCATGATGTGCCAGCACTGCGCCAACCCACCCTGCGTGGATGTGTGCCCGACCGGCGCCTCCATGAAGCGCGCCGACGGCATCGTCCTGGTGGACCGCCACATCTGCATCGGCTGCCGCTACTGCATGATGGCCTGCCCCTACAAGGCGCGCTCCTTCGTGCATGAGGAGCACACGGACCAGAACCCCGACGTGCCGCGGGGCAAGGGCTGCGTGGAAGGCTGCACCCTGTGCGTGCACCGCGTCGACCGCGACCAGCAGCCGGCCTGCGTCGAGGCCTGCGCCGCGGCCGGCCACAACGCCATGCTGTTCGGCGACCTCAATGACTCGGCAAGCGAGATCTCCAAGCGCATCAAGGAGGTGGCCTCCACCCAGGTGCGCGCCGATCTCAAGCTCGATCCGGGCGTCCGCTACCAGGGGATCTAAGGCTATGGCCAGCGTCGTTTATCGGGAAATCGGCAACCGCAACGCCTTCTACGCCGTGCTGGCGCTGCTCGGTGGGTTTATCGCCCTGGGCGCCGGCGCTTTCTTGTACATGGAACACAACGGCCACATCGTGACCGGCATGGACAACCAGACCGTCTGGGGCATGCCGCACGTCTTCGCCGTGTTCCTCATCGTCGCCGCCTCGGGCGCGCTGAACGTCGCCTCCACCGCCTCGGTGTTCGGCAAGACGGTGTACAAGCCCCTGGCACCGCTCTCCGCCCTGCTCGCCTTCTCGCTCCTGCTGGGCGGTCTCACGGTGCTCATGCTCGACCTGGGCCGCTCCGACCGCCTCATCGTGGCGATGACCTATTACAACTTCAAGTCGATCTTCGCGCTGAACGTCTTCCTCTACACCGGCTTCTTCGGCATCGTCGCCGCATACCTCTGGACGATGATGGAGCGACGCATGAACCCGTACTCGAAGCCCGCCGGGTTCGCCGCCTTCGTCTGGCGCCTGGCACTCACCACCGGTACCGGCTCCATTTTCGGTTTCCTGGTGGCACGCGATGCCTATGACTCCGCCTTGTTGGCGCCCATGTTCATCGTCTTCTCCTTCGCCTACGGCACGGCCCTGTTCCTGCTCGTGCTGATGGCTGCCTGCCGCCTGGACGGCCGCGAGCTCGGCGATGCCATCGTCAGCCGCCTGAAGAACCTGCTCGGCACCTTCGTCGCCGCCTCGCTCTACTTTGTCACGGTGTTCCACCTGACCAAGCTGTATGTGACGAGGCTGCACGACGTCGAGCGCTTCATCCTCCTGGACGGCGGCATCCACACGACGCTGTTCTGGGCTGGCCAGGTGCTGGCGGGCGGGGTCGCCCCGCTGGTCATTCTGTTCCACCCGCGGCTGTCGAAGTCGCGCGGCTGGCTCGCCGCCGCCTGCCTGCTGATCGTCGCCGGCGGGCTGGCGCAGATGTATGTCACCATCGTCGGCGCCCAGGCCTTCCCCCTGTCGATCTTCCCCGGCTACGAAGTCTCCAGCAGCTTCTTCGATGGCAAGGTGAACCCATACGAGCCCAGCCTTCCCGAAGTCCTGCTCGGCCTGGGCGGCTTCGCCCTAGCGCTCGCTGCCGTAACCGTGGCCGTCAAGGTGCTGCGCTTCGTGCCCGAGCGGCTGGATGATGCGGCCATGGACCCGCACCACGCCAAGCAGGCGTAAGCTCCGCGGGGGTTCCCCGCGGATTTCGTGCATGCACCGCTTTCTCATCTCCGCCGCCCACAAGTCCTCCGGCAAGACGACCATCAGCCTGGGGCTGGCGGCGGCGCTGAAACACCGCGGCCTGTCGGTGCAGGCCTACAAGAAGGGCCCGGACTACATCGACCCCATCTGGCTCGGCATGGCCAGCGGCCGGACCTGCCGCAACCTGGATTTCTATCTCGCCCCCCCCGAGGAGCTGCGCGAACTCTACGCCCGCCACGGCGCCGGCGCCGATGTCTGCCTGGTGGAAGGCAACAAGGGACTGTACGACGGCCTGGACCTGGCCGGCAGCAACAGCAACGCCGCCCTGGCCCAGCTCCTCGACCTGCCCGTGGTGCTGGTCCTCGATGCGCGCGGCATGACCCGGGGCATCGCCCCCCTGATCCTCGGCTACCAGGCCTTCGACCGGACCATCCGCATCGCCGGCGTCATCCTCAACCGCCTCGGCGGCCGGCGCCACGAAGCCAAGCTGCGCGCCGTGATCGAGCATTACACGGACGTGCCGGTGCTGGGCGCCGTCGCGGAGAACCCGGAGCTGGCCATCGTCGAACGCCACCTGGGCCTGATGCCGGCCAACGAGTCCGGCGCCGCCCGGGAGCGCGTCGCCGCCATCGCCGCCACCATCGGCCGGCAGGTCGATCTCGATCGCCTGCTGGAAGTCACCGCCAGCGACGAGCCCCTCCGTCCGCGGACGGCCGCCCCGGCCCGCAGTACGCAGCCCCGGCTGCGCATCGGCATCGCCCGGGACCAGGCCTTCGGCTTCTATTACGCGGACGACCTGGACGCCCTGGCGGCGGCCGGCGCCGAGCTGGTGCCCTTCAGCCCCATCGCCGACCCGCGCCTGCCGGAGGTGGACGCCCTGTTCCTCGGCGGCGGCTTCCCCGAGTGCTTCATGGCCGAGCTGGAGGCCAACGCGTCGATGCGCCAGGCGGTGCATGACGCCATCGAGGACGGCATGCCCGCCTACGCCGAATGCGGCGGCCTGATGTACCTGGCCCGCAGCCTGGCCTGGCGCGGCGAGACGCGCCGCATGGCCGGCGCCATCGCCGGCGACGTGGTGATGCACGACAAGCCCGTCGGCCGCGGCTACGTCCGCCTGGCGCCGACGCAGGCCCACCCCTGGGTGGCGGCGAACGCCCATGCGGATGCGCTCCCGGGCGACATCCCGGCCCACGAGTTTCATTACTCGAGCCTGCAGAATCTCGCCCCCGGCACGGTGTTCGCCTACCGGGTGCTGCGCGGCTACGGCCTGGACGGCGAGCACGACGGCGTCGTCTACAAGAACCTGCTGGCCTCCTACACGCACCTGCGCAGCGCCGGCCACTGCGACTGGGCGAGCCGCTTCGTCGCCTTCGCCCGCCGCTGCCTGCGCCGCGAGAACCGGGACGCGGCCGCCGTCGCCGTATCGGTCGCCCAATCCACCCCCTGACAAGGACTTACCCGATGTTCACCCTCTCCCCCGCCGCCGCCACCCGCATCCTGGACTCCGCCGAACAAAGCGGCGCGGCCGGCATGGCCGTGCGCATTGCCGCCAAGATCGACGAGGACGGACAGGTCGTCTTCGGCCTGGGCTTCGACGAGGAGCGGGAACAGGACCTGTCCCTCCAGTGCGAGGGCGTCACGGTGCTGATCGCCCCTCCCAGCCAGGAGATTCTGGCCGGCATGATGCTGGACTTCGTCGAGGTGGAGCCGGACAACTGGCAGTTCGTCTTCTTCCAGTCCGCAGCCCCCGGCGGCTGCTCGACCGGTGGCAACAGCGGCTGCGGCGGCTGCGGCAGCCAGGGCGGCTGCTCCAGCGGCGCTTGACCCAGCGCAATTGGCTCGCGGAAGCCATGGGTATAATGGGCCAGACCATTTGCTGACGCGGATTTACGCGGATACTCGCGGATTTCTTCTGGGTATAGCCGTGTCCATCCGCGTTAATCCGCGCCGAAAGCTCCCATGGATTACCTGCCCATTTTCCTGAACATCCGCGGCGAGCGCTGCGTCGTCGTGGGCGGCGGCACGGTGGCCGCCCGCAAGGCCGGCGTCCTGCGCGACTGCGGGGCCCGCGTCACGATCGTCTCCCCCGAGCTGGGGGAAGCCCTCGCCGTGGAAGCGGCCGAGGGCCGCGTCCAGCATGTCGCCGCCCGCTTCGCCGACGCGCATCTGGACGGCGCCCTGGCCGTGGTCGCCGCCACGGACGAGCACGCGGTCAATGAGGCCGTCTACCGGGCCGCCAAGGCCCGGGGCATCCCGGTCAACGTCGTCGATTCCCCCGAGCTGTGCTCCTTCATCTTCCCCTCCATCGTGGATCGCTCGCCCATGGTGGTGGCGGTATCCACCGGCGGCGCCTCGCCGGTGCTGGCCCGCATGATGCGCGCCCGGCTGGAAACCCTGATCCCGGCAGCCTACGGCCGGCTGGCCAAGCTGGCCGAGGCGTTCCGTGATCGCGTCAAGCAGCACTTCTCCAACCCGGCCCGGCGCCGCATTTTCTGGGAAAACGCCCTGCAGGGACCGTTCGCGGACATGGTGCTGGCGGGCAAGGAGCGGATGGCCGAGGAATGGCTGCAAAAAGAGCTCGCCGGCACCCCGGACGAACGGCCCCGCGGCGAGGTCTATCTCGTGGGCGCCGGTCCGGGCAACCCGGATCTGCTCACCTTCCGCGCCCTCAAGCTCATGCAGCAGGCCGACGTGGTCGTGCATGACCACCTGGTGCCGCCGGCCATCGTCAACCTGTGCCGGCGCGACGCCCAGCGCATCTATGTCGGCAAGCAGCGCAACGACCATACCCTGCGCCAGGAAGAGATCAATAAGCTCCTCGTCCGGCTGGCCGAGGAGGGCAAGCGCGTGCTGCGCCTGAAGGGCGGCGACCCCTTCATCTTCGGCCGTGGCGGCGAGGAGATCGAGACCCTGTCCGCCCACGGCGTGCGCTTCGAGGTGGTGCCGGGCATCACCGCCGCGGCGGGCGTGGCCTCCTATGCCGGCATCCCCCTCACCCACCGGGACTATTCCCACGCCTGCGTCTTCGTCACCGGCCACCTCAAGGACGGCAGCATGGACCTGGACTGGCCGGCCCTGGCGCGCCCGGGCCAGACCGTGGTGATCTACATGGGCTTGCTCGGCCTGGCGGTGGCCTGCCGCGAGCTGATGGCCCACGGCCTGCCGGCGGACTGGCCGGCCGCCATCGTGCAGCAAGGCACCACCCACAAGCAGCGCGTGCTCATCGGCACGCTGGAAACCCTGCCGCCGCTGGCGACGGCGGCGCAGCTCAGGCCACCGACGCTGATCATCGTCGGCGAGGTGGTGAAGCTGCACGACAAGCTGAAGTGGTTCGAGCCGGATCAGGCTCCCGACGTGGGCGCCTGGAAGAAAAGCGACAAGATCGCCGCGGTCTGACCCCGGCCGCCTCCGAACCCCTGCCGCGAGATCAACTGCCGCGCTGTCGGCGGCTGGCGGCACTCACGGCCGGTCGCATCCCCGCTGCGCGGGGCCCCTGCTTCCTGTTCGTGCCGACTACTTCTCCGCCGCCGGCCGCATCTTCTGCTCCACGGCGAACACCGCCGCTTCGACGCGGGAGGTGAGGTTGAGCTTGGACAGGATGTGGCGCACGTGCAGCTTGACCGTGTCGTGGGAGATGTCCAGCGCCCGGGCAATGGCCTTGTTGGACAGCCCGTGCGCCAAGTGATCCAGGATCTCCCGCTCGCGGCCGGTAAGGTGCGCGAGCAGGTTCTCCCGCGTGGCGCTCTTCGGCCCCGTCTGCAGGAGATTGACCAGCTTCAGGGTCATGGCCGGCGCCACCACCGTCTCGCCGCGCACCGCCCGCTGGATGGCATCCACCACGTCGTCCGGCTCCATGTCCTTGAGCAGGTAGCCGCGCGCCCCGGCGCGCATGGCGTTGGCCAGGTCGTCCTCCGCATCGCTCACGGTGAGGATCAGCGTGGGCCCCGTCCAGCCCGCCGCCTGCAGCTCCCGCAGCAGGGCCAGTCCGCCGTGGGGCGGCATGTTGAGGTCCAGGATCAGCACCTCGGGCCGCTGCTCCTGGAGCAGGTGGGAAGCCTCGTCCGGATTGCTGGTGGCGCCGACCACCCGGATGCCGTCCCGTCCATCGAGCAGTTCCGCCAGTCCCTTGCGGAACAGGGTGTGGTCGTCGACCAGCATCACCTTGGTGACGCTTTCCGTCATGCGGTCTCCCATCCGAGCTCGGCGCCGCAGGCGCCCACGACGTTCCCTTCCCCCTCTACGGGGGAAGGGCTAGGGATGAGGGTGCGGAGGTCGAGTTTCATGGGGTCTCCGATTTGTTCTTGGCAACGGGCACCAGCAGGCGCAGGCGGGCGCCTCCTTGCCGCCGGTTGGCCAGTTCGATCGTGCCGCCCAGGCGCTGGGCGCGCTCGCGCATGATGCTGATGCCGAAATGGTGGCGCAGCTCCGGCTGGGCGCCCAGGACGAAGACGCCGCGGCCGTCGTCCTCCACCGTGAAGCCGTAGCTGTCGCCGACCATCTCCAGGCTGATCTTCGCCTGCTTGGCGCCCGAATGGCGCACCACGTTGGCCAGCGCTTCCTGCATGATGTGGAACACCTGCACCTCCTGGTCCACCGTGAGGTTGAGGTCGGGGATGCGGTTCTCGAAATCGAGCCGGATGCCGGTCCGGTCGTAGAAGGCGGCGACGATCTCCTCGAGGGCATGCACCAGGCCCAGGGGATCCATGCGGCTGCGGAACTGGGTGAGCAGCTCGCGCAACGAGGCGTAGGCCTGGTCCAGGGCCTGCTGGATGTCGCCCGTGTACTTGAGGGCCTGGCCGTTCTCGTAGGAGAGCAGCGCCTCCCGCAGCAACTCGATGCGCATCTTCATGTAGGCCATGGTCTGGGCGAGGGAGTCGTGCACCTCGTTGGCCATCATCTGCCGCTCGGTCATGAGGGTCATGCGCAGGTTCTCGCACATCAGCCGGGAGTTCTCCAGGGCCATGGCCAGATGCTCGCTGATGGAGCAGAAGAGCAGCGACACCTCCTCGGGTATCTGGCGTTCCTCGGTCATGTAGAGGTTGTAGGCGCCGAGCAGCCGGCCGTTGTGCTCCAGGGGCACCACCACCATGGAACGGCACCGGTCGAAGTAAGGCAGATGGGTGCGATCGACGCAGGGCTTGAAATCCCGCGTGTGCCGGACCTCGTCGTTGCGCACGGCCATGCCGCACACGCCGCAGTCGATCGCCACCAGTTGCTCGCGCTCGATCACCTCGGGCGGCAGCCCCAGGGAGGCGGCGAGCCGCAAGTGCTGGCCGTCGCTGGTGAGCACGCGCACGGCGCCGGCCGAGGCGCCGGCGAGCCGGACCATCATGCTGAGGAAGCGGTTGAGCAGGGCGTCCAGGTCGTACTCGGAGGCCAGCGTCGCCGTGACCTCCGAGAGGATGCGCAGGGCCTGGACCTTCCCGCTCTCGTCCTTTCTGAGCTCGCCGCCGGCCTGCCGCGGCAGGGGATCGCCCTGGTTCATTGTCGTCTCCACCATCCGTTGCACCCGGTGCGCGGGGCCCGCAGGCGCCCTGCCAAGTCTTTATTGCGGCGATTTTACACCGCGTAAGTATTTACTGAAATACTAATCAAAACGGCTGCACAACGGGGCGCGGCCCGTCGGGATTCCCGCCCTACCCCTTGCCCGGCCGTTCATGCCCGCCCGCACCCGGCGACCGAACCCCCGGAGACTCCCGTTTCACCGCGAGCACCGCCGCCTCGGTGCGGCTGCGCACCTGCAGCTTCTGCAGTATGAGCGTCACGTAATGCTTCACGGTCTTCTCCGCAAGGTGCAGGCGCTCGCCGATTTCGCGATTGGTGCAACCCTGACCGATCAGGCCCAGGACCTCGGCCTCCCGCGCCGTAAGTTCGCACAGCGGATCGGACGCAACCGGGCGGGAAAACTCGAAGAGCAGCTCCGCGGCCAGCGCCGGCGTGATGTAGGCCTCCCCGCCGGCGACCCGGCGCGCGGCGGAGCGCAGCTCGCTCGCCGACACGCCTTTCAGGACGTAGCCGTGCGCGCCGGCCTTCAAGGCGGCAAACAGGCTGTCCCGATCCTCGGACACGGTGAGCATCATGATGCGCACCCCCGGCAAGTCCGCGGCGATCTGCCCCGCGGCGGCAATGCCCCCCATGCCGGGCATGCCGATGTCCAGCAGCACCATGTCGGGACGCAGGCGGTGCGCGAGTTCCACGGCCTCTTCCGCGCTACCCGCCTGGGCGACGACCTCGAGGTCGGCGTCGGCGCCCAGGGAGTGGGCGACCCCCTCCCGGAACAACGGATGATCGTCGGCGAGCAGGATGCGGATTGGACCGGTGCCCATTTCAATATCCCCTTCGTGCGTCGAGCCGGCGGCTACGCATTCGCGACCTCGTCGGTGGTCAGGGGCAGCCGGGCCCGGACCAGCGTGCCGCGTCCCGGGGCGGCGTCGACCTCGAGCACTCCGCCCAGCAGCCGGGCGCGCTCATGCATGAAGGTCAGCCCGAGCCGTCCGGCCGAGGAGGCGGACTGGGGATCGAAGCCGGGACCCTGGTCGGCAACCTCGACGAGCACCTCACCGTCCTCCTGGCCCACCCGCACCCGCTGCGCGCTGCCGCGCGCATGCCACCAGCCGTTGGTCAGCGCCTCCTGGATCAGCCGGTAGACGGTGATCTTGAGCGCGAGCGAGGCCTCGCCCGGCGTGGCGTCGATCGCAGTTTCGACGGTAGCCCCCGACTTGCGCTCGAAATCGCGCACCGCACGCCGCGCCATATCGGCCAGCGAAAGGCTTTCAGTGCCCGGCGGCATGCGCAGGCCCGAGGCGATCGCTCTCAGCTCCTCGAGCGAGGACTGCAATGCCTTGTGGATCGTCCTGACATCGCCGCCCGCGTTCAGCCTGCAGGGGTTGCACGCCTGGACAAGCGTCTCGAAGCGCAGCAGTGCCAGGGCCATATCCTGCGCCGGTCCATCATGCAGGTCCGCGGCCACCCTTTGCAGGAACTGCTCGTTGAGCGCCGTGGTGCGTGCGCCCGCCTCCCGCAGCCGTTCGCGCATCCGTTCGTTCTCGTCGAGCGCCAGGCGCAGGTCGTCCAGTTTGCGCCGCAGGTCATTGCGCTGCCCGAGGATCGTGTTGCTGGCGCGGCGCACCAGGCCCAGCAGCAGCAGGTAGGTCGCTGCCACGCCTGCCACGACGAGTACCCAGCCACGCCGCTGTGCGGCCCGGATTTCGCGGCCCAGGTTCTCCACGGAATGGTAGAACTCGGCGACGGCGGTGACCCGGCCGTCCTTCCCGTGCACCGGCACGTAGACCTCCAGCAGCCTCGGCCAGTGCTCGCGCTCCATGATTTCTTGCGGTTCATCGAGGATGCTCATCGCGCTTTTCATCTCGCCGGCAAGCGCCGCGGCCAGGTGTCCCGTGACGGGGAAGCGGAGCCCCTCCTGGCCGTGGTCGCTGCTGTAGAGAACCGTTCCGTCGGGATTCCAGAGCTTGAAGCGGACCACTTTGTGGTGCAGCGGCCCTTGCACGAACAGGCGGTCGAGGGACTCCCGGGTTTCCTGGGTCAGCGCGCCGGCGGCCGACCGTTCCAGCAACTGCGCTTCGAGGATGCCGTCGACATAGAGCGCGGTGATCGCCGCGGCGCGGTTGGCCGCGCTGGTTTCCAACTGGCGTTCCAGCCAGAGCCCGATGGTCAAGGTGCCCCCGACGAGGATCAGCACGCTCAACAGCAGGAACTGACGCGAGAAGCTCAGACGGCTGAAGGGTCGGTTCAGTGCTGCCAACATCGGAATGCCGCCTATCTGTTCGCCAATGGCGGGGTAGCAAAGAATGGTATCACGCGAAGGTCGCACGGGGTATGCGACCAAAGTCCGATCCGCGCGCAACCTTCATCCGAACCAATCAGGACCGTAGGCCCGTGGCAGACGCTTTAGATTTAAAGACAATAGGGGGGCCGCAATGCATAAGAAAAAGATATGGGCCAGGAAAGCGAACTGTTCATTGCGGAGACCTGACGGCAAGCCCGCGCAAGAAACAAGAAAAGAGAAGGCTCCGGCTGGCACTCGAGCGGCCGGGTACCGGGAAGTTCACTACTACGGGGGGATCCATGTTTGCAGCCAAAGTTTCCAGATTCATGTTTTCGGTCGCGCTCTTTCTGACCGCCGCCGCCGTTTCCACGCCGAGCCAGGCCATCCCGGCCTTTGCGCGGCAGTTGGGCAAGGCCTGCAATACCTGCCATTTCCAGCACTACCCGGCCCTCAACGCCTACGGCCAGGAGTTCAAGGCCGGCGGTTTCACGGAGATGGGCAAGCAAGGCGTCCTGAAGGGCAAGGAACTCTCGCTTCCCGAGATCCTCAACGCCAGCCTGTTCACCAAGATCCGCTACCAGAAGAACAACGGCGCCGATCTCCCGGACACGCCCACGGCCGCCAGCGGCGAGTGGCAGTTTCCCGATGAGTTCGCCCTGCTGTTCGGTGGCCGCATCACGCCGAACATCGGCTTCATGCTGGAGGGGCAGCTCGCCAACGGCGCCGCCGGCTTCCTGGCCGGCTTCAAGATGCCGTTCATGTATGACGTCGCCGGCGTGAAGGCCGGCGTGATTCCCTACACGACGGACGCCCTGGGCGCCTCCTACGGCTTCGAGCTGCTCAACACCGGCGCGGTGCGCAACGTGCGCATCATGGAACACCGCAACGAGAGTTCGGCACAGCAGTACCTCGGCACGGCGACGGCCGCCATGGGGGCCGCCTTCGTCCTCTGGGATCCCCGGTACTTCATCAACTTCTCGAAATGGTCGCCGAACCATGCCGCCGTCGCGGAAGAGCGCGCCAATGGCAATCCGAGTTCCAACTACTTCCGTGCCGCGCTGACGCCCTCCCTGGGCGGCTGGGATCTCGGCTTCGGCGTGCAATCGTGGAGCGGCTCGTCGAAGCAGGATGACGGCCTGGGAACCGGTACGGTGATCACGGTCCAAACCAAGGCCTGGGCGCTCGATGCCCAGGCCCAGGGCGCCGTTGGCAAATTCCCCCTGGGCATTTACTTCACCCACGCCAACGCGCCGGGAACGGCGGCGGGAGCTGCCACCGCCAACCTGTACAACGCCAACCCGAACGACAAGAAGGCGACGACGATCTCGGCCGAACTCGGCATCATCCCCAACAAGGCGACCCTGATGCTTGCCTACCGCCGGGCCGACACCGGCCGCGTCGCCACCGCGGCGCGCAGCAGCCGCGACAATGCCACGACCCTCGGAGCCACATACCAGTTGGCGCAGAACGTGCAACTGCAGTTGCAGCACAGCATTCGCACCAAGGACAATGGCTACCAGGGGTCGGACACGACCCAGGCCCTTCGTGGCGATCGATTGACCACCTTCATGCTGTCTGCGGGCTTCTGAAGGCGGCAGGGAAGTAAGTAATGGGGGAAGGCCACCCGCCTTCCCTCTGCCATGCCCCCCCGAGGGGGGGCTGGCTCACGCCGGGCGTCCGGATGCGGCGCATCGGCTCGGCTCGAGAACCGTCCGAAGACAGAGACGGAACGGAGGAGAAGATGACCCAATGGAGACGCGGCCTGCCGCGAACCACGCAAACGCGGGCTGGGGGCGGCAGGCGCGGCCGGTTGCTGCTTCAGTTGCTGGGAGCGCTGGCCCTCGCCGCGACGCTTCCCGCGGCGCACGGTGCGGGCGGGAATCCGCTCTGTGCCGGTTGCCACAGCGAGGACGGAAACAGCGTCATTCCCGAGAACCCGAAACTTGCCGGCTTCGATCCCGAATACATCATCAAGCAGCTTTCGGATTTCAAGTCCGGCAAGCGCACCAGCCTCGTCATGGGCGCGATGGTCGGGCAGATCGGCGAGGGGGATTTCGACGCCCTGGCCGGCTACTACAGCGAGCAGAAGCGGGCGCCGGGCGTCGTGGCCAATCCCAAGCTGGCGGCGCAAGGGCAGCTAATCTACGATGAGGGCATAGTCGGAAGCGCGGTTCCGGCCTGCTCGGGCTGTCATAACGAGGATGGCAGCGGAACGGCGAAGTTCCCCCGGCTGGCCGGCCAGCACCCAGCCTACGTTGTCCAGCAGATGATCAACTTCAAGAACGACAGCCGCAACAACGACAGCCGCGAAGTCATGCGTGCCGTGGCCAAGCGCATGAACGAGCCGGAGATGCGCGCGGTCGCCGAGTACATCACCGGTCTTAAGGGGGAGTGATCGATGAAAGCCTGGTCTCTGTTTGCGGCCCTCGCGCTGCTGCCGGCGCAGCCGGCGCTGGCCGACCTGGCCGACGCGGCCCGGAGCCCGAAGGGGTTCGGGAGCAAAGGATATGTCTGGAACAAGATGACCCGCGAGCAGGTCGAGGTGATGAGCAAGTCGGGCGATCCGGTGCGCGGCAAGGAGGCCTTCCGCGGCTGCCGCGGCTGCCACAAACCCGACGGCTCGGGCCTGATCGACGGCACCTATCCGCGGCTGACGGGGCAGTACGCCGTGGTAATCATCAAGCAGGTGACCGATACGCGCGCCGGCATTCGCGTCAATCCGAAAATGGAGCCATTTGCGTCCGAGCACGCGGTCAGTACCCAGGAGATTGCCGACATCGCGGTCTTTCTCGCCTCTGAACGAACCTTGGTGGAAAACGGCAAGGGCCCGGGCGATCATGTTTCCCGCGGCCAGGCGCTGTACAAGAAGGAATGCGCCAAGTGCCACGGCGAGTTCGGCGAAGGACAGGAGGAAAAGATCTATCCGGCGGTGGCGGCGCAGCACTACGGGTATTTGTTGCGGGAGCTGGAACATGTCAAGAAAGGCACGCGCGGCAATTCCCATCCCAAGATGGTCAAGGTTCTGCGCAACTATTCGAGAACCGATCTGGAGGCGATGGCCGATTACATGTCCCGCATGCCCGATTACCGGCAAGCCGACGCGCAGGGAGGCGGTAAATGAGCATGCGACTGGCGGCTCTCCTGATCTGTGTGTGTGCCGGCCCGGCCTTCGCTGCCGACGGCAAGGCGATATACGACCGGGTCTGCTACAAGTGCCATCGGTCGGGCGTGGATGAGGCGCCGATCGCGGGCGACAAGGAGGCCTGGGCCCCGCGGCTTGCCTCCGGCATGGCCACGCTGTACAGGAGCGTGATGGAAGGCAAAGGGGAGATGCCCCCCCGCGCCAACAAACCCGAACTGACCGACGAGGAGCTCAAGGCCGGTGTGGATTACATGGTCGGGCTGGTCAAGTAGGGCTGCGGCGTCCGACCGCGGACATCGCGTGATCCGGTGCGGCGCGACGCGCCAGGAATGATCGTGATCCGCGACAACCCCGGACCATCGACGGCATGAAGTACAAAGTCCAGCCGAGCACGCGGGAAAAGCTCATGCGCGAGGAGGACTTCATCGTCTCCAAGACCGACCTCAAGGGGCGCATCACCTACGGCAACCGCGTATTCATCGAGTTTTCCGGCTACAGCGAACAGGAGCTGCTCGGCAGCCAGCACAACATCATCCGCCATCCCGACATGCCGCGCGGCGTGTTCAAGTTCCTGTGGGACACGCTGGCGGCGGAGAAGGAATGCTTCGCCTACGTCAAGAACATGGCGAAGGACGGCAGCTTCTATTGGGTGTTCGCCAACGTTACCCCGTCCTACGATCCGGCCGGAGGCGTGGACGGCTACTTCTCGGTGCGCCGCGCGCCGGGGCGCGCAGCGGTAGACGTCATCGCCGACATCTATCGCGCCATGCTGGCGGAAGAGCACAAGGCCGGCCCGCGCGACGCGATGGCGGCTTCGCTGGACTGGCTCGGCGGCGCATTGGCGCAGAAAGGAACGAGCTATGAAGAATTCGTCCTTTCGCTTTGAGGAAGTGGCATCGGTCGCCGCGCTCAACGCCCTGCTGCTGGGGGCGGGGCTGGCCGGCGTGGCCCGCCACGGCTGGCAGGGCGGCGACTGGATCTGGTTCGGCGTGCTCACCGGCGCCTTGGTGGTGCTGGGACTCTACAACCTGCGCTTCCGCATGCGGCTCGCCGATTCCCTGCGGGCGATCGCGCGCGTCGCCAGCCAGGTGGGAAGGGGCCAGATGGGCGGACGCATCACCGGCATCCGCCAGGACGAGCTGGGGCTGGCCATGTGGCATGTCAACGACATGCTCGACCAGCTCGAGACGTGCTTCCGCGAGCAGCGCACGGCCCTGCAGTATGTGAGCCAGGGCAAATACTTCCGCAAGACCCACCCGGCCGGCCTGCATGGTGAATTCCGCAAGTCCCTGGAAGGCTTCAACCAGTCGCTGCGCGCCCTCGAGGAGCATGGCCGCTGGCAGCTCAAGAACGAGCTGCTGTCCAAGCTCGGCCACCTCAACTCGACCAACCTGGTGCAGAACATCCGCACCAACCAGGACGACCTGCGCAACATCGCCACCGCCGCGGACGACCTGGAGCGGATCTCGCGCGACAACGCCGAAGGGGCACAAGCCTCCAGGGAGTCGATCGACGGCGTCGTCGCCTCCCTCAACGGCATCGCCGAGCGCATCGACGCGGCCTACGCCGCCATCGAGCAGTTCAGTTCCCGCAGCAGCGAGATCGCGCACTCCCTCGGCCTCATCGCGGACATTGCCGACCAGACCAACCTGCTGGCGCTCAACGCCGCCATCGAGGCGGCCCGCGCCGGCGAGCACGGCTCCGGTTTCGCGGTGGTGGCCGACGAAGTGCGCAAGCTCGCCGAGAAATCCAAGCAGGCCTCGGCGGAGATCTCCGCCATCATGGGCGGGCTGCGCGCGGACACCTTGACGATTCTCAGGGAGTCGGGCGCGGCGCGGGGCATGGCCAACTCGTCCAAGGACACGGTGGCCGACTTCGAGCATCGTTTCAACGCCTTCTCGGAATCGGCGCGGATCGCGCTCGAGCGCATCGGCTGTGTGCGCGACATGAGCTTTGCCTCCCTGGCCAAGGTCGATCACATCGTCTACAAGCAGAACGGCTACATCGCCGTCAGCGCCGGGCCGGGCTCTGAACAGGCGCGCGTGGTCGCCACCGACGAGCGCGAATGCCGCTTCGGCCGCTGGCTGGAGGGCAAGGAGGGCGGCGCGGGGTTGCGTGCGCCGAGCGCCGACCGCAACCTGGCGGCGCTCCACGGGGAGGTGCATCGGCGCATGCGAGAGGCGGTGCTCAGCGCAGCCGCGGGCTGGGAGAGCGACGCCCGGGTGCAGGCGCAAATGTATGCGAGCTTCACCGCCGCCGAGCGGGCCTGCGACGAGTTCATGGGGCTGCTCGACGAATTGCTGCGCGAGAAGCACGGCGCCGTGCGGAGCGCGAGGGCGGAAGCGGCAGTGGACGCCTGACTGGTAGCCATCTCAATTGATCAAATACCCGGTTTACGTTCTGCTACTGGTCTTTGCCTGCGCGGCTTTCGCATCCGATGGGAAAGCGGTGTACGACAGGGCATGCAAGAAGTGCCACCGGTCGGGCGTGGACGATGCTCCGATTCTGGGGGACAAGGCCGCCTGGAACCCGCTCCTCGGGGCAGGCATGGACGCACTTTACAAGAGCGTCATCGAAGGGAAGGGGGAGATGCAGCCCCGCGCCAACAAACCCGAATTGACCGACGAGGAGCTCAAGGCCGGTGTGGATTACATGGTCGAGCTGGTCAAGTGAGCGGCACTGCTGTGCCAGTGGCCGGTTGGCCTGGCCGAACAGGATTGTTTACGACTAAAGAGGGAAAGAGGATGGCATCAAGAACGAAGTTGGGGGTGATCAGCTTGTCCGGCGCGGCGCTGCTTGTTGTCGCAGCTTGTTCGCGCATGCCGACGATTCCCAACCCCCTGGAGTTGGTTTCAGGCCCCGCCGCCATCCATGTCGAGGTTCCCCCCAGGCCTGCGGCCACGCCGATCCTGCGCTCCGGCCAGCCGATCAGCCTGCTGGTCTCCGACTACGCCGATGCGCGGCCGACGGCGCCGGCCAGGAGGATCGGTGACATCCGGGCGACGGTGGCGAACATGCACGGCAGCGAGCTGACCCTGGATCGGGACATAGCGGCCGTCGTAAGCGCCGCGGTGAGGAATCAACTCCAGGCGGACGGCTTCCGGCTGGTCGGCTCGCCCGGGGATGGACACGACTTCACCGTCAGCGGCGAGACCAGGGCGCTCGTGCTGAATATCGCCGGCCGCGACGAACTCAACATCGTCACCCAGACCACGCTGCGCAGCGGCAAGACCGGGGAAGTCCTGTGGTCCGGCATCGTCACCGAGAAATCCGACCGCTTCGCCGGCGTGAACGGCAATACCCGGGCGTCGATCACGGAATACCTGGGCGAGGGACTGGCAGAGCTGGCCGCGAAGACCAGTGCCTCGATTCGCGAGGGCCTCGCCAAGTCGTATCCGCACACGATCGTCGCCAGCCAGCGCCGCGAGATCTCTGCGGTGCCGGGCGTGACGATCGTCCAGGCCCCCGCGGATCGGGAATCCGCGGTCGCCGGTACGGCGACCGCGGAAAACCCACGGTCTGTCGCCGCAACGAGCACCGGCACGGGGCATTTCTCCGTCGCCACGATTCCCTCCCGCGCGAAGGTGTATGTGGATGACGTCTATTACGGCATGTCGCCCCTCAAGATCGCCTTGGCGGCCGGCGTGCACCGGTTCACCTTCAAACTCGACGGCTACAAGGCCGCAACCGAGAAAGTCTCCGTGCGTCAGGGAGAGACCACGGAGCTTGAGGTGAAATTCGAGAAATAGGCCCCCAGGGAATCGGCGTCGGGGAAGGCTAGCGGTGGGGCGCGGGCAGCGGCCAGCGGCCGTCCAGCACGCGCTCGGCCCACAGCAGGCAGGCAACCGTCTTGCCGTCGGTCAGGCGGCCGTCGCGCACGGCCTCGATCGCCTCCCCCAAGGCAAGTTCGTGCACTTCGAGGAACTCGCCGTCGTCCAGCGCATGGCCGACGTGGCTCAGGCCGCGGGCGAAGAAGATTTCGATACGCTCGTCCGAGTAGCCGATGCAGGGGTGGATGACGCCGAGGTAATGCCAGTCGCGGGCCACATAGCCCGTCTCCTCCTGAAGTTCCCGCCGCGCGGTGAGCAGGATGTCCTCGCCCGGGTGGATCTTGCCGGCAGGGAGCTCCAGGAAGACGCGGTGGAGGGGGTAGCGGAACTGGCGCTCGAAGAGCAGCTTGCCGTTGGGCAACTCGGCGATCATGACCACGGCACCGGGATGGGTAACGTACTCGCGGGTGGCCACCATCCCGTCCGGCAGGCTCACGCGGTCGCGCTTCACTTTCAGCAGGCGGCCGCCGAAGACCTCCTCGCTGTCCAGCCCGACCTCGCGCAGGTGGCTATCGCTCATGCTGCCCCGCAAAGCCCCGTTGAACCAATTCCCGAGTGCTTTGGTCGAATATTAGTCATGACTAATTAACTAGACGGAGGACCATATGAACGACTTCATTCCCGGCTTCGCGGCCGACGGCGTGGTCACCGTCAACCGCGTCGTGCTCAAGCCGCAGTATAGCGTCGACGACCTGGAGGAACGGGTCGCGGTGCTCTGCGAAAACGTGAAGACCTACCACTCGGAAACCGGCTTCGTCGGCGGCTTCGTCTGCCTCAATTCCGGCATGATTTCCAACGAGGGCAGCACGGTCGGCCAGGCGGTCGCCAGCGCCCTCAAGGACCGCGAGGCGCTGATCATCACCTTCTGGCACTCCTTCGAGGAACACGAAGCCTCGCACCGCAGCCCGACCTTCCAGCCGCTGTTCCGGCAGGTGCTGGAGTTGTGCGAAAACGGCAACGAGGAGATCGCCTACCGCATGCTGTGGTCGGGCAAGGCCTACAGCGCGGAAGAAGCCAAGGCGGCCCGGGAGGCCAAGGAGCAGTACCTGAGAGCCGCGTAATTTCCGGGCTCAGGAATCCCGGAGCCGCTTCCACAGCGTCGTGCGCGACATGCCGAGGCGGCGCGCCGCCTCGGCCTTGTTGCCGCGGGATTCATCGAGCACGCGCAGGATCAGCGCCTGCTCTGCCTCGGCCGACGGCGGCGCGGTGTAGTAGCGTGTCAGTCGCATGCCGCCACCCGGCGGCGGCGCATCCACGTCGGAGCCCGCCGTCAGCTCCGGCAGGAGGTGCTCCGGCAGGATGTTCGGCCCCTCGGACTGCACCACGGCATATTCCAGCGCATTGAACAACTGCCGGACGTTGCCCGGCCAACCGTAGGACTCCACGGCGGCCATCGCCTCGGACGACAGGCGCAGGTCCGGCCGCCGGTAGCGCTCCGCCAGGTCGCCCAGCAGCTTTCCCGCCAGCAGGGGAATGTCCTCCCGGTGCTCGCGCAGGGCCGGCACATGCAGGGGCAGCACGCGCAGGCGGTAGTAGAGATCCTCGCGGAACTCGCCTCGCTTCACCATCGCCGCCAGATCCCGGTGCGTGGCGGCGGCGACCCGCACGTCCACCTTGCGCGGATGGTTCTCCCCAACGCGCACGATTTCGCGCTCCTGCAGCACGCGCAGCAGCTTGGTCTGGGTGGCCGCGGAGATCTCCCCGATCTCGTCGAGCAGCAGGGTGCCGCCGCTGGCCGCCTCGAAGCGCCCCAGACGCGCCGCAGTGGCGCCGGAGAAGGCCCCCTTGGCATGGCCGAACAGCTCGGATTCCTGCAGGTTCTCCGGCAGCGAGGCGCAATGCACGGCGACGTACGGGCCCTTGGCGCGGGCCGAGTTGTCGTGCAGCGCCCGCGCCACCAGTTCCTTGCCGACGCCGCTCTCCCCGGTGACGAGCACGTTGGCCTCGCTTGCCGCCGCCCGCAGCACCTTCTGGTAAAGGTCCTGCATGAGGGCGCTGCACCCGATCAGGCCGCCGAGCTGCCAGCGTTCGCGCACTTCCGCTTCCAGTTCCACCTCACGCGAACGGTCGCGCAGGATGATGGCGCAATGGAGGCCCGCGTCGTTGGGCGGCAGCAGCATGGCCCACATGCGCAGTGAGATGTCCCGGCCGTCCGCGCCCTTGAGGACGATGTCCTGGACCTTCCGGCCCTCGCCCTGCGCCAGCGTGAGCGAACAAAAGCCCCGGATCTCGCAGTCCCGCGCGCAGGCCGTTCCGGCAAACAGCGTCGGGCAGAGCTGGTCCACGATCGCGGCATCGCCCCGCCGCACCATGCGCGTCGCCGCCTGGTTCATCTCCAGGATCCGGCGCCCGGCATCAAGAAACAACACCCCTTCCTCCAAGCTGTCGAGGAACACCCTCAACGTCGCCAAACTGGGCATCGCGCCACCTCCTCCTGTTCAGTCTGAACGCTCACTTGGACGTCCAGTCGTTATAAGCAACATATTTCCGCATTTAAGGCAAACAAGAAAAATGATGCATATCAACTCGCTAGCAAATGTGGCACAGCGCTCGCTATGGATGGGCGGGGGCGGTCGATTCGCCCCATGCCATCAGCCGATAAAAAGGAGTTGGAAATGGACATCAAGCGATTCGTGTTGCCGGCGCTCACCTTCTTCGTTCTGGCCGGCCCCATCGGTTCGGCGGCCCATGCCGGACCCCCGACAGCGGTGGACCCGGTGGCCGGGAGCTTCCAGCGTCTGCTCGACCACCCGCCGACCCGCAGCGTGCCGGCGGTCCCGGGCGGCACGGCAGACCCGTTGCGCGGGGCCGTCAGCGCCGTGCTGTGGGAGACGCGGCTGCCCTCCTTCCACTTGCCGGCCGACCAGGCCCGCGTCCCGGCACGGCCGAAGCCCAGCATCTGAGCCGGCGCCCCCGACACGCAAGAGGGAGAACACATGTCACAACAAGTCGCCTGGCAACTTTCACTCGTCCTGATAACGCTGCTGGCCAGCGTCTTCGCCTTCGTCGCGGGCACCGCCGGGACCCGCGAGGCGGATTACACGCCGCTGCAGAAGCGGGCCTACCGCGTCCGCGCCCGGCTGTTCTGGACGCTGGTGCTGCTGTTCGGGCCGGTGATGGTGTACACGCTGCTGGATCTGCCCTACGACGCGGCCGCCGCCCGCAACGCCGCCGCCCCGGTGCAAGTGATCGAAGCGGTGGGTTATCAGTGGCGCTGGGAATTGAGCCGCGACCGCATCGTCGCCGGACAGCCGGTGGAATTCCGCGTCAGCAGCGCGGACGTCAATCACGGCTTCGGCATCTACGACCCGGACATGCGCCTGGTGGCGCAGACCCAGGTCATGCCGGGCTATACCAACAAGGTCCGCCATACCTTCAGCAAAGAGGGCACCTACAAGGTCCTGTGCATGGAGTACTGCGGCATTGCACACGACAACATGATCGCCGAACTCAAAGTCGGCAGCCTGTAAAGGAGGAGACGAGCATGGCGACCTGCATCACGAGCCAAGCGCCCGATCAAGGGGCAAGAGCCGGCGTCCTGGCCTATCTGGTCACGGCCGCCCTGGTCCTGCTGCTGATGATGGTCTTCGGCCTGCTCATGCGGCTGGAGCAGGCGGAGGTGACCACCCTGGGCGCCAGCCGGTTCTACGAGCTCATGACGCTCCATGGCGCCGGCATGGTGGGCATCGCCGGCCTCGCGGGCGCGGCCATCATGTGGCACTTCCTGCGCCGGTACGTGGAGCTGTCCCAGCGGATCTTCGTCGCCAACCTGGTGTTCTTTCTCGCCGGCGTGGTCATGATCCTGGCCAGCGTCCTGCTCGGGCACTTCCACGCGGGGTGGACCTTCCTCTACCCGCTGCCGGCGAAGTCGATGGGCATGTGGAGCCAGGAAGCGGCGGCTCTGTTCATGGGCGGCCTGCTGGTGATCGGCGTCGGCTTCCTGCTGCTCCACCTGGACGTCGCCCGCGCCGTGATCGCCGGCTACGGCAACTTCGCCCGGGCGCTCGGCTGGCCGCAACTGTTCGGCCACGACGACGGCCACGCGCCGCCGCCCACGGTGGTGGCGAGCGTGATGGTGACGATCGTGAACATCATCGGATTGGTGGTCGGCGCCAGCATCCTGACGATGATGCTGGTGAACCTCTACGTGCCGAGCTTCGACATCGATCCGCTGCTGGCCAAGAACATGATCTATTTCTTCGGCCACGTCTTCATCAATGCCAGCATCTACATGGCGGTGATCGCGGTGTACGAGATCCTGCCGCGCTACACGCAGCGGCCCTGGAAGTCGAACAAGGTGTTCCTCGCCTCGTGGACGGCCTCGACGCTGATGGTGATGTTCATCTATCCGCACCACCTGCTGATGGATTTCGCCATGCCGAAATGGATGCTGATCATGGGCCACGTCATCGGCTACCTCAACGGCATTCCGATCCTGGTGGTGACGGCCTACGGCGCGCTGATGATCGTGTTCCGCTCCGGCATCCGCTGGGACATGGCCTCCGGCCTGCTGTTTCTTTCCCTCTTCGGCTGGGCCGCCGGGGCCATGCCGGCGATCATCGACGGCACCATCACGGTGAATTACGTGATGCACAACACCCTGTGGGTGCCGGGACATTTCCACACCTACCTGCTGCTCGGCATGGTGACCATGGTCTTCGGCTTCATGTACTACCTCGGCAAGCCGAGCCGGGAAGCCGCAAGCGGCGTGCTCGACCGCGCCGCGTTCTGGGTGTTCGCCGTCGCCACCCTGGGCTTCACGCTGAGCTTCCTCTACTCCGGCCAGGCCAGCGTGGCGCGCCGCTACGCCGCCCACCTGCCCGAATGGGTTCCCTATGCCCGCATCGGCTCGGTCTTCGCCGTGCTGGTGATCGCCGCCGTGCTGGTCTTCGTGCTGCGCTTCCTCGGCCGCCTGCGCTTCGCCGCGCAGGATGCGCCGCGGGCGGCGCTGGCACGCGGAGCCGCCGCGTGACACGCAGCGTTGCCGCCGCCGCGCTGGTGACCCTGCTGGGCAGCGCCGCCCTGTGGTGGGGCACCGACGGCCTGCAGGCGTTCACGGCCGAAACGGCCCGGCGCGTAGACGTCCTGCGCTTGCCGCGGGCGCTGCCCGCGTCCGTACTCGAAGACCAGGACGGTCGCGCCTTCAGCCTACAGGACTACCGGGGCCGGCTGCTGGCGGTGGAGTTCATCTACACGCGCTGTACGACGCTGTGCCGCAGCCTGGGCATGGCCTTCAAGCAGATCCGCGACCGGGTGCCGCCCGAGGCGCTGGGACGCGACTTCGCCCTGGTGAGCATCAGCTTCGATCCGGAGCGCGACGACCCGCCCAGTCTCAAGGCCTACGGCCGGACCTACGGCGCCGACGGCGCGCACTGGCGCATCGCGCGGGTGCGCGACGGCGCGCAATTGCCGGCGCTGCTGGAGGCCTTCGGCCTCGTCGTGGTTCCCGACGGCCTGGGCGGGTTCGAGCACAACGCGGCCATCCATCTGCTGGGCCGCGACGGCAAGCTCGCCTGGATCGGCGAGATCGACGAGCCCATCCGGTTCGCCGCAAGGATCGCCCCATGGTTGTGAAGCTCTCGCCCCCGCAGCGGGCCGCCGGCCTGGTGGCCCTGTATCTGCTCCTGGCCACGCCGGCGGCGCGCGCCTGGCTGGAATCGACCATGACCGGCCACATGCTGGTGCAGATGCCCCTGCTCGCGGCCATCGGCATGGCGGCCGCCGGGCTGCTGCCGGAGCGACGCCGGGAGGCGCTGCTCGCCTGCGCCGGCGGCGCCGTCCCCGGCGTGCTGCTGGCAGTGTTCGCGTCGAGTTGGTGGATGCTGCCCCGCGCGCTGGATGCCGCACTGGCCAGCCCGCCGGTGGAGGCGGCGAAATTCTTCGGCCTGCCGGCCCTGGTCGGGCTGCCCCTGGGACTCGCCTGGCGGCGGCTCACCTGCATCGGTCGCGGCTTCGTGTGGACCAACTTCATCAGCATGCTGGCCGTGCTGGGCTGGCTGTACGTCGCCGCGCCGGTGCGGGTCTGCAACAACTACCTGGTGGATCAGCAGGCGGGCGCCGGCTGGCTCATGGTGAAGCTGGCCGTGCTGCTCTTCGCCGGGTGGCTGGGCAAGCTGTTCATCGGCGGCAAGGCTGCGCCCGAGCGGCATGGCCCCATGGAAGCCGGCCTGAAACGTCGCCCGAGCGTCGCCTGAACGCCCTGAAAGGAGAGGCACATGGACTACATTCCCCCGCTGAAGCTCATGGAAGAACTCGAGGCCGCCAGCATGAAGAAAGCCGGCCTCAGCACGCAGAGCTTGCTGCTCAAGGGCTTCCTGTCCGGCGCCCTGCTGGCCTATGCCACGGCCTTCGCCTTCAAGGCGTCGGAGGGCTTCAGCGCGGGCGCCGCCGCGCTGGTGGCGGCGGCGGTCTTTCCCGTGGGTTTCGCCATGATCGTGCTGCTTGGCCTGGAGCTTGCCACCGGCAACTTCGCCGTGCTGGCGCTGGGCGTTGCCCGCGGCAGGACGAGCTACGGCGCCATGCTGCGCAACTGGGGATGGGTCTATCTGGGCAATCTCGCCGGCAGCCTGTTCGTCGGCTTTCTGCTAGCCCTCTCCCTTACCGAGGCCTTCAGCCAGGGGGCCGGGCCCCTCGGCGCGCGGATCATCGCCGTGGCCCAGTCGAAGACCCTGGTCTACGAACATGCCGGTGCGGCCGGCTGGCTCACCGCATTCACCAAGGGCATCCTCTGCAACTGGATGGTGGCCATCGGCACCGTCCTCGGCCTGAGTTCCAGCTCGGCCTCGGGCAAGATCGCCGCCGTATGGCTCCCGGTCATGACCTTCTTCGGCTTGGCCTTCGAGCATTCGGTGGTGAATATGTTCGTGATCCCCACCGCCATCATGCTGGGTGCCGACATCGGCCTCGGGCAATGGTGGCTCTGGAACCAGATTCCGGTGACGCTGGGCAATATCCTGGCCGGCGCGCTTCTCACCGGCCTGCTGCTGCACTACTGCAACAGGAGCTACCCGGTCAGCCAGGCCAAGCCGGCCGACCGGACCACGCCGGTCGAGGCGGGCCGCGTCGCCTGAACTCCCGGCCGCCGCTCAGCGTCCGAGCAGGAAGGCGTAGGAAGCGTAGATGCAGAATTCGAGCACGCTCTCCGGCAGGATGCCGAGCACCGCGACGGCGAGGCCGTTGAGGGAGAGGACGAGCCGCATGTCCGTCGGCGCCTCGATGGGAGCGGTGTCGGTCGGCGCGTCGAAGTACATGAGCTTCACCACCCGCAGGTAGTAGTAGGCGCCGACCAGGGAGAACATCACGGCGAACACCGCCAGCCAGATCTGGCCGGCAGCCACGACCGCCTGCAGCACGGCGAGCTTGGCGAAGAAGCCGATGAAGAACGGGATGCCGGCCATGGAGAACATCAGGATCATCATGATGCCGGCGAACCAGGGGCTGCGCTTGTTCAACCCCTTGAAGTCCTCGATCTGCTCGGCCTCGAAGCCGGCGCGGGAGAGCAGCAGGATCATGCCGAAGGCGCCCAGGCTCATGAGCACGTAGGCCACGGCGTAGAACATGGCCGAGCTGTAGGCGTTCAGGGCGTAGCGCGGGTCGCCACCGACGATGCCCGAGAGCAGCCCCAGCAGCATGAAGCCCATGTGCGAGATGGCCGAGTAGGCCAGCATGCGCTTGAGGTTGGTCTGGGCGATGGCGGCCAGGTTGCCCAGGGCGATGGACAGCGCGGCGAGGATCATCAGCATGACCTGCCAGTGCTCGGCCAGATCGCCCAGGCCGGTCACCAGCAGGCGCATGGCGATGGCCAGCGCGGCCAGCTTGGGGGCCGAACCGATGAAGAGCGTCACCGCGGTCGGCGCGCCGTGATAGACGTCCGGAATCCACATGTGGAAGGGCACCACCCCCAACTTGAAGGCGATGCCCGCCATGAGGAAGACGAGGCCGAACACCAGAACGGGCTTGCTGCCGCCGCCCAGGGCGATGCGCTGGCCGGCCTCGGCGATTTCCAGGCTGCCCACCGCGCCGTAGATCATGGACATGCCGTAGAGCAGCATGCCGGAAGCCATGGCGCCCAGGACGAAGTATTTCATCGCCGCCTCGGTGGCGCGCGCCGAATCGCGGTCGATGGCCACCAGCGCGTAGAGCGACAGGGAGAGAAGCTCCAGGCCCAGGTACAGGGTGAGGAAATGGCTGGCCGAGATCATCACCATCATGCCCAGGGTGGCGAACAGCACCAGCAGGTAGAAGTCGCCCCGGTCCAGGTTGCGCGCCGCCAGGTAGCCGCGGCTGTAGATGAGCATGACGGCGACGGCGAGATACAGCGCCAGCTTGAGAAAGTCGGCGAACAGGTCATCCACGAACATGTTGCTGAAGGTGGTCACCGTCTGCCCGTCGAGGGTCAGGAAAGTGATGCCGAAGGCCCCCACCAGGGTGAGCTGGGTCAGCAGGTAGGCCATCCAGCGCCGGGCAGCGCCGGCAAAGAGGTCCACCAGCAGCACCACGCAGACCATGATGAGGAGGAAGATCTCCGCCGAGGCGGGGTAGAGATCGGGCATCACGAAGTTGATCATGGTCGGTGCTCAGAGCTTGGAGACGGCAACGTGCTTCAGCAGGTTGTCCACCGAGGCGTGCATCACCTCCGTGAAGGGGAAGGGATAGAGGCCCATGGCCAGCACGCACAGGGCCAGGGCGCCGAGGATGAAGAACTCCCGCCCGTCGATGTCCGTGAGCTCGGCCACATGGTGGTTGGCCACCGCGCCGAACACCACCCGCTTGTACATCCACAGGGTGTAGGCGGCGCCCATGATCAGGGTGGTCGCGGCGGCGAAGCCGATCCAGAAGTTGTACTTGATCGCGCCCAGGGCCACCATGAACTCGCCGACGAAGCCGCTGGTGGCCGGCAGGCCCGAGTTGGCCATGGCAAACAGCATGAACAAGGCGGCGAACTTGGGCATGGTGTTCACCACGCCGCCGTAATCGGCGATCTGGCGGCTGTGCATGCGGTCGTACATCACGCCGACGCAAAGGAACATGGCGCCCGAGACGAAGCCGTGGGAGATCATCTGCACCAGGGCGCCTTCGAGGCCGATCTGGTTGAAGATGAAGAAGCCCAGGGTGACGAAGCCCATGTGGGAGATCGATGAATAGGCAATCAGCTTCTTCATGTCCGCCTGGACAAGCGCCACGAAGCCGATGTAGACCACGGCGATGAGCGAGAGCCCGATCATCATGCCGGCCAGCTCGTGGCTGGCGTCCGGGGCGATGGGTAGGGAGAAGCGCAGGAAGCCGTAGGCGCCCAGCTTCAGCATGATGGCCGCCAGGATCACCGAGCCGCCCGTGGGTGCCTCCACGTGGGCGTCCGGCAGCCAGGTGTGCACCGGCCACATGGGCACCTTCACGGCGAAGGCGATGAGGAAGGCGAGGAAGAGGTACACCTGCGCCTCGAGGCCCAGCTTCACCGCATGCCAGTCGAGGATGCTGAAGCTGAAGCCGGCCTGGAAGAAGAGGTAGATCAGGGCCACCAGCATCAGCAGGGAGCCGAGCAGCGTGTAGAGGAAGAACTTGAAGGCCGCATAGACCCGGTTCGGCCCGCCCCACACGCCGATGATGATGTACATGGGGATGAGGGATGCCTCGAAGAAGACGTAGAACAGCACCGCGTCCAGGGCCGCGAAGATGCCGTTCTGCAGGCCGGACATGATGAGGAAGGCGGCCATGTACTGGGCGACCTTCTCGTTGATCATCTTCCAGCCGGCCAGCACCACCAGGATGGTGAGGAAGGCGTTGAGCAGGATGAACAGCACCGAAATGCCGTCCACGCCGAGCTGGTAGTTGATGTTGAAGCGCGGGATCCAGGGCAGCAGCTCGCCGAACTGCATGGCGCTGGTCGTCGTGTCGAAGCCCGTGTAGAGGGGGATGGTGACGAGGAAGCTGGCCAACGCGCTGACCAGGGCCAGCAGCCGCGCCTGCGCCGCGTTGCGGTCGGAACCGGTGGCGAGCACCAGCAGGCCGCCGGCGATGGGCAGCCAAATGGCGAGACTGAGCAGAGGAATACCCGTCATTTCAACTTTCCTAAGCGCGGTTCAGCCACAGGGTCAGCAGCACGAAGACGCCGATGATCATGGAGAACGCGTACTGGTAGATGTAGCCCGACTGGAACAGCCGCACAATGGAGGCCGCCCAGCCCACCACCCGGGCGGAACCGTTGACCGCCACCCCGTCGATCAGCACTTGGTCGCCGCCCTTCCACAGGCCGCGGCCCACCAGGCGCGCGCCGCCGGCGAAGAACCAGTCGTTGAAGCGGTCGAAGTAGTACTTGTTCTCCAGCAGCGTGTAGAGCGCATCCACCCGGTCCTTGATCGCCGCCGGAATGTCCGGGCGTTTCAGGTAGAAGAACCAGGACAGGGCGACGCCGGCCAGGGCCAGCCAGAACGGCAGCGTGGTAAAGGCATGCAGGGCCATGGCGAAGGGGCCGTGGAATTCCTGCTTGAGCTCCGCCATGGCGTGATGGAGCTCGTGATTGACGACGATCGCGTCCCCGAAGAAGCCGCCGAAGAGCATCGGCTCGATGGTGATGTAGCCGATGGCAAGCGAGGGGATCGCCAGGAAGACTAGCGGCAGCCAGACCACCCAGGGCGTCTCGTGCGGCTTCTCGCCGGGCGCCAGGCCGTGGTGGTGGTTGGTCTCATGCTCCTCCTCGTCCGGCTCGATCTCGTGGCCGTGCTGCCGAGTGTGCGAAGAAGCGGGCTTGCCGAAGCGCTCCTCGCCGTGGAAGACGAGGAAGTACATGCGGAAGGAGTAGAAGGCGGTGACGAACACGCCGGCCACGACGCAGAAGTAGGCGAAGCCGGCGCCCGGAATGGGGGAGGCGGCCACCGCCTCGATGATCGAGTCCTTGGAGTAGAAGCCGGAGAACAGCGGCGTGCCGATCAGGGCCAGGGAGCCCACCAGGGAGGTGATCCAGGTGATGGGCAGGTACTTGCGCAACCCGCCCATGTTGCGGATGTCCTGGTCGTGGTGCAGGGCGATGATGACCGAGCCGGCCCCCAGGAACAGCAGGGCCTTGAAGAAAGCGTGGGTCATCAGGTGGAAGATGGCCACCGAGTAGGCCGAGGCACCCAGGGCCACGGTCATGTAGCCGAGCTGGGACAGGGTCGAGTAGGCCACCACGCGCTTGATGTCGTTCTGCACGATGCCCAGGAAGCCCATGGACAGGGCCGTGATGGCGCCGATGACGAGGACGAAGGACAAGGCCGCCTCGGACAGCTCGAACAGGGGCGACATGCGCGCGACCATGAAGATGCCCGCGGTCACCATGGTGGCGGCGTGGATCAGGGCCGAGATCGGGGTGGGGCCTTCCATGGAGTCCGGCAGCCAGACGTGCAGCGGCACCTGGGCGGACTTGCCCATGGCGCCGATGAACAGGCAGATGCAGATGGCGGTGATGAGCGGCCAGCCGGTGGCCGCCTCGTTCATGGCGGCGAGTTCCTTGCCCTTGGCGAACACCTGGGCGTAGTCCAGGCTGCCGCAGTAGGCGGCGATGAGGCCGATGCCCAGCAGGAAGCCGAAGTCGCCGACGCGGTTCACCAGGAAGGCCTTCAGGTTGGCGTAGATCGCCGTGGGCCGCGTGTACCAGAAGCCTATCAGGAGATAGGAGACCAGGCCCACCGCCTCCCAGCCGAAGAAGAGCTGGAGGAAGTTGTTGGACATCACCAGCATCAGCATGGAGAAGGTGAACAGCGAGATGTAGCTGAAGAAGCGCTGGTAGCCCGGATCGTCGTGCATGTAGCCGATGGTGTAGATGTGCACCATGAGCGAGACGAAGTTCACCACCAGCATCATGGTGACGGTGAGCTTGTCGATGAGGAAGCCGACCTCCAGCCTGAGCTCGCCGCTGGTGAGCCACGTGTAGACCATGCCGTTATAGACGTTGCCGCGGCTCACGTCCTGGAAGATGAGCCAGGAAGCGACCAGGGACACGGCCACACCGATGATGGTGACCCAGTGGGCGCCGGCGCGGCCGATCGTTCTTCCGAACAGGCCGGCGATGACGGCGCCGGCCAGCGGGGCCAGGGGTACGAGAAGGTAGAGCGTTTTCATGTCCATCGTTGCGGCCCTATCCCTGCAGGCTGTCGAGGTCATCCACGTGGATCGTGCGCAGGTTGCGGAACAGCACGACCAGGATGGCGAGGCCGATGGCGGATTCCGCCGCGGCGACGGTCAGGATGAAGAAGACGAACACCTGCCCTGCCATGTCGCCCAGGTAATGGGAGAAGGCGACGAAGTTCATGTTGACCGCGAGCAGGATCAGCTCGATGGCCATGAGCAGGACGATGAGGTTCTTGCGGTTGAGGAAGATGCCGACGATGCCGATGGCGAAGAGGATCGCCCCCAGGGTCAGGTAATGGGAGAGGGAAAGCGTCATGGCGTCACTCCTTCTCCGCCGGCATGGCGACAATGCGGACGCGATCGTTGCGCTTGACCGCGATCTGCTCCGCGGGATTGAGGTAGCGGGTATCCCGCCGCTTGCGCATGGTCAGGATGATGGCGGCGATGATGGCCACCAGCAGGATGACCGAGGCCAGTTCGAACGGATAGACGTACTCCGTATAGATCAGCCGGCCGAGCTCCTTGGTGTTGCTGTAGCCGGCGCCGGGCGCCTTCGGCTCGGGCATGGCCTCGGCGCCGAAATAGCGGGCGGCCACCACCGCGACCATCTCGCCTACCATCAACAGGGCGATGGGACCGCCCAGCCAGAGGTTGTTCCAGAAGCCCTGGCGCAGCCGTTCCAGGTTGATGTCCAGCATCATCACCACGAAGAGGAAGAGCACCATCACGGCGCCGACATAGACCACGATCAGGGCAATGGCGAGGAACTCCGCCTGCAGCAGCAGCCAGGTGCCGCTCGCGGTGAAGAAGGACAGCACGAGGAAGAGCGCGGCATGCACCGGGTTGCGCGCCGTGATGACGCCCAGGGCGGCGAGCACCAGGATCGTCGAGAGGAAGTAGAAAACGTAGGTTTTGAATTCCATGGGCGTCACCGAAACTTGGCGTCCTGCTCCCGGTCCTTGGCGATCTGTTCCTCGTACTTGTCGCCCACGGCCAGCAGCATCTGCTTGGTGTAATAGAGGTCGCCGCGCTTCTCGCCGTGGTATTCCAGCACCCGCGTCTCGACGATGGCGTCCACCGGGCAGGCTTCCTCGCAGAAGCCGCAGAAGATGCACTTGGTGAGGTCGATGTCGTAGCGCGTCGTGCGCCGGGTGCCGTCCTCGCGCTCAGCCGACTCGATGGTGATGGCCATGGCCGGGCAGACCGCCTCGCACAGCTTGCAGGCGATGCAGCGCTCTTCGCCGTTCGGGTAGCGGCGCAGGGCGTGCAGGCCGCGGAAGCGGTTGCTCTGAGGCGTCTTGTCCTCGGGGTACTGCACCGTGATCTTGTGGGCGAAGAAATAGCGCCCGGTCACGGACATGCCCTTGAGCAGCTCCTTGAGCAGCAGGCTGTTCAGGAAGTCCTTGGCACCCATCACGCGGCCTTTACTTGAAAACGTTCCATGGGGACACCATCCACACGCCGATGACGACGATCCACAGGAGCGTCAGCGGCACGAACACCTTCCAGCCCAGGCGCATGATCTGGTCGTAGCGGTAGCGCGGGAAGGTGGCGCGGAACCAGAGGTAGAGCAGCAGGAAGACGGAAATTTTCGCCAGCAGCCAGTGGAACCCGTCCGGCAGGAAGGCGACCGGCGACAGCCAGCCCCCCAGGAACATGATCGAGGTGAGCGTGGCCACCAGGATCATGTTGGCATACTCACCCAGGAAGAACATGGCGAAGGCCATGCCCGAATACTCGACCATGTGGCCGGCGACGATCTCGGATTCGCCCTCCACCACGTCGAAGGGCGCCCGGTTGGTTTCCGCCACTCCGGAGATGAAATACACCACGAACATGGGTGCGAGCGGCAGCCAGTTCCAGGAGAGGAAGCTGAAACCATGTTCGGCGAACCAGCCCTTGCCCTGGGCGCGGACGATTTCGGTCAGGTTCAGGCTGTTGGACACCATGAGCACGCACACCAGGGCCAGGCCCATGGATATCTCGTAGGAGACCATCTGTGCCGCCGAGCGCAGACCGCCGAGGAAAGGGTACTTGGAGTTGGAGGCCCAGCCGGCGATGATCACGCCGTAGATGCCCATGGAAGTCATGGCGAGGATGTAGAACAGGCCCGCATCGGCGTTGGCCAGCACCCAGCCCTCGGCGAAGGGCACGACCGCCCAGGCCGCCAGCGCGGTCGTGATGGCCATGACGGGGGCCGCGAAGAACAGCACCTTGCTCGCGCCGCTGGGCACGAGCACTTCCTTGAAGAACAGCTTCATGCCGTCGGCGATGGGCTGCAGCAGGCCGAGCGGGCCGACGCGGTTGGGGCCGATGCGCACCTGCATGTAGCCGATGATCTTGCGCTCCGCGAACGTCAGATAGGCCACGCCCAGCAGGAGCGGGACAAGGATGCCCACGATCTTGGCCAGCGCCCAGATGGCCGGCCAGGCGGGTTTCACGACGCCCCACACGGGATCCCAGTAGGAACCCCAGAGCGACTGGAAAAACTGCAGCACGAGGGCTTCCATCAGGCACGCTCCACGCTGATCGCGCCGTGCAGGGCGCCGAGGCCCGCGGTAAGCGGGTGTCCGGCGGCCACGCGCACGCAGTTGTCGGGCAGGCCGTTGTCCAGGACGACATCCAGTTCCACCGCTCCGTTGCCCTGGCGGACCCGCGCCTTGGCGCCCGCCGCCAAGCCCAGCTTCTGCAGGGTGGCGGCATTCATGCGCGCGGCGGGGGCCGCCGCGTCCCGGCTCTTCTGCAGGGACTCGGCGCGGCGCACCAGGGGATCGGCGAAGTAGATCGGCACATCGGCCACCCGCTGCAGGGCGGGGGCCGGGTCGCCAAGGACGACGGCCGCCCCGGCGACCTGGTTGTTCAGCCGCTCGGTGACGAACTGCGGCTGGCCGCCGAGGGCCTCCGCGCGCACCGCCTCCGAGCTGTCTTGCTCGAAGCCCGGCAGGCCCAGCAGGTTGCCCAGCACACGCAGCACCTTCCAGGCCGGCCGCGTCTCGTCGAGCGGTTTCACGACGGCGTTGAAGCTCTGCACCCGGCCCTCGGTGTTGATGAAAGTGCCGGAGGTCTCGGTGAAGGGCGCCACCGGCAGGATCACGTGGGCGTAGTCCAGGGCCCCGATCTTCAAAGGTGCCAGGGCCACCACCAGGTCGGCGCCCTTCAGGGCCGCCATGGCCTGCTGCGGATCGGCGCAATCGAGTTCCGGCTCGGCATGCAGCACCAGGTAGGCCTTGCGCGGCTGGGCCAGCATCTGCGCGGCGTTCAGGCCGCCCGCGCCCGGAGCGGCATTGGCGAGGTAACCGCCCACGGAGTTGGCCGCCTCGCCCAGGAAGCCGAAGCGGCCGCCGGTAAGGCGGGCGAGCTCCTGGGCCAGGGCCTGCAGCGTGGCGGCCTGGGGATGCTGCTGGGCCAGGTTGCCCAGGAAGACCCCCACCTTCTCGCCCGAGACCAGGCTGGCGGCGATCTTCTTTGCGGCTTCCGAGGGTTGGACGCCGACGAGCGAGGCATCGGCCTGGACGCCCTTCGCCTCGGCGGCGGCCTTGACGATGCCGGCCAGTTCGGCGGCCAGGGCCGAAGGCGCGACGATGGATTTTCCCGCCACGCTCATGAGCAGGTCGTCGTCGGCCACGTGCAGTACGTTCACGCGGGTGCCCCGCTTGGCGGCCTGGCGCAGGCGCTGGGCCAGCAGGGGATGGTCCTTGCGCAGGAAGGAGCCCACCACCAGCACGCGGTCCAACTCCTTGATCTCGGCGATCTTCATGCCCAGCCAAGGGGCGCCGTTGCGCTTGCCGTCCAGGGCGAAATCGGTCTGGCGCAGGCGGAAATCCACGTTCTCGCAGCCCAGGCCGCGCATGAGCTTGCCCAGCAGGTACAGCTCTTCCAGGGTGGCGTGGGGCGAGGCCAGCGCACCCACGGCCTGGGGGCCGTGCTCCGTGATGATCTTCCTGAGTTCGGTGCCGGCGAACTCCAGGGCTTTCTGCCAATCCGTCGCCTCGAGACCGCTGCACTTCCTGAGCATCGGCTTGGTCAGGCGCTGGTCGGAATTGAGCGCCTCATAGGAGAAGCGGTCCCGGTCGGCCAGCCAGCACTCGTTCACATCCTCGTTCTCCAGGGGCAGGACGCGGTAGACCCGGTTGTTCTTCACCTGGACGATGAGGTTGGCGCCCAGCCCGTCGTGCGGGCTCACGGACTTGCGCCGCGACAGTTCCCAGGTGCGGGCGGCGAAGCGGAAGGGCTTGGAGGTGAGCGCGCCGACCGGGCAGAGATCGATGACGTTGCCGGAGAGCTCCGTATCCACCGTCTTCTCGATGAAGGGCATGATCTCGGCGTGCTCGCCGCGGAAGGCCTGGCCCAGCTCCATGAAGCCGGCAATCTCCTGGGTGAAGCGCACGCAGCGCGTGCAGTGGATGCAGCGCGTCATGTCGGTGGCGACCAGCGGCCCGAGGTCCTTGTTCGCCACCACGCGCTTCTCTTCCTGGTAGCGGGAGGCCACACCGCCATAGCCGACGGACAGGTCCTGCAACTGGCACTCGCCGCCCTGGTCGCAGATGGGGCAGTCGAGGGGGTGGTTGATGAGCAGGAACTCCATCACGCCCTTCTGGGCCTTCACCGCCGACTCGGAGTGCGTGTACACCTTCATGCCGTTGGTCACCGGCGTGGCGCAGGCCGGCAGGGGCTTGGGCGCCTTCTCCACCTGCACCAGGCACATGCGGCAGTTGGCGGCGATGGAGAGCTTCTTGTGGTAGCAGAAATGCGGGACGAAGATGCCCAGCTTGGTGGCGGCATCCATCACGGTGCTGCCGTCCGGCACCTCGGTCTTGCGCCCGTCGATCTCGATTTCTAGCATGTCCAGCAATCCATTATCGCGAAGCGATCACGACGCTTCCCTCTCCCTCTGGGAGAGGGATTGAGGGTGAGGGCCGACCGCAAAGAATCCGCTGCCGGCGCGTTGCACATCGACCGGCACGAGGCATTTCTTGTGTTCGATGTGGTATTCGAATTCCGCGCCGAAGTGCTTGATGAAGCTCTTCACCGGCATGGAGGCGGCGTCGCCCAGGGCGCAGATGGTGCGCCCCATGATGTTGTCGGTAACGCTGTTGAGCAGCTCCAGGTCTTCGGCCCTGCCCTGCCCCGTCTCGATGCGATGCACCACCCGGTAGAGCCAGCCGGTGCCCTCGCGGCAGGGCGTGCACTGGCCGCAGGACTCCTCGAAGTAGAAGTAGGACAGCCGCTCCAGGGCCTTCACCATGCAGGTGGTCTCGTCCATGACGATCACCGCGCCGGAGCCCAGCATGGAGCCTGCCTTGGCGATGGAATCGTAGTCGAGGGTGCATTCCATCATGATGTCGGCGGGCAGCACCGGGGCGGAGGAGCCGCCCGGGATGACCGCCTTCAGCTTGCGCCCGCCGCGCACGCCGCCCGCCATCTTCAGCAGCTCGGCGAAGGGCAGGCCCATGGGCACTTCGAAGTTGCCCGGCTTGTTCACGTGGCCGGACACCGAGAAGAGCTTGGTGCCGCCGTTGTTGGGCTTGCCCAGCTCGAGGAATTTCTCCCCGCCGTGGGTGACGATGTAGGGCACCGAAGCGAAGGTCTCGGTGTTGTTGATGGTGGTCGGCTTGCCGTAGAGGCCGAAGCTCGCCGGAAAAGGCGGCTTGAAGCGCGGCTGGCCCTTCTTGCCCTCGATGGACTCGAGCAGCGCCGTCTCCTCGCCGCAGATGTAGGCGCCGTAGCCGTGGTGGGCGAAGAGATCGAAGCTGAAATCGGAGCCGAGGATGTTCTTGCCGAGGAAACCCGCGGTGCGGGCTTCGTCCAGCGCCTCCTCGAAGCGCTGGTAGATTTCCCAGATCTCGCCGTGGATATAGTTGTAGCCGCGCTGGCAGCCCATGGCGTAGCCGGCGATGATCATGCCCTCGATCACCATGTGCGGGTTCCAGCGCAGGATGTCGCGGTCCTTGAAGGTGCCCGGCTCGCCCTCGTCGGAGTTGCACACCACGTACTTGTCGCCCGGGAACTGGCGGGGCATGAAGCTCCACTTCAGGCCCGTCGGGAAGCCGGCGCCGCCGCGGCCGCGCAGGGCGGATTTCTTCAGCTCGGCGACGATGTTCTCGGCCGGAATCTTCTCGGCGAAGATCTTCTTCAGCGCCGCGTAGCCGCCGCCCTTGACATACTCGGCCAGGCGCCAGGAGCGCTCGCCTTCCTCTCGATCCAGGATGAAGCCCAGGGTAGCCATCACTTGCACTCCGCCAGCAACTGGTCGATCTTGTCGGGCTGCATGAAGCTGCACATGCGCACGTTGTTCACCAGCAGCACCGGAGCGTCGCCGCAGGCGCCCATGCACTCGCCCTCCTTCAGGGTGAACTTCCCGTCGGGCGTGGTCTCGTTGAAGCCGATGCCCAGCTTTTCCTTCAGGTAGTCGGCCGCGTGCACGCCGCCGGAGAGCGCGCAGGGCAAGTTGGTGCACACCGTGACCTTGTACTTGCCGACCGGGGCCAAGTCGTACATGTTGTAGAAACTGGCGACCTCATAGACCGCGATGGCCGGCATGCCGAGGTGGCCGGCGACGAACTCGACGGTCTCGTTGGACAGCCAGCCCTTCTCCGTCTGGGCGATGGCAAGCGCCGCCATCACCGCCGACTGCTTCTGCTCGGCCGGATACTTGGCGGTCTCGCGGTCGATCTGCTTCAGCGCTTCCTGGCTCAGCATCGGTGTACTACCTGTCAATATCGCCGAAGACGATGTCCATCGTGCCGATGACCGCCACCACGTCGGCGATCATGTGCCCCTTGGTCATTTCTTCCAGCGCGGCAAGGTGAACGAAGCCGGGCGGGCGCAGCTTCATGCGGTAGGGCTTGTTCGCGCCGTCGGAGACGAGGTACACGCCGAACTCGCCCTTGGGGTGCTCGATTCCGGCATAGGCCTCGCCGGCCGGCACGTGGATACCCTCGGAGAAGAGCTTGAAGTGGTGAATCAGCTCCTCCATGTTGGCCTTCATGTCCTCCCGCGGGGGTGGGGCCACCTTGTGGTTCTCGGTGATGACGGGCCCGGGGTTCTTGCGCAGCCAGTCGATGCACTGCTTGACGATGCGGTTGGCCTGGCGCATCTCCTCGATGCGCACCAGGTAGCGGTCGTAGCAGTCGCCGTTGACGCCCACCGGAATATCGAAGTCGAGCCGGTCATAGACCTCGTAGGGCTGCTTCTTGCGCAGGTCCCACTCGACGCCCGAGCCGCGCAGCATGGGACCGGTGAAGCCCAGCGCCAGCGCCCGCTCCGGGGAGACCACGCCGATGCCCACGGTGCGCTGCTTCCAGATGCGGTTGTCGGTGAGCAGCGTCTCGTACTCGTCCACGTAGGTGGGGAAGCGGTTGGTGAAGTCCTCGATGAAGTCGAGCAGCGAGCCCTGCCGGTTCTCGTTGAGCCGCTTCACCGTCTCGGCGCTCTTGAACTTGGACACCTCGTACTGGGGCATGCGCTCGGGCAGGTCGCGGTAGACGCCGCCCGGCCGGTAGTAGGACGCGTGCATGCGCGCGCCCGACACCGCCTCGTACACGTCCATCAGGTCCTCCCGCTCGCGGAAGGTGTAGAGCACCATCGTCATGGCGCCGATGTCCAGGGCGTGGGTGCCCACGGCGAGCAGGTGGTTGAGGATGCGGGTGAGCTCGTCCATCATCACGCGGATGTACTGGGCGCGGAGCGGCACCTCGATTTCCAGCAGCTTCTCGACCGCCAGGACGTAGGCGTGCTCGTTGCACATCATGGAGACATAGTCCAGCCGGTCCATGTAGGGCACGGACTGGATCCAGGTCTTGGTCTCCGCCAGCTTCTCGGTGGCGCGGTGCAGCAGGCCGATGTGCGGGTCGGCGCGCTGCACCACCTCGCCGTCCAGTTCCAGCACCAGGCGCAGCACGCCGTGGGCCGCGGGGTGCTGCGGTCC
Organism: uncultured Rhodocyclaceae bacterium; assembly: GCA_964479195.1. GTDB lineage: Bacteria > Pseudomonadota > Gammaproteobacteria > Burkholderiales > Rhodocyclaceae > Desulfobacillus. The sequence continues at coordinate 84,125 of CAYZLI010000001.1, forward strand.
CAAGTTGAGCGTGTAATTGCGAATCTCAGCCATGGCCGACGTCCCCGTAGTTCTCTTCACGGATGATGCGCGGCGTGACTTCGCGCGGCTCGATGGTCACCGGCTGGTAGATGACGCGCCGCTGGTCCGGGTCGTAACGCATTTCGACATAGCCCGAAATCGGGAAATCCTTGCGGAACGGATGGCCGACGAAGCCGTAGTCGGTGAGGATGCGGCGCAGGTCCACATGGCCTTCGAAGAGGATGCCGAAGAGGTCGAAGGCCTCCCGCTCGAACCAGGTCGCGCTGGGCCAGATGCCCGTGACGGAGGCGAGCACCGGGAACTCATCGTCCGGCGCGAAGACGCGAACGCGCAGGCGCCAGTTCTTCGCAACCGAGAGCAGGTGGCAGACCGCCGCGAAACGCCGGCCTTGCCAGGCCCCATCACCGTAGGTCGAGTAGTCGACACCGCACAGGTCGATAAGTTGCTCGAAGCGCAGGTCCGGGTGATCGCGCAGGATGCGCGCCACGTCCAGGTAGTCCGCCGCGGCGAGCTCGATGGTGACTTCGCCGAGCGCGGTCTTCAAATTCCTGACGCGATCGCCCAGGGCGTTATGCAGATTCTGGCAAAGCGTGTCCAGCTTGGCGCTCATGGGGCGTAAGCCTCGGAAATCAGCGGGCGATGGTGTAAGTGCGTTTGATCTTGTTCTGCAACTGGATGATGCCGTAGAGCAGCGCCTCGGCCGTCGGCGGGCAGCCGGGCACATACACATCCACCGGGACGATGCGGTCGCAGCCGCGCACCACGGAATAGGAGTAGTGGTAATAGCCGCCGCCGTTGGCGCAGGAGCCCATGGAAATGACCCAGCGCGGTTCGGCCATCTGGTCATAGACCTTGCGCAGGGCCGGCGCCATCTTGTTGGTGAGGGTGCCGGCGACGATCATCACGTCGGACTGGCGCGGGCTGGGCCGGAAGACGACGCCGAAGCGGTCCAGGTCGTAGCGGGAGCAGCCGGCGTGGATCATCTCGACGGCGCAGCAGGCCAGCCCGAACGTCATGGGCCACATGGAGCCGGTGCGCGTCCAGTTGATCAGCTTGTCGAGGGAGGTGGTGACGAAACCTTCCTGGAGAACGCCTTCTATGCTCACCGCCCGTTCACTCCCAATCCAATGCGCCCTTGGCCCAGGCGTAGACGTAACCGATGACAAGTATGCCGATGAAGATCAGCATCTCGAAGAATCCGAACAGGCGGATCGACTCGGTGCCGACGATGTCCTTGAAGATGACCGCCCAGGGAAAGAGGAAGGCGATTTCCAGGTCGAACACGATGAAGATGATGGCTATCAGGTAGAAGCGCACGTCGAACTTCATGCGCGCATCCTCGAAGGCCTCGAAGCCGCATTCGAAGGGGGAAAGCTTTTCGCTGTCGGGACGGTTCGGCGCTACCAGCCAGCCGAGGAGAATCGGGACGCACCCGAAGGCCAGGCCGACGAGCACGAACAGAAGGATGGGAAAATAATTTTCCAACATGGTCCGGGCGGCTTATGCCGCAGAGTCATCCGCGACCCCTTGCCGCGGATCAGGCACCCGGCTTGTGGCCAAGTGCCAGTGGAAAATCTGGTGCCGACGGTGAGACTCGAACTCACACGGCTTGCGCCACCGCCCCCTCAAGACGGCGTGTCTACCAATTTCACCACGTCGGCATCGAATCCGTGCTTCGCCCGGTTTCCAGGGGAAAAGCACCACGTTCATATGGCGACGCAAATTCAAGACCATTATATCCGCATTTGCGTCCCCGCGTAACTCTTATTTCGGAATTTCCTTCGCTTTCGAGTCTGTTGGGGCCGGCTGCGGAACCGGCCCATCAGTCTTTTCCACCGGCGCAGCAGGCTGCGTTTTCACCTGCTCCATCACGCTGGTCGGCGCCTGGGTGCGGTTGGTCGCCATGTAGCTCAGGCCCAGGCTGGTGAGGAAGAACACCGTCGCCAGGACGGCCGTCGTGCGGCTCAGGAAGTTGGCCGAGCCCGAGGCGCCGAACAGGCTGCCCGAGGCGCCGCTGCCGAAGGCCGCGCCCATGTCGGCGCCCTTGCCATGCTGGACGAGAACCAGGCCGATGATGGCCAGCCCGACCAGGATATGCACCGTCAGCATCAGGGGAAACAGGAATCCGTCCATCGCCTTTCCGTTCTATGGTTCAGCGCGCCGCCGCCTCGCAGATTGCCAGGAAGTCTTTCGCCACCAGCGAGGCGCCGCCGATCAGCCCGCCGTCGATGTCGGCCATGCCGAAGAGTTCCGCCGCATTCTGCGGCTTCACGCTGCCGCCGTAGAGAATGGGCAGCTTCTGCGCCAGCGCCGCATCCCCCTGGGCGATGCGGCCGCGGATGAAGGCATGCACGTCCTGCGCCTGCTCGGGCGTCGCCGTGCGGCCTGTGCCGATGGCCCACACGGGTTCGTAGGCGATGACAGCATCGGCAAAGGCCGGCAGGCCGGCCGCCCGGGCCACCGCGTCCAACTGCGCGGCAATGACCTGCTCCGTGCCGCCCTGCTCGCGCTGCTCGAGGGTTTCGCCCAGGCAGAGGATGGGCACCAGACCAGCCTTCACCGCCGCGCCGAACTTGGCCGCCACCGTCTCGTTGCTCTCGCCGTACAGGCTGCGCCGCTCCGAATGGCCGACGATGGCATAACGGCAGCCGAAGTCCTTCAGCATGGCCGCACTGACCTCGCCCGTATAGGCCCCCTGGACATGCTCGCAGACGTTCTGCGCTCCCCAGGCAATGGCCGAGCCCGTCAGCAACTCCCGGGCCTGGGCCAGGTAGGGGAAAGGCACGCAGACGGCGCAGTCGGCACCGCCGCCCTTGCCCACCGCCTGCACCAGGCTTTGGAGAAGGCCGCGGTTCACGGCCAGGCTGCCGTGCATCTTCCAGTTGCCAGCTACGAATTTGCGGCGCATTGCTTCTTCTTCGGGTCGTCAAAAGCGGGAGATTCTAGCGTCTCGACGCTCCAGGGTCAATGAACGGGCCGCTATTGCGCCGAGGCGCCCGGCGCAACCCGCCAACAACGTCAGCCGAAGCGGCCGGTGATGTAGTCCTCCGTCTCTTTCTTCTGCGGCTTGATGAAGATCTGGTCGGTGACGCCGAACTCGATCAACTCGCCGAGATACATGTAGGCGGTGAAATCGGACACGCGGGCCGCCTGCTGCATGTTGTGGGTGACGATGAGGATGGTCACCTTGTCCTTCAGTTCGGTGATCAGCTCCTCGATGTTGGCCGTGGCGATGGGGTCCAGGGCGGAGGTCGGCTCATCGAAGAGAATGAGCTCGGGCTCCGTGGCGAGCGCCCGTGCGATGCACAGGCGCTGCTGCTGGCCGCCGGAGAGATTGAACGCCAGGTCGTCCAGGCGATCCTTCACCTCGTCCCAGAGGGCGGCCCCGCGCAGGGCCTCCTCCACCTTCTCATCGAGAATGACCCGCTTCTTGACGCCGCGCACGCGCAGGCCGTAGGCCACGTTCTCGTAGAGGGACTTGGGAAAAGGGTTCGGCTTCTGGAACACCATGCTGATGCGCATGCGCACCTCGATGGGGTCCACGTCGGGCGCGAGGAGATCGGTGTTGTCCGGGTGGAGCCGGATGCCGCCCTCGTAGCGGTTGCCCGGATAGAGGTCGTGCATGCGGTTGAAACAGCGCAGGAAGGTGGACTTGCCGCAGCCCGAGGGACCGATCAGCGCCGTGACCTTCTTCTCATGCACGGTCATGTTGATGTTCTTCAGGGCTTGGAAGTCGCCGTAATAGAAGCTCAGGTTGTGCGCCTGCGCTTTCGCGACGAGCCGTTCGGTGGGTGCGAGGTTGTCCATTTCTTTCAAGCCTGTTGGGACGACGCGGCTACCATTTGATATTGCGCCGCAGACGGTAGCGCAGATAGATGGCCAAGCCGTTCATGGCCAGGGTCATCAGCACCAGCACGAAGCCGGCGGCGGCCGCATTGGCCTGGAACGCCGCCTCGGGACGCGACGTCCAGTTGAACATCTGGATGGGCATCACGGTGAACGGCGCCATGAGCCAGTCGAAGTTGAAGAACGGCACGGTTTCCTGGTAGGGCGCCGGCGGCACGAAGGCGATGAAGGTGAGCGCACCGATGGTGATGATGGGCGCCGTCTCGCCGATGGCCCGCGCCATGCCGATGATGACCCCGGTTAGGATGCCCGCGCTGGAATAGGGCAGGATGTGGTCGCGCACCGTCTGCCAGGGCGTGGCCCCCAGCGCGTACGCGCCCTCGCGGATCACCTGGGGAATGGCGCGGATCGACTCCCGCGTCGCTACGATGACGATGGGCAGGATCAGCAGGGCCAGGGTAAGCCCCGCCGACAGGATGCTCTGGCCGAAGCCGAACTGATAAACGAAAAGGCCCAGCGCCAGCAGACCATAGACGATCGAGGGCACGCCCGCCAGGTTGGTGACGTTGATCTCGATAATGTCGGTCATCAGGTTCTTCGGCGCGTATTCCTCCAGGTAGATGCCCGCGGCAACGCCCAAGGGCACGGCGGCCATGGCCGTGGTGAGCATCACCAGGGTCGTGCCGACCCAGGCCGAGAGGATGCCGGCCTGTTCCGCGCGGCGGGAAGGAAAATTCATGAAGAAGTCGGCCGACAGCCGGGGCACGCCCTGCAGGGTCATGTCGACGAACAGCGAAACGAAGGTCAGCACGCCCAGCATCAGCGCCAGCAGGCCGACGACGGAAAAGATCACGTCCCAGCGCTTGTGCCGGGCGATGATGCCCCGCATCACGTCCACGTTGCGCAAGTCCATCAGTAGGCCTCCCGGTATTTCTTGCGCAGGATGTGGCCGACTATGTTCAGCGTCAAGGTCATCAGCATCAGGGACAGGCCGGCGGCGAAGATGGTCTGGTAGCCGATGGAACCGTGCGGCAGGTCGCCCAGGGCCACCTGCACGATGTAGGCGGTAATGGTGGCGGCCGGCTCGAGCGGATTCCAGGTGAGATTCGGCTGCATGCCGGCGGCGATCGCCAGGATCATGGTTTCGCCGACCGCACGGGAAATCCCGAGGATGTAGGCCGAGGCGATGCCGGAAGTGGCCGCCCGCATCACCACCTTGAGTGCCGTCTGCAGCCGTGTCGCGCCCATCGCGTAGGAGCCCTCGCGCAGGCTCATGGGCACGGCGCGCATGGCGTCTTCCGAAAGGGAGCTGACGTAGGGGATGATCATGATGCCCATGACCAGGCCTGCCGACAGCAGGTTGAAGCCGGGCAGGTCGGGGTAGAGCTTCTGCAGCAGCGGCGTGACGAAGATCAGGGCGAAATAGCCATAGATGATGGTCGGCACGCCCCCCAGCAGTTCCAGGAACGGCTTGGCCAGCTCGCGCACCTTGAAGGGCGCGAATTCCGAGAGATAAATGGCGATGACCGTCCCGAGGGGAATGGCCACCGACAGGGCGACGACGGAACTGACCACCGTGCCGGAGAGCAGCACCATGATGCCGAAATGGGCGTCGTCGAAAAGGGGCGTCCACTGGGTGTCGGTGAGGAAATCCACCAGCGGCACGTGCTGGAAGAAGGCCACGGACTCCGTGATCAGGATATAGACGATGGCGACGGTGGTGAATACCGAGAGGGAGGCCGCCAGGAACAGCAGCGCCTCGATCACGCGTTCGCGCAAATGCCGCGTCCGACGCTTTTTCAGCCGCTGGCTGGTCGTGGCCGGATTCATGAGCGGAAGTCTTTGGGCGGCTGCCTGAACGGACATGGTCGCGGAACGGGTGGCAATTATCCCAGAATTCGGCCTGCTGCGGAGGCTTGGGCACGGCCCGAGCCCCTCCCGCAGGCGCTAAAAAAAGGGGCCGGGCGAACCCGGCCCCGTTGTCGCGCCCGTTATCAGTTCTTCGGGTCGCGCTTGAGCAGGTCGGACACCTTGACGCCGACCTCGGCCTGGCCGCCGAAGGCGGTGCCGATCTTGCGCTTGCCGAAGTTCTCCAGCGCGTGCTTGTAGTCGGCGTCCGACAAAGGCACGTATTTCACCTCGGCCACCAGCTTCTTGGCGTTCTTGAAATAGTACTCGACGAATTCCTTCACTTCCGGCTTCTCGGCCGCGGACTTGGCGTTGACGTAGATGAAGATCGGCCGGGCCAGGGGCTGGTAGGTGCCGGCCATCACGTTTTCCAGCGACGGCAGCACGCCCGCCGAGGCGCCCTTGGCGACGATGGGCACGGCCTTCAGCTTGCCCTGGTTCTCGATGTAGTAGGCCATGCCGAAATAACCCAGCGCGCCCTTGTCGCGGGAGACGCCCTGCACCAGCACGTTGTCGTCCTCGGAGGCGGTGAAGTCGCCGCGGCTCGACTTCTCCTTGCCGTTGATGGCGTCGGTGAAGTAGTCGAAAGTGCCGGAATCGGCGCCGGGGCCGAACAGTTTCAGGGGCAGGTCGGGCCAGGCCGGATTGACCTGGTTCCACTTGGTGATCTTGCCCTGGGCCGCCGGCTCCCACATGGCCTTGAGCTCTTCCACCTTGAGCTCCTTAATCCACGTGTTCTGCGGGTTGATCACCACGGTCAGGGCGTCGAAGGCCACGGGCAGCTCGATGTACTGGATGCCGGCTTCCTTGCAGGCGTCCATTTCCTTCCTGGAGATCGGGCGGGAGGCGTCGGACACGTCGGTCTCGCCGCGGCAGAACTTCTTGAAGCCGCCGCCGGTGCCGGAAATGCCGACGGTCACCTTGACGGCGCCCTTCTTGGCCTTCTGGAATTCCTCGGCCACGGCCTCGGTGATGGGATAGACGGTGCTGGAGCCGTCCACCTTGACGATGGGCGAGGCGAAGCTGGCGGCGGAAGCGAGGGTGCCGGCGACGGCCAGGGCCGCGGCGGCAAGCTTGAAGCGTTTCATGGAATCTCTCCTGTTGTGTGAGTCGGGGAGAGTCTAGGGGCGTCTTGTTACAGGCTTGTTACACGTAACAATGGGGCCTCACGGGGCTCAGGCCGCCGCCCGCCGCACGGCGTCGGCGATGGACTGCGCCAGCGCCGCCACCTGCCCGGCCTCGCGACCCTCGACCATGACGCGCAGCAGCGGCTCCGTGCCGGAGGGCCGCAGCAGCACACGCCCGGCGTCGCCCAGCTCCCGCTCCGCGGCGAGGCGCGCCGATTCGATCTCCGGCCGATTCTTCCAATCGAAGCCGCTGGGCAGGCGCACGTTGACCAGGGTTTGCGGATAGAGCGCGAGGTCGGCACAAGCCTCCGCCAGGGTCTGGTTCTGCAAGCGAAGAGCGGCCAGCACCTGCAGCGCCGAGACGATGCCGTCGCCGGTGGTATGCCGGTCGAGGCAGATGATGTGGCCGGAATTCTCCCCGCCCAGCTTCCAGCCGTGCTCCACCAGCAGCTCCAGAACGTAGCGGTCGCCCACCTTGGCCCGCTGCAAGGGCACCCCCAGCCTGGCCAGCGCATGCTCCAGGCCCAGGTTGGTCATCAGCGTGCCGACCACACCGGCCAGGCCGCCATTGCCCAGGCGCTGGCGGGCGATGACGTACATGAGCTGGTCGCCGTCATAGAGCCGGCCCGCCTTGTCGGCCATCAGCACCCGGTCGCCATCACCGTCCAGGGCCACGCCGAGATCGGCACCATGGGTCTGCACAGCCGCCCGCAGCGACTGCGGGGAGGTCGCCCCCACCCCGGCGTTGATGTTCAGCCCATCGGGCTCGGCGCCTACGGCGACGATTTCCGCCCCCAGTTCGTGGAAAACCTTCGGGGCGATGTGATAGGCGGCGCCATGGGCGCAATCGACGACGATCTTCAGGCCGCGCAGGTCTAGCTCGGTGGGGAAGGTGCTCTTGCAGAATTCGATGTAGCGCCCCGCGGCGTCATCGACGCGGCGGGCCTTGCCCAGATGCGCCGGCGCCGCGCAGCCGATTGGCTGCTCCAGCCGCGCCTCGATCTCGGCCTCGACCGCATCCGGCAGCTTCGTGCCCGAGGCGGCGAAGAACTTGATGCCGTTGTCCGGATAGGGATTGTGGGAGGCCGATATGACGATGCCGGCCTGCAGGCGCAGCGCCCGCGTCAGGTAGGCGATCGCCGGCGTCGGCAGCGGGCCGGTGAGCATCACATCGACGCCGGCGGCGGCAAAGCCTGCCTCCAGCGCCGCTTCCAGCATGTAGCCGGAAATACGGGTGTCCTTGCCGATCAGCACCGCCGGGTGCTCCCCCGCCGGCAGGTGTTCCCGCGCGACGAGCGTCGTGCCCGCCGCATAGCCCAGGCGCAGGACGAAATCCGGCGTGATGGGCGCCTCGCCCACCGTGCCCCGCACGCCATCCGTGCCGAAGTACTTTCTCGCCATGCCTCCCCCTACGACCCGGCGTCGACGGCGGCCAGAACCGCCAGCGCATCCTTGGTCGCCGCCACATCATGAACGCGCAGGATTCTAGCCCCTTTTTGCACGGCGATGAGCGCCGCGGCCAGGCCGCCCGGCAGCCGCTCGCCGACGGGCCGACCGGTGATCTGGCCGAGCATGGACTTGCGCGAAATGCCAACCAGTACCGCCGCGCCGAGGCCGGCAAAGCGGTCGAGCTGGCGCAACAGGACGAGGTTGTGCTCCAGCAGCTTGCCGAAGCCGAAGCCCGGGTCGACGATGATCCGCTCCGGCCCGATGCCCGCCGCCTGCGCCGCCGCCACGCGCTGCGCCAGGAACTCCCGCACCTCCGCCACCACGTCGCCGTAGCGCGGTTCCTGCTGCATGGTGCGCGGCTCGCCCCGCATGTGCATCAGGCACACGGCGGCGCGGGAACCGGCCGCCGCCTCCAGGGCGCCGGGCGCCTGCAGCGCCCCGATGTCGTTGATGATGTCGGCGCCGGCGGCAACGGCCTCGCGCATCACCTCCGGCTTGACCGTATCCACTGAGATCGGCACGCCGGTGTCGACCAACGCTTCAATCACCGGCAGCACCCGCTGGAGCTCGTCCCGCGCCGACACCGGCGTCGCCCCCGGGCGCGAGGACTCGCCGCCGATGTCGAGCATGTCGGCCCCCTCCTCCACCAGCCGTCGGCCGTGTTCGACGGCCCGGCGCGGATCGAAGAAGCGCCCGCCGTCCGAGAACGAATCCGGGGTGACA
>CAYZLI010000002.1:0-1864 GCA_964479195.1 uncultured Rhodocyclaceae bacterium
GCGAAGCGCATTGCGCCGAATGGACATCTTCGGCGCGCCGCACCCGGAGCCTGTCATCCGGTGCAATACGCTCCGCTATTGCACCCTACGATGCCGACGCCCCTGTAGCGCGCACCTACGGAGGCGTACGCCACCAGTAGGGTTCTGCGGTATGGCACGCCTGCCCGGCATGGGCTTCCATCCAAGTTGAGTTCCTCAACTCGCAGACTGGAGGCTGATCATGAACACCCGCAAATGGATGGCTGGCCTCGCCGCCGCCTTGGCCCTGGCGCTCGCAGCCACGGATGCCGCGGCGGCGCGCACCCGCCATTACTACGTTACCGCCGAGGACGTGGTCTGGGATTTCGCGCCGAGCGGCCAGAACCTGATCCACTGCCTGGACAGCGCCCCCTGCCCCATCCCCGAACCCTGGACCAACAGTCACATCTTCAACAAGGTGCGCTTCATCGAGTACACAGACGGGAGCTTCCGCGTGAAGAAGCCCCAGCCCGAATGGCTGGGCGTCCTCGGCCCCATCATTCGCGCCGAGGAAGGCGACACCGTCCTCGTCCATTTCTGCAACCGCACCACTTCGCTCGACCCGGCCACGGGAGAGCCGCGGCGGCTGGGCATGCACCCCCATGGCTTCCGCTATACGAAGGACAATGAAGGCGCCCACTACACGGGCGTCCAAAACCGCCAGCCCCCGGGGGCCGGCGCGGCCATTCCTCCCGGCCAGTGCTTCAACTACCGCTGGGAGGCCGATGCGGACAGCGCCCCGGCAATGGGCGACCCCAGTTCCAAGGTCTGGTGGTACCACTCCCACGTGGACGAGCCGGCGGACATCAACCTCGGCCTGCAAGGGGCTCTCATCATCACCCGGAAGGGCATGGCCCGGCCCGACGGCAGCCCGAAGGACGTGGACCGGGAGTTCATCACCTCCCTCCAGGTCTTCGACGAGTTGGGTGGGGAGGAGCCGGGGCTGATGCACGCCATCAACGGCTACATCTTCGGCAACCTCCGGGGCCTGGTGATGAAGAACGGCGAGCGGGTGCGCTGGTACGCCATGGCCATGGGCAATGAAGTAGACCAGCACTCGGCCCATTGGCACGGCAAGGTGGTGACGGTGGGCGCGTTCATGGCGGCGCGGCGCACCGACGTCGTCGAGATGCAGCCCGCCACCATGGTGACCGTGGACATCAACGCCGACAACCCGGGCGAGTGGCTGTTCCACTGCCACGTGGCCGACCACATCAATGCCGGCATGATGACCACCTTCCAGATCCTGCCCTGAAAAGCCTCAAGCCGCCGGCGCTCCCAGGGGCATTACGGGGCCGGCGGCGAACCGCGGGCAATCCTCCGGCGGCAGGGGCGGGCTGAAATAGAAGCCCTGGGCCGCCTCGCAGCCCAGCTCGCGCAGGAAGGCGAGCTGGCCGGCGCTCTCCACGCCCTCGGCCACCACCGCCAGCTTGAGGCTGTGGGCCAGCGTGACGATGGCACCGACGATGCTCCGGCTGTCCTCGTCGGATTCCAGGTCGCGCACGAAGGACTGGTCCACCTTGAGCGCCGCCAGGGGAAAGCGTTTGAGGTGGCTCATGGACGAATAGCCCGTGCCGAAATCGTCGATGGCAAAGGCGATTCCCATCCTGCGCAGGGCATTCAAGGTGCGGATGGAATTGTCCGGGTCCTGCATGACGCTGCTCTCGGTGATTTCCAGCTCCAGGCTGGCGGGCGCCAGGCCCGTCTGACGGAGCACAGCCGCCACCGTCTCCTCGATGCGCCCGCCGAACTGGCGGATGGACAGGTTGACGGCAATGGGCGGCGCCGCGAAACCCTCCCGTCCCCAGGCCCGGTGTTGCAGGCAGGCCGCCCGCAGCACCCATTC
>CAYZLI010000002.1:1964-78352 GCA_964479195.1 uncultured Rhodocyclaceae bacterium
AACCCTCCCGTCCCCAGGCCCGGTGTTGCAGGCAGGCCGCCCGCAGCACCCATTCGCCGATGGGAACGATCAGGCCGGTTTCCTCGGCGATGGGAATGAGCTTCGCCGGCGAGATCGCGCCCCGCCGCGGATGGTTCCAGCGCAGCAGCGCTTCCAGGCCCACAAGCCGGCCGCTGGCGATGTCCACCTTGGGCTGGTAGTGCAGGGCGAAGCTCTGGCTTTCCACCGCCTGGCGCAGGGCGGTTTCGAGATCGAGCCGCTCCTGCACCTGCTCGTGCATGGCCTCCGCAAAGAAGCACCAGGTGTTGCCGCCCCGCGCCTTGGCCCGGTACATGGCGGTCTCCGCCTGGCGCAGCAGGCTCGGGCCATCCCGGGCGTCGTCCGGGTAGTGGGCGACGCCGACGCTGACGCTGCTGTACATCTCGCGGCCCAGCACGCGAAACGGCGCGGCGAACGCCCCCAGCACCGCGTCTGCCAGATCGGCGCCGCCGCGACCCCAGCGCGCCTGGGCGAAGGCGGCGATGGCGAATTCGTCGCCGCCGATGCGCGCCACGGTATCGGCCACACCGAGGCCCGCCGCCAAGCGCCCGGCGATGGCCTGCAGGAGCATGTCGCCGTAGACGTAGCCGAAGGATTCATTGACTTCCTTGAAGCGATCCAGGTCGAGGTAGAGCAGCACCACCCGCCGGCCCATGGTCCGGGCCTCGGCGAGCGCGGGCACGAGGCGCTCGAGCAACTGCGTCCGGTTGGGCAGGTCGGTCAGGGCGTCGAATCGGGTCAGGCGCCGCAGGCGCGCGTCGTTGCTCACCTTGAGCTCCACCGAGAGCTGGCGCATGCGCAGCAGCGCCCGCAAGCGGGCATCCAGCTCGGCCTTGTCGATCGGCGTGGTGATGAGCTCATCCACGGTCTGCCACAGCTCACCCGTGGCAAGCCCCGCCTCGCGGCGCGCCGTCACCAGCAGGAAGGGCACAAGCACTGGCGCCTCCTGCGCCTTGCGCGCCCGCACGGCCTCGCCCAGGCGCTTGAGCGCCGGGCCATCCATCACGCACAGGTCGAAGGGCTCGTCCAGCATCTCCGGGGAGCCCGGCAGCAGCACGTGGTGCTGCACGGCGAGCCAGTCGGCCAGCAGCCGCCGGTTCTCCAGGTTGTCCATGCACAGCAGGATGCGGTCCACACCTAGTTTCCCAATAGGCCGCGGATGGTGCCCAGCAGGTCGCGGGGGGCCAGGGGTTTGGCCAGCACGGCGCGGGCGCCGTTGGCCAGCCAGGCCTCGCGCACATGAGAATCCGTCCGGCGCGACAGCACCAGCACGGGCACTTGCCGTCCGCACAGGCACTTGCAGCCTTCCCAGCCGCGCAGGTCGAGCCCGGCGATATCGATCAGGGCCAGGGCCACCGGCCGCCCGCCGCAGCGGACGCACAGGTCCCGGTCGCAGGCTTCCACGCTGTCCCCGGGCACCACGCAATAGCCTTGGCGCCCAAGGAAGTCCGCCAGCAGCTCCAGGTTGCGCGGATTGGCGCCGACGAGCAGGATCACCTGGGCGCCCGTCTCGCCCACCTGCGCCTCAGCCACGGCGGCGCCCTCCCCGCGCCGGCCCGGCCCATTCCGGCTCCCCGGTGAGCAGGCCGCGCAGGCCCTTGAGGGGTTCGCCCACCGTCAGGCCCCGGGGCGTGATGCGGAATTCCCGCATGGCGCTCTCGAAGCCGCTCATGCGCTTCTTCAGGACGCCGATGGCCCGGCGCAGTTCGCCGTCGATCTCGATGTAATGCAGGAAGACGATGTTGTCCGTCACATAGCTGACTCCGATCTCGGTGACCCGGAAGGCCCCGGTGATGGACTCGGTCTCGTTTACGAGGATGCCCGTCACGCCCATGTTGCGCAGGTAGGAGCCCAGGGCGTGGATCTGGCGCACCAGGTCCTCGCCCTGCATGCACAGCCGGTAGCCGCTCACGCTGTCCAGCATGACGATTGAAGCGTGCCGCTCCTCCACCTCCTGGCGCACCAGGCTGCAGAACTCGTCCGGCGTGTAGCGCAGGGGCTCCACCTGGACCAGCGACAGGCTGCCGCCCGCGATCATGGCGCCGACCGGGATGGCGATCTGCTCGGAGCGGCGCAGCATGGTGCCGATATCCTCCTCGAAGCTGTAGACCACCGAGCGTTCGCCGCGCTGCGCCGCCTCCTTCATGAAGGACAAACCCAGGGTGGTCTTGCCTACTCCGCTCGGGCCCGTGATCACCGTCACCGTGCCGCGTTCCAGTCCGCCTTGCAGCAGCCGGTCCAGTTCGGGCACGCCCGAGGAGATGGACTCCGGTGTGAATTCGCGGCCGTGGCGCTCGGCCAGCAGGCGCGGATAGACTTGCATGCCGCGGTCCGTAAGGCGCAGCGAGTGCGTACCGCCACGGAAGTCGGCGCTGCGGAACTTGGCCACGCGCAGGCTGCGCACTTCCGCCGCGAAGTCCAGGTGCAGCACGCCGTCGCACAGGAACTGCAGGTCGTCGTCGGGCGCAATGGCGCTGCCCTCGGAGGTCATGACCAGGGTCACTCCCTTGTCGCGCAGGAAGCGGATGAAGGACAGCACCTGCTGGTGGAACTGGAAGTCGTCGCTGCACAGGTAGCGGAACTGGGTGACGGCGTCGAGGAACACCCGCTCGGGCCGGAGCGCCTCGACGCGCTCGATGATCTTGCGCGTGGTGGGCTCCCGCTCCACCTCGGCCGGCGTGAAGATGTCGTAGAGCTTGCCCTCGGTGAAGAATTCCGGCTGCGGGCTGAGGTCGAGGAATTCCACGCCCTGAAGATCCATGCCGATGGCCAGGGCATCCTCGCGAAGTTGCTGCTCCGGCTCCTCCAGGGAGATGAACAGCGTGCGCTCGCCCCGGGCCGCGCCGGCGGCCAGGAAGTGCAGCCCGAGCATCGTCTTGCCGGTGCCGGGGCCGCCGCGCACCAGGTAGGAGCGCCCGGCGATGAAGCCACCGCCGAGAATCTCGTCGATGCCGGCCACGCCCGTCGAGAGGCGCGGCGTCAAAGCCCGTTCCATGGGACCCTCCTCGCAGCCAGGCTGCCGAGTCGCCACTCCCCTCCATTGTGTTTTATAGCATCCGCCGGCGTCGGCGAGCCGCCCAGGGGCGGCAACAACAATTTGTTACCAATTTCCCTGAATTCGCGGTGAACGAAGGCGGTCGTAAGCTTTGAAGGGGCGGGCGAGAAGATGGCCATGAACTGGATCAAGCTGGGGCTCGCGCTGGCGCTGCTGGGCATCGCCGGGGCCGGCGAACCCGCCTGGGCGGATCGCGGCCACGGCCATCGGCCGGGCCAGGTCCGGATCGGTGACGGTCCTCGTCATGGCGCGGTCGGGGTCCGTCACGGCTATTGGCGTGGGCATCGGCATCGCAACATCGGGATTTTCTTCAGCGCGCCCCTCGTCTGGTCCTGGCCCTCGCCCTACTACTACTATCCACCCGTGGTCGTCAGGCCCGCCCCGCCACCGGTCTATATCGAGCAAGGCCAGGAGGCGGCGCCAGCCTATTGGCATTACTGCGCCGAGCCGAAGGGCTACTACCCCTACGTCCAGGAATGCCCGGGCGGCTGGCAAAGGGTCCCGCCTTCCCCGCCGCAATAGGCATCGTCTCCCCGCCATGCCGCAGAGACTGAGAATCCCCGCCCTCGCCGCGCTGCTCCTGCTCGGGGCGTGCACCACCATGCCCAGCGGGCCCGGCATGCTCGTGCTGCCGGGCACCGGCAAGAGCTTCGAGCAGTTCCGTGGCGACGACGCCCTGTGCCGGCAGTATGCCCACGGGCAAGTGGGCGGCACGACGCCGGAACAGGCGCAGAGCGAGAGCGGCGTGCGCAGCGCCGCCGTCGGCACGGCGGTGGGCGCCGTGGCCGGGGCGGCCATCGACGGCAGCCGGGGCGCGGCCGTGGGTGCGGGCACCGGCCTGCTGGTGGGCAGCCTGGCCGGGACCGGCGCCGCCGACGCCTCGGCTCATGGGCTGCAGCAGCGCTACGACCACGCCTACGCCCAATGCATGTACGCCAAAGGCCACCGCATCCCGGTGTCGGGCCGCTACGTCCCCGACACGGGCCGTGGCTACCCACCTCCCCCGCCGGGCTACCTCCCGCGCTAAGAGGCGTTCGCGATGCCCCCCGTAGGGCGCAATAAGCCTGCCCTGAGCCTGGCGAAGGGCGCAGCGTATTGCGCCGAATGACATCCGGCGCATAACGCCGCAAGCGGCTAATGCGCCCTACGCGTACGCCGACCGCGGTTTGTCGCCTGATAGAATCGCGCCATCCAGCCGGCCGCTAGCCCGGCGCAACAAGAACGTCCAAATGGGAGGCCGCTTACCGTGCGTCTGCGGTTTTGTTTCATCCTCGTGCCGCTGCTCGCCGGCCTGCCCTGGGACGGCCGGGCGCAAGCCCCGGGCCCGGGGTACAGCCCGCCGGTCGACCGTCCGGGACAGGCGCGGCCCGAACCACCGAGACTGGACGCGGCGCCGCGCCGGCCGGAGTTTGCACTGCCCGATGCCACCTCCCTGCTCCCGCGGGACGGGCGGCTCTCGGCGGGCCTGCTGATCACGGTGCGGCGGTTCGAGATCGTCGGCGCCACGGTGTTCTCCCGGGAGGCCCTGGAGGCCCAAGCCGCTCCCTTCCTGGACCGCCCCATCGGCAACGAGGAACTCGAGGAACTGCGGCTGCGCCTGACGCGCCTGTATGTGGATGCGGGCTACATCAATTCGGGCGCCCTCATCCCCGACCAGGAGCTGCGCGAGGGCGTCCTCACCCTGCAGATCGTCGAAGGCATCCTGAGCCGGGTGGAGATCGGCGGCGAGCACCGTTTCGATCCCGCCCACATCAGCTCCCGGCTGCTGGCCGGTGCCGGCTCGCCCCTCCGTGTCCCGGCGCTCCAGGAGCGCATGCAGCTCATGCTGCAGGATTCCCAGATCGAACGCATGAACGCCGAACTGGCGCCCGGCGCGCGCCCGGGCGAGAGCGTGCTGCGGGTGGCGGTGACGGAGGCCCCGCGCCACAGCCTTGGCCTATCGGTCGCCAACAACCGTTCGCCGAGCGTCGGCTCGAACCGGATCGAGCTGCTCGGCGCCGCCCGCAACCTGCTCGGCATGGCCGACAGTTGGACCCTGCGCCTGGGAAAAACCCGCGGCCTCGACGACTACGCCCTGAGCGCCGCGCTGCCGGTCTCGGTGCGCGACACCCAGCTCAACCTGCGCTATGAGAAGAACACTTCGCTTGTGATCGAGGAGCCGTTCCGGGCCCTGAACATCGACAGCCTGTCGGAGACCTTCGAGATCGGCCTGCGCCATCCGTGGCTGCGCTCCTTGCAGCGCAGCCTGATCCTGGGCGCCGCCCTCTCCCTGCGCGAAGCCACGACCCGCCTTGCCGGCGAGCGGTTTTCCTTTTCCCCCGGCGTCCAGAACGGGGGGAGCCGCGTCGCCGCCCTGCGCCTGTCGGGCGAATGGCTCGATCGCGGCCAGGACCATGTGTTTTCGGCGCGGGGCGTGCTCAGCTTCGGCCTGGACGCCTTCGGCGCCACCCGCAATGGCGGGAGCTTGCCGGATTCCCGCTTCGTCGCCGGCCTGGCCCAGGCGCAATGGGTGCGGCGGCTTGACGCGGCAGGCGCCCAGTTGATCCTGCGCGGCGACCTGCAGTCGGCCGATTCGCCCCTGCTGCCCCTGGAAAAATTCGCCATCGGCGGCGCCGACAGCGTGCGCGGCTTCCGCGAGAACCGGATCGTGCGCGACCGCGGCTGGGCCGGCTCGGCGGAAGTGCGCGTCCCGGTGGGCCATCTTCCGTTGCCGGCCCTCTCGCCCCAGGGGGACGGGCGGCTGGCCCTGGCCCTGTTCGTGGATGCGGGCCAGGCCTGGGACAAGGATGGAGCCAAGGAATCCCTCTGGGGCGCCGGCCCCGGCCTGCGCTGGGATGTGGCGGAGGACGCCTACGCCCAGCTCTACTGGGCCGGCAAGCGCAAGCGGATCGCCGGGACGACGAACGACTTGCAGGACAAGGGCATACACATGAAGTTTGTCCTGCAAAGGCATTTCTGAGGAAAAGGCCATGGGACGGGGAAGCAAGGGCAAGCTCGCGTTGGCACTGGCCGCCGCCCTCGGGGCATCGGCGGCCGGCGCCGAGGTGGTGCTGGATGGGACGCTCGGGCGCGCCGGAGCCCTGGCCGGGCCGAATTTCTCCATCACCGCCGACCTCGGGCGCCAAGTGGGCGGCAACCTCTTCCATTCCTTTTCCGCTTTCGGCCTCACCACGGGGGAATCCGCCACCTTCTCCGGCCCGGGGTCGGTCACCAACGTCATCAGCCGCGTGACGGGGGGCGGTATTTCGAACATCGATGGGCGCATCGCCTCCACCATCGCCGGCGCCAACTTCTACCTGCTCAACCCCGCCGGCATCGTCTTCGGGCCGAACGCCTCCCTGGACGTGAGCGGCTCGGTCCACATCAGCACGGCCGATTACCTGCGTCTGGCCGACGACGCCCTGTTCCACGCGAGCGACCCGGGGGCAAGCACACTCACCGCCGCCGAACCGGCGGCGTTCGGCTTTCTCGGCCAAGGCGCGGCCCTCGAAGTCAATGGGGCTACCCTGTCCGCGGGCGCGGGCAAGACCCTGGCCCTGTCCGGTGGCGATGTCTCCCTCACCGGCGCCACCCTGTCGAGCCAGGGCGGCGGCGTCGAGTTGCGCAGCCAGTCCGACGGCGCGGTGACCCTCACGGACAGCACGGTCTCCGCGGCCGGCCTGGGGGAGACCCCACCGGGGGCGATACGCATCTTCGGGGGGCGCATCACCCTCAATCGATCCACGGTGCGCTCAGAAAACGCCACGGCGGCGCAGGCCGGGGAAATCCAGGTGGAGGCCGCCGGTAGCCTGTCCTTGGGCACGGGCACCATCGGGTCCACCACGTCTGGGGAGGGCGTCGGCGGCGACGTGCGGGTGGCCGCCGCCGACGCTGCCCTCGCCCTGGGCAGCAAGATCCAATCCAGCAGCGAGGCCGCCGGAGCGAGCGGCGGGGTGCATGTCACTCTCACCGGCGCGCTGTCCGCCTCCGGGGAGGACGCCTCGGGCGACAGCAGCGCCATCGGCACGGAGGCCTACGCCACGGGCGACGCCGGGGCGGTGGCCGTCGAAGCGGGCTCGATCGATCTGCGCGACGGCGCCCAGATCAAGAGCAACAGCTTCGGCGAGATGGCCTTCGCCGGCAGCGGCGGGGCGATCCTCGTGGACGTGCGCGATTCGGTGCTGTTTTCCGGGGTCAATTCCGGGGGCTTTCCCAGCGGCATCACGGCGATCAGCTTCGGCCCCGGCGCCCCCGGCCATGTGAGCCTCTCCACCGACACGCTGGGCTTGCGCAACGGCGGGGTCATCAGCACGTCCACCTACGGGGACATGAGCGGCGCGGGCGGGGGCGGCAGCATAACCGTCAGCGCGGCAAGCGCGATCGAACTCTCCGGCGTCAACGCCAACGGCCGCATAAGCGGCATCCGGGCGGATTCGAACGGCACCGGCGCGGCCGGCTATGTCACGATTTCCTCCCCAGTGCTGGAACTCACCGAAGGGGCGCAGATCAGCAGCACCGCCTACGACACCGGCGCAGATGCCGGCTGGGGCGGCTACGTGGCGATCACCGCCGGCGAGCGCCTCCTGATCGACGGGGTCGGTCCCACCGGCCGTTCCTCCGGCATCTTCGCCAACACCTACGGGGCCGGCTACGCCGGCAACCTCTACGTCACGGCGGGCGATATCACCCTGCGCGGCGGCGGCCAGCTCGGCAGCACGAGCTATGGCACGGACCCCGGAGCGGGGAGCGGCGGCTTCATCAGTGCGACGGCCACGGGCACCCTGGCCATCACCGGCACCAGCGTCGGGGGACGGAAGAGCGGCATCTTCGCCAACACCGAAGGCCCGGGCGCCGCCGGCTACATCAGCGTCGACGCCGGCCGCGTCGACCTAGCCGAGGGCGGGCGGATCGCGAGCACGACCTCCGGCACGATGGACGGGGCCGGCAACGGCGGCACGGTCATCCTCAAGGCCGGCGCCATAGCGGTCTCCGGCATCGGCGCCAACGGCAGCCGCGACCCCAGCGGCGTATTCAGCGAGAGTTCCGGGCCGGGCGACGCCGGCTACCTGCAGATCGAAGCGGAGAGCCTGGAACTGTCCTCCGGGGGCCAGATCAGCAGCACGAGCTTCGGCACGATGCCGGGCGCGGGCGCCGGCGGCTACGTCTACCTCACCACCACCGGCACCCTGCGGGTGACGGGCGCAGGGGCCACCGGCTATTCGAGCGGGATATTCGCCGACACCTGGGGCGAGGGCTCCGCCGGCTACCTGCAAATCGGGGTCGGCAGCCTGGATCTGTCCGGCGGCGGGCAGATCAGCAGCACCAGCCTGGGCACCATGCAGGAGGCCGGTTCCGGCGGCGGGGTTTTCATCGAGGTCAGTGGCGCGGCGCGCCTCACGGGCGTCGGCGCCAACGGTCGGGTAAGCGGCGTCTTCGCCACCACCTGGGGACCGGGCGCGGCGGGCTTCATCACCCTGAACGCGGCGGAACTGGCGCTGCTCGACGGGGCGCAGATCAACAGCACGTCCTTCGGCACCATGGGCGGCGCCGGCGACGGCGGCTATATTTCCGTTTCCAGCGCCGGCGAAACCCGGATCTCCGGTGTCGGCAGCAACGGCTATCCCAGCGCCCTGGTGGCGGAAACCTATGGTCCGGGCGACGCCGGCTACATCTCCCTGGAAACCGAAAGCCTGCGCCTCACCGACGGCGGCACCATCAGCAGCGGCACCTTCGGCACCGAGACGGGGTCGGGCCGCAGCGGCGGCATCGACATCACGGCGAGCACCGATATCAGCGTTTCCGGCGTCAATGCCGGCGGCCGGGCGAGCCAGATCGTCTCCGACAGCAACGGTCCGGGCGCCGCCGGCAACATCAGCCTGTCCGGCCGCAACATCGAGCTCGCCGACGGCGGCCTCGTCAGCTCCACTGCCTACGGCGGGACTGGCGACACCAGCACCTGGGCCAACATTACCGTGAGCGCCACGGATACCCTGCGCGTCGCCGGCGTCCATGCCAGCGGCAACCGCAGCGGCATCTATACGAACAGCGAGGGCACCGCCTTCGCCGGCGACATCATCATCGAAAGCGGGCGCCTCGAGCTGGTGGATGGCGGACTTGTCAGCGCCAGCAGCCTGGGCGAGATGGCCAACGCCCGGGGCGAAGGCATCATCGGCGTGACCAGCGGCTCCATCCTGATCTCCGGCGCCGGCCCGGATGGCTTCCCCAGCGGCATCTACACCAGCACCTACGGCCCGGGCTCGGCGGGCTCGATCACCATCGACGCCGGCAGCATCGAGCTGCGCGGCGGCGGACGCATCAGCAGTGCCTCCCACGGCGAAATGGCAGGGGCGGGGAACAGCGGCTGGGTTTCCGTAACAGTGAGCGATGCCCTGTCGATTACCGGCATGACGCCGGAGGGGGAGGCGAGCGGCATCTTCGCCCAGACGCACGGACCGGGACAGGCGGGCTATGTCTCCGTCGAGGCGGGCCGGCTGACGATGGGGTCCGGCGCCGAGATCAGCAGCGCCACCCTGGGCACCGGGCCCGGGGCGGGAAACGGCGGCAACGTAGAGATCATGGCGGGCCGCGTCGAGCTCGCCGGCCTGGGCGGCGACGGCACCCCGACGCGCATCGGCGCCGAATCCCGCGGACCGGGCAACGCCGGCGGCATCTATATCGGCACCGACGATGCGCTCGTCCTCTCGGCCGGCGCCCAGATCGCCACCCGGGCGGACCACGCGGACGGGGGCAACATCACGCTGGAGGCCGGCGAGCAGCTCAAGCTCAGCGGCAGCCGCATCATCACCTCGGTCGGCAGCGGCATCGGCAACGGCGGCAACATCGACATCGACCCGCGCTTCGTCGTCCTCAACAACGGCCTCATCCAGGCCAATGCCTATGGCGGCAACGGGGGCAACATCCGCATCGTCACCGACCACCTGGTCTCCTCCGTGGACAGCCGCATCGAGGCCTCCTCCGAACTGGGCATAGCCGGCAGCATCGAAGTGAGCTCGCCCAACGTGGATGTGGGTTCCGGACTGACGGTGCTGCCCAGCCAGTTCCTCGACGCCTCGCTCCTCCTGCGGGATTCCTGTGCCGGTCGCGCCGGCCGCAGCGCCTCGAGCAGCTTCGTCGGCGTAGGCAACGGCGGCTTGCCGCAAGGCCCGGACGAACTCTTCGCCAGCCGCTACGACGACCCGCTCATCCCGGCCGCCGCCGGGCAGTTGCAGGCCCAGGGCAAGCGCCGGGAGGCCTTGCGCGAGCTCGAGCAGGCTTTGGCCGCAGCCCGCGCCACGGCCGGGCCGGCGCCTTCGGCCGGCGCCCTCGGCGCCCTGGGCCAGGCCTATCTGCTCGCCGGGCTGCCGGGGCCGGCACGGCAGAACCTGGAAGCGGCCCTGGCCCAAGTCCGCACGAAGGGCGCGCCGAACCTGGAGTCGGCGCTGCTCAACGATCTGGCACAACTGGAGCTGATCGAGGAACGCCCGCAGCAGGCCTCCATGGCGTTCGACGCGGCCCTGCGCGCCGCGGCCCGCGCCGGCGACCCGGGGCACTTCGCCCGGGCGGCCTTGAACGGCGCCCGGCAAAGCCTGCGGGATGGGAACGCGGATACCGCCGACACCCTGCTGGACGAAGCCCGCCGGCAACTCGCGGCGGCGGCCGACTCGGCGGACAAGGCCTACCAGTTGATCGCCATCGGCAGGCTGCAAGGCCAGCGGGCGGCCCGCCCCGGTTCCCTGCAATCCGCCCACCAGTCGCTCGCCGAGGCCGGCCGCATTGCCGCCCGCCTGGGCGACGCGCGCGCCGCCTCCTTCGCCCTGGGCCATCTGGGCGAGCTCTATGCCGCCAACGGGCGGGGGGCGCAAGCCCTGCTCCTGGCCCGCCGCGCCTTGTTCCTGGCCCAGCTCGCCCAGGCCCCCGACGCCCTCTACCGCTGGCATTGGCAAGTGGCCCGCACCCAGGCCGCCGCCGGCCAGGCCGACGCCGCCATGGCCGCCTACCAGCGGGCCCTGGCGAGCCTTCAGGCGATACGCCAGGACCTGATCGCCGACCTGCGCGTGAGCCGCGGCTCCTACCGGGACACGGTGGGCCCGCTCTTCCAGGAGTATGCCGACCTGCTGCTGCGCCGGGCGAGCGCCACGGAAGGCATGCAGCGGACGAGCTGGCTGCGCCGGGCCCGCGAGACGGTGGAGCAGTTGAAGACCGTCGAGCTCGAGGACTATTTCCAGGACGAGTGCGTCGCCAGCCAGCAGGCGAAGAAGCGCTCCCTGGACGAGGTGCCCGAGGGCACCGTGGTGCTCTACCCGATTCTTCTGCCCGACCGGGTGGAGATGCTGCTCAGCCTGCCCGGGCGCCTGGAGCAGGTGCGTCTCGAAGTGGATGGCAAGAGCCTGGCCGCGGAAGCCCAGGCCTTCCGGCGCCGGCTGGAAAAGCGCACGACCCACGAGTACCTGCCCCACGCCAGGCGGCTCTATGCCTGGCTGATCCGGCCGATCGAGGCGCAGCTCAAGGCCAACGGCATCGATACCCTGGTGTTCGTCCCGGACGGCCCGCTGCGGGGCATTCCGCTGGCCGCCCTGCACGACGGCCGGCGCTTTCTCGTGGACACCTACGCCGTGGCCGTAGCGCCGGGCTTGAGCCTGGTCGATGACCTGCCCGCATCCCGGCGCAAGGGCAATTCGCTCCTGGGCGGCCTCACCGAATCGGTGCAGAACTTCCCGGCCCTGCCCTACGTGGATCCCGAGGTGCGTTCCATCCAGTCCGTCTTCGGCGGCAAGGCGCTCAAGGATGCCCAGTTCGTCATTCCCGACTTCGAGCGCGAACTGCAAAGCGCCGCGTACACGGTGGTGCACATCGCCTCCCACGGCCAGATCGAAAGCGATCCGCGCAAGAGTTTCCTCCTCGCCTACGACGGCAAGATCACCATGGACGACCTCGAGGGCTACATGAAATTCGGCCGCCTGCGCGAGGACCCGGTGGAGTTGCTGACCTTGAGCGCCTGCCGGACGGCGGCGGGCGACGAGCGGGCCGCCCTGGGACTCGCCGGCGTGGCGGTCAAGGCCGGGGCGCGCAGCGCTCTCGCCACGCTCTGGTACGTGAGCGACCAGGCCTCCAGCATGCTGATGACCGGGTTCTACCGGGAACTGGCCTCCGGGCAGGTATCCAAGGCCCGAGCCCTGCAGTCGGCGCAGCGCAAGGTGCTCGCCGATCCGCGCTATCGCCACCCGGGGTACTGGGCGCCCTTCCTCCTGATCGGCAATTGGCGGTGAGCGTGGCCGCGACCGGCGCCCTCAGGAAGCTCGTCCGCACCTCCTGGTTCGTCACCGGTCTGCTGGCGGCGGCCGCCTTCCTGCTTCTGTATACGGTACGCTCAGCCGGCTGGCTCGAGCCGCTGGAACTGCTGGCCTATGACCATTACCTGCGGGCCGAGGCCATCAAGCACCCGACGGATCCGCGCATCGTCCTGGTAGGGGCCTCGGACGAAGATCTGAATCGCTGGGGCTGGCCGCTCACCGACGAGCTGCTGGCCCAGGCCTTGGAAAAACTGCAGGCGCAACAGCCGGCGGCGATCGGCATCGATCTCTATCGGGACGCCCCGCGCGGCGAGGGCCAGGACAACTTCAAGCGCGTGATGGGCGCGCACCCGAACATCATCGCCGTGACGAAGATCGGCGGTGGGAGCGAAGCCGGCGTCCCGCCGCCGCCGTTCGCCGATCCGCAACAGGTGGGCTTCGCCGACGTGCCCCTGGACCGGGGAGACCTGGTGCGCCGCGCCCTGCTCTTTCTCGACGACGGGCAGGCCAGCTACACCGGTTTCGCCCTGCGCCTGGCCCTGCTCTACCTGCGCCCCCTGGGCATCGCCCTGGAGGCCGGCTCTCCCGATCCCTCGCATCTCAAGCTCGGCAAGCACACCATCCCGCCCTTCGAGGCCGATGACGGCGGCTACGCGGACGCCGATGCCGGCGGCTACCAGTTCCTGCTGGATTTTGCCGGCGGACCGACGCCCTTCCGGCGGCTCAGCCTCACGGAGCTGCTCACGGGCCGGGTCCCCGCCGAGGCCTTGCGCGGAAGCGTCGTCATCCTCGGTGTGGCCGGCCAGAGCGTGAAGGACTTCTTCGCCACGCCGTTCAGCAACAGCGAATATGCCGACCAGACGGTCTACGGCATCGCCGTGCACGGACACGCGGTGAGCCAGCTCCTGCGCATCGCCGTGGACGGGGAGGCGCCGATCCGGGTCTGGGGCGGGGGCTACGAGACGGCCTGGATGGCGCTGTGGTGCCTGCTGGGCGGCATGATGAGCCTGGCGCTGCGCAATCCTTACCGCTTCGGCCTCGGCCTTTGCCTGGGCTGGGGGGCGATCTACGCCGCCGGGCGCCTCGCCATGGCCGGGCACCTGTGGCTGCCGGTGGTGCCGCCGGCGCTGGCCTGGGGCACGACTTCCCTATTCACCTTGGCCTATCTCTCGGTGATGGAAAGGAAACAGCGCGGCCAGTTGATGCAGATCTTCGAGCGCTACGTCTCCCGGGAAGTGGCGGGCGAGATATGGAATCACCACGAGGAGTTCTTCGTCGGCGGCGGGCGTCCGGTGCCGCAGCGCCTCGACGTCACCATTCTCTTCTCGGACATCCGCGGCTTCACGACCATCTCCGAGCGCCTCTCGGCGGAGGCGCTGATGACCTGGCTGAACATGTACACGGAGGCGATGGCCGATCTCGTCATTTCCCACAAGGGCATGGTGGACAAGTTCATCGGCGATGCCGTCATGGCGGTGTTCGGCGCCCCGCTCCCGCGCCGCGGCGAAGCGGAGATCGCCGCGGACGCCGTGCGGGCCGTCGAGTGCGCCCTGGCCATGGGGGAGGAAGTGCGCCGCCTGAACGGCCTGTGGCAGGCGCAGGGCCTGCCGCCCATCGCCATCCGCATAGGCATCAACTCCGGGACGGTGGTCGCCGGCAGCCTAGGCAGCAAGAACCGCCTCGAATACACTGTGATCGGCGACGCGGTGAACATCGCCTCGCGCCTGGAAAGCATGGACAAGGACTGGCCCGGGCTGGCGGCGGGCGAGCATTGCCGGATACTGGTGAGCGAGTCGACCCTGAAACACCTGGGCGAGCGCTACGAGACCACCAGCATGGGCGCCGTGCATCTCAAGGGCAAGGGACAGGAAGTGCGGGTGGTACGGATCATCGCCCGCAGGCAGCCCGCATGACAAGAAGAGGAGAAAGCCGGTGAAAGCGTTGACGGTAAGCCTTGCCGCTCTGGCGGTGGCCCTTGCGTCTCCGATAGCCCGGGCGCAGGCGGCGCCCGGGGCGCCGACCTTCCAGGCCGCTCCAGCACCGGCCTATGTGCCGCCGCTGCGCGGCGCGCCGAGCCGGCGGGTCGGCGGAAGCTCCCGCGGCGCCGAGCAGAGCCTGCCACGGATTTACGTGGTCGCCCCCGACCACATCGGCCTGACGACCGCCGAACAGCCGGTGCTCTACTGGTTCATCTCGAAACCGACCCAGGTGAAGCTCGAAATCACCCTGATCGACGAGAGCGGCGAAAAACCCATGCTCGAACTGCCCCTGGGCCAGGTGGCCGGCCCGGCCATCCATGCCCTGGACCTCGCCCGGCACGGCATCCGGCTCAGCCCCGGCGTAGAGTATCAATGGACGGTGACGCTGGTCACGGACCCGGCGGATCGCTCCGGCGACGTCATCTCGGGCGGCGCCATCAAGCGGGTGGATATGCCCGCGGAATTGCGCGATGCCCTGAAGACCAACCCCGCGCCGGCGGCCCAGGCCGGGATATATGCGCGCGAGGGCATCTGGTATGACGCCATCCACCGCCTGTCCGCACTGATTGCCGCCCAGCCCGGCAACGGGGCGCTACGCGCCCAGCGCGCCGCCCTGGCCGAACAGGTGGGCTTGAGCGAAGTGGCCGCCTTCGACCGCACCCGCTGAACGCCACAAAAGAAAGGGGCTAGCTGTTGCAACAGCTAGCCTGGAATGGATCCCCTAAGAAGTCCTGTCACGTGGGAGTAGCTTCAGAGTTTCGGAAGTAATCCCGTCAGGTTTAACTGGATGGCAAGTCAGTTCTGTTTCGTCATAGTGAGGACGCCGGGGGCCATCGTCACATTCACGCGACTCAGAAAACTCATCCCAATTAGCATCTCACCAGTAATCCCCACGCTCACGGGCACGTTACGAAGCTTTATCCCGGCCACATCTACCAGCGGCACGACTATACGGATAATCGAAATTTTCCCGTTGGCGGTTGATGCTCGCCCCACATCACCTTCGAGGAAATTGATGCCGAAACTCTTTGCCATCTCGACACTCATGGCAATCGTTGTGGCACCCGTATCAATCATCCCTTCGGCAGAACGTCCATTTATCGTCACTGGCGCAAAGAAATGGTTGCTTCGATTGGCGTTCGAGTACAAGACCGCTACGCGGCTTTCGTCAGCTTCTGGGCCGAGGCACTGATCCCCAACACACTCTGGCCCCTTCCGCAGTGCGGCGAACATCTTGTGCCTGCTGATCCACTTTTTCGCGACATCATCGCCGGAAGCAGCGGCCTGCCCGTACCAATAGATCGCTGTTTCCTGGCATTTGGAGACAAGATAGCCAGTCTCGTAACTTACTGCCAAGTTGCGCTGTTCAACGGCAACTCCTGCTCTAGCCCCTCTTAGGGTCGCAAGAAATTCCTTAGCGGGACGCTGCAATGGAAACTCGTTCTTGTAGTCCTGCGGAGAAAAATATTGCCCGTCACATTCTTCGCCGATAGCAACCCCAGACCCCAACGAGCCGAGCACAAGCATTACCAGCACAGCCAGTCGCAGCGCGTATCGCCCCTTCATAATCGATGCATTTCACATTATGACGACAGAAATTTACTCCCTGCCAGGCGCACGGTCAATGTGCCACGATCTCCGTCTCACCCGGACAAGCCGGCACGTGCAAACGGTAACTGAGGAGCGGGACAGGAACGCCACGAATGTGGCACGGCTATAAAAGAAAAGGGGCTGACCTAAGCCAACCCCTTGATTATTTGGCGCGCCCGGCAGGATTTGAACCCACGACCCCTTGGTTCGTAGCCAAGTACTCTATCCAACTGAGCTACGGGCGCATTGTGGAACGGAATTATATCAAACTGGCGGAGAGAGAGGGATTCGAACCCTCGATACAGGTTTTAGCCCGTATACTCCCTTAGCAGGGGAGCGCCTTCGACCACTCGGCCATCTCTCCAAAACAAAGCTTCAGTGCAGACTCACCTGCGCAGCAGGTTTTGCCGGAACTAAAAAGGCTGGCGATCTTACCTTTTTCGCCCAGCCCGGTCAATTCACGCTGACTGCCTCCGATCGCAAAACTCAGATCGAAGCGCCCCGCTGTCGGCAGCCTGCGACACTCGCGGGCGGTCGCATCCCCGCGGAGCGGGGCCCCTGCTTCCTGCTCATGCCGCCACTTGATCCAACTCGAATGCCTTGTGCAGCACGCGCACGGCGAGCTCCAGGTACTTCTCGTCGATCACCACGGAAATCTTGATTTCCGAAGTGGAGATCATCTGGATGTTGATGCCTTCCTCGGCCAGGGTGCGGAACATCTTGCTGGCGATGCCGACGTGGGAGCGCATGCCGACGCCCACCACCGACACCTTGGCGATCTTCGGGTCGCCCTCGACGGCGCGAGCGCCGATGTGGGGCTTGATCTGCTCCTCCAGGATCTTGCGGGTCTTGGCGTATTCGTTGCGGTTGACCGTAAACGAGAAGTCGGTCGTGCCGTCGTGGCCGACGTTCTGGACGATCATGTCCACGTCCACGTGGGACTCGGCAATGGGGCCGAGGATCTGGTAGGCGATGCCGGGGCGATCGGGCACGCCCAGCACGGTGAGCTTGGCTTCGTCGCGGTTGAAGGCGATGCCGGAAATGATCGGTTGTTCCATCTTGATGTCTTCCTCGAAAGTGATCAGCGTGCCGGGAGTCTCCTGGCCCAGTTCCTCGAGACTGGAGAGCACACGCAGCTTGACCTTGTACTTGCCGGCGAATTCCACGGAGCGGATCTGCAGCACCTTGGAGCCGAGGCTGGCCATCTCCAGCATTTCCTCGAAGGTGATGGTGTCCAGGCGGCGCGCCTCGGGCACGATGCGCGGGTCGGTGGTGTAGACACCGTCCACGTCCGTATAAATCTGGCATTCGTCGGCTTTCAGCGCCGCCGCCAGGGCCACCCCCGTGGTGTCGGAGCCGCCGCGGCCCAGGGTGGTGATGTTGCCCTCCCCATCCACGCCTTGGAAGCCTGCCACAACGACCACGTGGCCGGCGTCGAGGTCCGCCCGCAGGCGGTCCTCGTCGATGCTGACGATGCGCGCCTTGGTGTGGGCGTTATCGGTGACGATGCGGACCTGGCCGCCGGTATAGCTCCTGGCCTTCAGGCCGAGTTCCATCAGGGCCATGGACAGCAGGCCGATGGTCACCTGCTCGCCGGTGGCGACGACCACGTCGAGTTCGCGCGAATCCGGGTTGGCCTGGATCTCCTTGGCCAGCGCGATCAGGCGGTTGGTCTCCCCGCTCATCGCCGACACGACGACGACGAGCTGATGCCCCTGGGCTTTCCATTTGGCCACGCGCCGGGCGACGTTCTTGATCCGCTCCGGGGACCCGACCGAGGTACCGCCGTATTTCTGAACGATGAGTGCCATTTGCCGAAGCTTCTAGTGCGTTGAAAAACGCGGGATTTTACCCGATTTCCGGGGGCGGCGCGCGCCCACCGCGGCACACCGGGGCCCCTGCCGCCAGGAACATCCCGCCTGGCGCCCGAAAGGCGGCGGGCATATGCTGCTCTTGTATGTTGGCCGGATATTGCTATACTGCGGTTACTATAACTTAAGTTATAGGTCCCTTTGGGCTTAATTTATCCCGTGAAGTTACGTACTTAAGGACGGCCACAATGAAAACCGATCATATCGACGCACGTGAAATCCGGCGCAAACTCGGCCTGAACCAGCAGCAGTTCTGGTCCAAGGTCGGCGTAACCCAGAGCGGCGGCTCGCGCTACGAGAGCGGGCGCAACATGCCCCGGCCGGTGCAGCAGTTGCTGCGCCTGGTGCACGTGGAGCAAATCGACATCGCCAAGATCAAGCGCGACGACTGGGAAGTGGTGGAATACCTGAAGTCCACCGACCCGGAGCTGTTCAAGTCGCTCAAGAAGGCGGCCAAGACGAAGCCGAAGAAGGGCCACTGAGCCGCGTCAGGGGCTGACGCGCACCGTCAGCCCCAGCGCGCGTACGCGCCGGGCGATCCCCTCGAGCCTTTCTTCGGAAAGGTTCGAGAGCCGCGCCGCTTCGGGCTGTAGCGACGGGCGTGCCAGCCCGTACAGATGCACCCCGCGCAAATGCTCCACCCCTGCCCGCCGCAGCAGTTCCAGGTAGGCGGCAATCTCTTTTTCCCCGGGCGGCGAGCCGTCCAGGACGAACATGCACGTCTGCACCCAGGTCGGGCACAGCCCGGCGCAGTGCCGCAGGTTGCGGACCACGGTCTGCGGCGAGAGCGCCACGCTGTTGATGCGCCGAAAGCCTTCGGCCGTCCCCGCATCCACCTTGAACCAGGCCTCGCCACGGATCTCCCCGAGGGCGCGCAAGCCCGCCTCGACATGGGGACGGGAAACCAGGCTGCCGTTGGTGATGACGCGCACCGGGACCGCCCCGGCCAGGCCCGCATCGCGCAGCACGGCCGCCGCGAGCCGGATCACGTCCGGGAATTCCCGCGCCGAGGTCGGCTCGCCGTTGCCGGAAAGGGCCAGGTCAACGATCCGGCGCGCCGCCTCCGGGACCTGCGCCTCCATGAAGGCGCCTTGGAGCAATTCGTCGACGAAGCCGCGCAGTTCCCGCTCGAGCAGGGCGAGGTCGATGGGCGGCGCGGCGCCCCGCTTCAGGCCGGGCACCTGGCAATAGATGCAGCGCCAGTTGCAGGCGTTGTTCGGATTCAGGTTGATGCCGACCGAAACGCCGCCCGCCCGGCGGGAGACGACCGGATAGACGTAGGTCAGCCCCGCCGCGGCACGGTCGTGGTCGATCGTCGTCAGTCTTTGCCCAGTTGCCTTCATGTCCAGTGGCGCCGGGGCCATTGCGTCCCGGTGCTATAATCGGCCCCACCGAAGCGTTCGCGTGAGTTCCCATGCGCATCACCCGCCGCCTCGAGTTCGACACGGGGCACCGCATTCCCGACCACCGCAGCCAGTGCCGCCATCTGCACGGCCACCGCTACGCCATCGAGATCACCCTTCAGGGCGACATCATCCGGCAGGCCGGCTCGCCGGTAAACGGCATGGTGATGGACTTTGCCGACGTCAAGACCCTGGCCAAGGAAAACCTGGTGGATGCCTGGGACCACGCCTTCCTCGCCTATCGGGGCGACGCGGCCCTGATCAGTTTCCTGGAAAGCCTGCCCGGACACAAGACCGTCGTCCTCGACGTGGTGCCGACTGCCGAGAACCTGGCCCAGGTCGCCTTTGACCTCCTCGATCGCGTCTATCGGGACACCTACGGTAACCACCTGAAACTCGAACGGGTTCGCATCTACGAAACCCCGAACTGCTGGGCGGATGCGGTCAGGGGGGAGGTGCAGGAGTAAGCTGGCGGAGGCGGTAGGATTCGAACCCACGGTACCCTTGCGGGTACGCCTGATTTCAAGTCAGGTGCATTCAACCGCTCTGCCACGCCTCCGTCGCGCTTGAAATTTTAGCATGCAGGCCTCATTTGCCCGGCCGGAGCCGATTGAAACTTTAGCCCGCCTTCGCTAGTCTTACGACCGACAGCTTTTCCCACCGGAGGAAATCCATGCAACCCAACTACCAAGTCATCGGACAAGCCTCGCAGGAGCGCGCGCTCCAGCAGAACCGCGTCCTGCGCAATACCTATCTCCTGCTGGCCCTGTCCATGGTGCCCACGGCAGTCGGCGCCCTGTTCGGCGTGCAGCTCAACTTCGCCTTCATGGCCGGCAGTCCCTTCATCTCCTTCCTGCTCTTCCTGGCCGTGGCCTGGGGCTTCATGTGGGGCATCCAGAAGAACAAGGACAGCGGGATGGGCGTCGTGCTGTTGCTGGGCTTGACCTTCCTCATGGGCCTGATGCTCGGTCCGATCCTGCAGGTCAGCCTGGGCTTTCGCAACGGTGGCACGCTGATCTCCCTGGCGGCGGCGGGCACCGGCAGCATCTTCTTCACCCTGGCCGGCATCGCCACGGTAACGAAGAAGGACTTCAGCTTCATGGGCAAGTTCCTCTTCGTCGGCGTGATCCTGCTGCTGCTGGCGATGGTCGCCAACATCTTCCTCCAGGTACCGGCGCTGGCCCTGACGATCTCGGCGATCGCCGTACTGATCTTCTCCGCCTACATCCTGTTCGACGTGAGCCGCGTCGTCACGGGCGGCGAGGACAACTACATCGTCGCCACGCTGGCGATCTACCTGGACATCTACAACCTGTTCGTGCATCTGCTCAACCTGCTGCTGGCTTTCGCCGGCGAGCGCGACTGAGCAGAACCCACTGCGGCGAGAAAGGCGGCTGCGGCCGCCTTTCTATTTTTGGAAGAGGGCGATCGACTCCACGTGGGAGGTCTGCGGGAACATGTTGGCGATGCCCGCCCCGACCAGGCGATAGCCCTTTTCATGCACCAGCACCGCGGCATCGCGGGCCAGCGTGGCCGGGCTGCAGGAGACATAGACGATGCGCCGCGGCGCCTCCTCGCCCAGCGCCTTCGCCAGGGCGACGGCCCCTTCCCGCGGCGGGTCCACCAGCAGCTTGTCGAAGCGGCCGAGGGCCGCCAGGCTCTCGGCCGTGGCCTCGAAGAGGTTGGCGACGTGATACTCCGTGCGCCCGGCCAAACCGTTCAGCTCGGCATTTTCCCGCGCCCGGTCCACCAGCGCCCGGCTGCCCTCGACCCCAACCGCCTGGGCGCCACGCCGGGCGATGGGCAGGGTGAAGTTGCCCAGGCCGCAGAACATGTCGCCGATGCGCTCCCCGGGGCGCGGGTCGAGCAGCGCGATGGCCCGGCGCACCAGCGTACGGTTGATGCCGTGATTGACCTGGGTGAATTCGTTCGGGCGGAAATGCAGGCGCAGGTCGAAGTCGGGGAGCGCATAGGCCAGGGGCGGCGCATCGGCAGGGTGGAAGGGATGGGCGCTCTCCGGCCCGCCCGGCTGCAGCCAGAATTGGATGCCATGGCGCTCGGCGAAGGCGCGCAGCAGGGCCTCATCGCCGGGCGTCAGGGGCTGCAGGATGCGCAGCACCAGCACCGTCACCGCATCGCCGACGGCCACCTCGATCTGCGGCAGCCGATCGCGGATCGACAGCGCGCCGACCAGCTCCCGCAACCGCAGCAGCAGTGCCGAGATCACCGGCGGCATCACCTCGCAACTGTCCATGTCGGCGACGTAGCTGGAACGCCGCTCGTGGAAGCCGACCAGCACGCCCCCCTTCTTCGGCACCAGCCGCACCGACAGGCGCGCCCGGGACCGGTAGCCCCAGGCCTGGCCATGGACGGCCGCATAGACCATTTCCGGGCGCACGCGGGCGATGTGCCAGAACGCATCCTCCAGGACGCGCTGCTTGGCGGCCGCCTGGCCGGCCGCATCGAAGTGCTGCATGCTGCAGCCGCCGCACACGCCGAAATGCGGACAGCGCGGCGCCACGCGCATGGGGCTCGGGACGAGGATGCGATTGGCCGTGGCCAGTTCGTAGCTGGGCTTGCGGCGGTAGGGGGAGAACTCGACGCGCTCCAGCGGCAGGGCGCCATCCACGAAGACGGTCTTGCCCTCCACGCGGGTCACGCCGCGGCCTTCGTGGTCGAGGGATTCGATGAGAGCCTGGGGCATCGGTGTTCCGTGCGGCAAAAAGAGGCGCAATTGTAGGCGCCGGGCGGGGAATTGCAACGGAGAACGGCTTGGCCTAGGATTTACGCCTAGCCGTGAGGAAGGCCATGCCCGGCACCGCCCAGGAGACCCGCTTCGCCACGCGCCTCGAGTATCGGCAGGCCATAGACGCCGTGCTCGGCGCCGCCGCGCGCGAGGTCCGCATCTTCGATCCCGATCTGCGCGGCACCGGGATCGAAAGCCGCGCCCGTGCCGACATGCTCGCCGCCTTCCTGTCCGGGGCACGCGACCGCAGCCTGCGCATCGTCGTACACGATGTCGACTACGTCAGCGGTCATTGCCCGCGCGTAGCGGAACTGTTCCGGCGCTTCAGCCACTGCTGCCATCTGCGGCAGACGCCCGACGGCCTGCGCGACCTGGCCGATTGCTTCATGGTGGCCGACAACGCCCATGCGGTGGTGCGCTTTCACACCGATCACTTCCGCGGCAAGTTGCTGCTTGGTCTGCCGGACGAGGTCCAGGGGTGGTGCCGGCGCTTCGATGACCTCTGGCTGCAATCGCTGCCCGCGGCCCCGCTCACCCCGCTCGGATTATGACGGGCTACCGCGCCGGGCCACGCCTGGTGCGGGCCAGCGGGCGGTACGATTGGATTGGAGTGGAATATTTGTGCTAAAATTTTTGCTTGGCCGGGTGACCCTCGGCCAACACGCAGAATTTTGGCCGTTTTTTCGCAACACCCGTTTTCTTTTTTTTCTTTATCGATAAAGGAAATCAACAATGAAACACTCTCTCCTCGTTGCTGCTCTCGTCGCCGTGGCGCTGTCCGCCTGCGGCAAGAAAGAAGAAGCTGCCCCGGCGCCCGCCCCGGCCCCGGCTGCTGCTCCGGCCCCCGCGCCGGCGCCTGCCCCCGCTGCTCCGGCCGCCGACGCCGCGAAGCCCGCCGATGCCGCTGCTCCGGCCGCCGCCCCGGCTGCTGCCGCTCCGGCCGCCGAGCCCGCGAAAGAAGAGCCCAAGAAGTAATCCGGTTCATTCTTCGCAAAAAAGCCGGTCTTCGGACCGGCTTTTTTATTTCTGGCCGCGCCGTTCGCTCAGGCCAGGGAACGCCAGGCGAAGCCCTCGGCCTGGCTGGCGACACCGATCCACGCCGGGTCGCAGTTCAGCGCGCCGGCCAGTGCCGCTTGCGCCAAGTCGGGCCGGTTGTTCTGTTCGCTGAGGTGGGCGGCGACGACATGCTGCAGGCGCCCCGGCTGCAGGGCGGCGAGCAGCCGCGCCGCCGCCCCATTGTCAAGGTGGCCATAGGGGCCGGCGATGCGCCGCTTGAGCGCGGGCGGATAGCGGCCCGCTTCAAGCATGGCCAGATCGTGGTTGCACTCCAACACGAGCGCGTCGCAGCGGTCGAGCATGCGCTCGATGTGAGGCGTGGAACAGCCGGCGTCCGTGAGCACGCCCAGGCGATGGCGGCCGTCGGCAATGACGAATTGCACCGGCTCGCGGGCGTCGTGCGGAACGGGGAAGGGATGCATCTCCAGCGCACCGGCCTGAAACGGCTCGTGGCTGTCGATCAGTTGCACGGCGGGCAGGTCCCCCCGGACGCGCGGCGCCGCGGCGAAGCTGCCATGGGTCACCCAAACCGTGAGGCCGAATCTGGCGGCAAGCCCGAAGGCGCCGGCCACGTGGTCGCTGTGCTCGTGGGTGACCAGGACGCCGGCCAGGTCTTCCGGCGCCAGGCCAAGGCGCCCCAGCCGGGCGACGGTTTCACGCGGGCTGAAGCCGCAGTCGAGAAGGACACGGGTGCGCTCGGACTCGACGACCAGCGCATTGCCGCGGCTGCCGCTGCCGAGCGAGGCAAAGCGCACGCCGCTGCCGCTATTTCAGTTGGTCGAGCAGCAGGCCGAGAATTTTCTTCGCCGTCTCCGAGGTGTCGACGCCCCCTTCGCGCGTCAATACCTGCACCGAACTCGCCCCGCCCTCGCCCTTGACGTAGATGCGGAACTGCTGGTTGGCCGCGGCATCCGCCTTGTCGCTGCGCCAGAAGGCGAGCTTGGAGAGGAAGCCCTTGTCCTCTTTCCTCTTGTCGACCTCCGGGTCGACGTAGCGCACGAAATAGAGGCCCTTGGCGCGGTCCCGGTCCTCGACGGTAAAGCCGACGCGGTCGAGCGCCAGGCCGACGCGGCGCCAGGCGCGGTCGAAGGCTTCCTGCAGTTCGAGGGAGCCGGCACCGCCGGCGGCGCGCGCGAGCTTGGCCCGCTCCTGATTCGGTTCGGCCGCGACCAGGGCCCGGGCGCGGGTGTCCTCGGAGCCCAGGCGCACCATCAGGCGGCGCAGCATCTCCGCCTCCATCTCCGGGTCCGCCGAACGGGGCTGCCACATCGTGCTGTCCTTGGCCTCGCTGGCGTAGACCTCGTACATGCCGCGGTGGCTGATGTAGATTTCGGTCGTCCCCGGTTCGGTGCCCGTTTCCAGGCGGGTACGGAACTTGTCGCGCTCACCCGTGGAATAAAGCTGGTCCAGCACTTTGCCTATCGTGTTGCGGATGAAATCCTGGGGCAGCTTGGCCCGGTTCTCCGCCCAATCGGTTTCCATGATGCCGGCATCGAGCAGTTCGAGGTTGATGATGAAGCCCAGTTCCTGCCAGAACTCCTTCACGGACGGCCAGATCTTGTCGGGGGTGCCGGCCACCACCAGCCAGCGCTGGCTGCCCGAGCGCTCGACACGCATCTTCTCGATCTGGGGCAGGATTTCCGGGGTTGCGGCAGGACGGTTGCCGCTGCGCTCCGTGCTGTAGGCGGAATAGGTCGCCGAGCCCTTCGGGTTGATGTCCGGAACGACATAGCGCTCGTCGCGGCTCGGCGAGGTGAGATCGGGCGGGATCTCCAGGGGTGGCAGCTTGCCGGTGGATTTGTAGTCGATCTTCTTCGATTCGACCAGGGAGCCGGAACAACCGCCCAGCACGGCGGCGGCGAGCAGCGGGAATAACTTGAACCACGTGCGGATCATGCGCCGGACCTCAATAGAAGCGGAATTAGACGGCAACGCCGGCGTCGCGCAGGGCCTTGCGCACGCGCTCGTGATGCTCGGACGAAAGCGGCGTCAGCGGCAGGCGGATGCCGCCCTCGATAAGCCCCATCTGCGCCAGCGCCCACTTCACCGGAATGGGATTGGCCTCGACAAACAGGCCGCGGTGCAGGCCGAGCAGCCGGAAGTTGATCTCGCGCGCCTTGGCAAGCTCCCCGGCCAGCGCAGCCATGCACATCTCGTGCATCGGGCGCGGCGCCACGTTGGCGGTCACCGAGATCACGCCGTGGCCGCCCATCAGGATGAAAGCCAGCGCCGTACCATCGTCGCCCGTGTAGAGGGCAAAGCCCTGCGGCGCCCGCATGATGAGATCCGTGGCGCGCTCGATGTTGGCCGTGGCGTCCTTGATGCCGACGATCCGGGGCACCTGGGCCAGGCGCAGCACCGTCTCGTTGCTCATGTCGGCGGCGGTGCGCCCGGGCACGTTGTACAGGATCATCGGCAGGTCCACCTTTTCCGCGATGGCGCGGAAGTGGCGGTACAGCCCTTCCTGGGTGGGCTTGTTGTAGTAGGGCACCACGGAAAGGGAGGCGGCGGCGCCCACCTTTCTCGCGTATTCCGTGAGCTCGATGGCCTCGGTGGTGGAGTTGCCGCCGGTACCGGCGATCACCGGGATGCGCCCGGCCGCGTGCCCGACGGCGGCGCGGATCAATTCGCAGTGCTCCTCGACGTCCACCGTCGGCGACTCGCCGGTGGTGCCGACCACGACGATGCCGTCGCTGCCCTCCCGGACGTGGAAGTCGATCAGCGCCTGGAGCCGCGGATAGTCGAGGCTGCCGTCCTCACGCATCGGCGTGACGATGGCCACGATTGAGCCTTTGATCATGAATCTAGCGAGAGCCGAAAAAAACGAATTCTACTCGATCGGCGCCCCTTCTGGAACGGGAAGCCCTTGTTCTTGCGGCGGTTAGATCTCAGCGCCGCCGCCCTCACAGATCGGCGAGCACCTTTATATGGGCCGTCACGCTGCGCGCCAGCGCCGAGAGGGCGTAGCCGCCCTCCAGCATCGAGATGATGCGCTTGCGGGCGTATTCCGCGGCGATCGCCTTGATCTGCAGGGTGACCCAGGCATAGTCGGCCTCGAGCAGGCCGAGGGAGGCCATGTCGTCTTCGTAATGGGCGTCGAAGCCGGCGGAGATGAAGATGGCCTCGGGCGCGAAGTCGCGCAGCGCCGGCAGCCAGATATCGGCAACCACCTGGCGGAAGGCCTCGCCCCGCGTGCCGGCGGGCACCGGCACGTTGACCATATTGGGGGCCGGGTTGTCCGTCCCGGAATAAGGATAGAACGGATGCTGGAAGGTGCTCGCCATCAGCACGCGCGGATCGCCGGCGAAGATGTCCTCGGTGCCGTTGCCGTGGTGCACGTCGAAATCGACGATGGCCACGCGCTCCAGGCCGTGCACCTCGAGCGCGTGCGCCGCGGCGATGGCCACGTTGTTGAAGAAGCAGAAGCCCATCGCCCGTGCCCGCTCGGCGTGGTGGCCGGGCGGGCGCACGCTGCAGAAGGCATTCTCCACCTCGCCGCGCATGACCAGGTCGGTCGCCAGCACGCCCGCGCCCGCCGAGCGCAGGGCGGCTTGCCAGGTGCCGGGGCCCATGGCCGTGTCGGGGTCGAGGTGCACGATGCCGCGCTCGGGCGCGCTGTCGGCTATGCTGCGGACGTACTCGGACGCATGCACGCGCGCAATTTGCTCGAGCGTGGCGAGCGGCGCATCGTGGAAGGAGAGATAGAGATCGAGGCCGGCGGCGATCAGCCGGTCGTTGATCGCGGACAGGCGCTCCGGGCATTCCGGATGGTGCACCCCCATGTCGTGCAGCCAGCAGTCGCGGTGGGTGATGAATGCAGTCGTCATGGGCAGCGCCCGTCCGGGCGGGATGCTTGGCGCGGAAATGCAATAATATGTCCGACGCCATTATCCACTTATTGCCGCCTTCGCCTCAAGTCATGCCCAATTCCGGCGTCCACCAAGTGATTCACCAGGCCAGCCGCATCGTGCTGGGCAAGGAACAGCAGATCCGCCTGGCGCTCGCCTGCCTGCTGGCGCGCGGCCACCTGCTCATCGAGGATCTGCCCGGCGTCGGCAAGACCATCCTGGCGCATGTGCTGGCGCGGCTGCTCGGCCTGAACTTCCACCGCATCCAGTTCACCGCCGACATGCTGCCGGCGGACATCATCGGCATAGCCATCTTCGACCGCGCCACCGGCGGTTTCCAGTTTCACCCCGGCCCCATCTTCGCCCAGCTCGTCCTGGTGGACGAGATCAACCGCGCCACGCCGAAAACCCAGAGCGCGCTGCTGGAAGCGATGGAAGAGCACCAGGTCACCGCCGAGGGCGAGACGCGGCCGCTGCCCGAGCCCTTTTTCGTCATCGCCACGCAGAACCCCTCGCACCAGATCGGCACCTTCCCGCTGCCGGAATCGCAGCTCGACCGCTTCCTCATGCGATTGGAACTCGGCTATCCGGACCATGCCGCCGAGCGCGAACTGCTCGCCGGCGCCGACCGGCGCGACATGATCGCCACGCTCGCGCCCTGCATGGAACCGGGTGACCTGGTGGAACTGCAGGCAGCCGTGGGCCAGGTGCATGCCTCTGCGGCCCTCATCGCCTATGTGCAGGCCTTGGCCGAGCATACCCGCCGCAGCCCCGATTACGAGATGGGCCTCTCCCCGCGTGCCGCCCTCGCCCTGCTGCGGGCGGCCCGCGCCTGGGCCCTGATCGAGGGACGCGAGCTGGTGCTGCCGGAGGATGTCCAGGCCGTGCTGCCGGCGGTGGCCGCGCACCGGCTGCGTCCCGCCGGCGGCACGCCGGCCGCTTCATCCGCAGAGGTTGCCGCCAAGCTGGTCAGCGCCGTACCGCTGCCCTAGGATCTGCACGCATGCAGGCAGTGGCCGCCCTCAAGCGCTGGTTGTTCCGCCTCCACGGGCCGGAGCCGGCGCCCATCGTGCTGACGCAGCGGCGCGTCTTCGTCCTGCCCACGCCGGCGGGCCTGCTCTACGCCGTCTCGCTCGCCGTCATGCTGCTCGGCTCGATCAACTACAACCTGAGCCTGGGCTACGCCCTGGTCTTCCTGCTCGCCGGCCTGGGCGTGGTGGCCCTCCTGCACACCTTCCGCAACCTGGCGCAACTGGAAATTTCCCCGGGGCGGACCGAACCGGTCTTCGCCGGGGAGAACGCCTATTTCGGCCTGTCCTTGCGCAACCGCCGCGGGGAGGGCCGCTACGCCCTGGCGCTGGGCCTGGACGGAGGCGCCACGGTCGGTACCGATGTGCCCGACGGCTCGGGCGCGGTCCGCCTGCCCCTCGCCGCCCGTCGCCGCGGCTGGCTGCACCCGGGCCGCGTGACCCTGGAAACCCGCTATCCCCTGGGACTGGTCCGCGCCTGGAGCTACGTCGAGCCGGACATGCGCTGCCTGGTCTATCCGGCACCGGAAGCCGACGCCCCGCCCCTGCCGCCGGCCGGGGCCGGGGAAGCGGGCGGCCTGCGCTCCGGCAAGGGGGCCGAGGACTTCTCGGGCCTGCGCGGCCACCAGCCGACGGACTCGCCGCGGCACGTGGCCTGGAAGGCGGTGATGCGCCAGGGGGACGTCGGCCCCCTGCTGACCAAGCAGTTCACCGGCCAGGCGGCGGCGCAGCTGTGGCTCGACTGGGACATGCTGCCGGCGCAGCTCGGCGTCGAGGCCCGCCTGTCGCGCCTCGCCCGCTGGCTGATCGAGGCCCAGGCCGCCGGACTGGCCTGCGGCCTGCGCATGCCGGGCCAGGAGTTGCCGCCGGCCGAGGGCGAGCTGCACTTCCAGGCCTGTCTCGAGACCCTCGCCCTGTATGGCGAAGAAAAAGATCCCGCCAGCGCCTAGTGCGCCGCTGGCACGCTCGCAAGAACTGTGGCTGCTGGCCTGTGCCGCGATGACGCTGGCGCCGCTGGCCGCGCACGCCCCGTCCTGGGTCGGGCTCGGCGCCGCTCTCGCCCTGGCTTGGCGCGGACTCATCTGGTGGCGCCGCCGGCCGCTGCCGCCGCGCTGGCTGCGCACCGTGCTGGTCCTGGCCGGGGTGGGCGGGGTGCTCCTCACCTACCGCCAAGTGTTCGGCAAGGATCCGGGCCTGGCGCTGCTCATGCTGTTCCTCGCCCTGAAACTCATGGAACTGCGCGGCCCGCGCGACGCCCTGGCGGCCCTGTTCCTGTGCTACTTCCTGCTGTTCGCCGGCTTCCTCTACGCCCAGAGCATCGCTGCGGCGGGCATGGCGCTGGCCGCGCTCATCGTCGTCACCGCCGCGCTCGCCAGCCTGCAGCACGCCGGCCGTCCCGTGGCCGCCCACCTGCGCCTGTCCGCCCTGATGCTGGCGCAGGCCGCGCCCTTCATGCTGGTGCTGTTCCTCCTGTTTCCGCGCGTGCAAGGCCCCCTCTGGGGCCTGCCGCTGGATGCCTACAGCGGCCTGAGCGGGCTGTCCGACACCATGGCGCCGGGTTCGATCAGCCAGTTGAGCCTGTCCGGCGCCATCGCCTTCCGCGTCCAGTTCGAGGGCGAGCCGCCGCCGCAGCCGGCGCTGTACTGGCGCGGTCCCGTGCTGAGCCAGTTCGACGGGCGCACCTGGCGCACCGCCTCGCGCAGCACGTCGAACACGCTGCCATACGGCGTCCAGGGCGCCGGCGTGGCTTACGCCGTGACCCTGGAGCCCCATAACAAGACCTGGCTGTTCGCCCTGGAAATGCCGGCCTCGCTGCCCCAGGACGCGGTGATCGCCACCGATTACCAGGTGCGCTCCCGCAGCCCCGTGCGCAACCGCCTGCGCTATGAGCTGCGCTCCGTCCCGGGACTGACGCCGGGCGCCGACGAACCCGCCGAATCGGTCGAGCTCAATCTGAGAACGCCGCCGGGGAACCCGCGCACCCGGGCGCTGGCCGCGGAATGGCGCCGCCAGTCGGCCGGCGCCGAGGCCCTGGTGCGCCGCGCCCTGGATCATTTCCGGCGGGAGTCCTTCGCCTACACCCTCAACCCGCCGCTCCTCGGCGAGGACAGCGTGGACGAGTTCTTATTCGGCACGCGGCGCGGCTTCTGCGAGCATTACGCCGCGGCCTTCGTCCTCCTGATGCGCGCGGGCGGCGTGCCGGCCCGCGTCGTCACCGGCTACCAGGGCGGCGAGCGCAATCCGGTTGACGGCTACTGGGTCGTCCGCCAGGCGGATGCCCACGCCTGGGCGGAAGTCTGGTTGCCAGGCCGTGGCTGGGTGCGGGTGGATCCCACGGCGGCGATCGCCCCCTCGCGCATCGAAGCCGGCATTGCCAGGGCCTTGCCGGCCAGCGACCCCCTGCCCTTCGTCGTCCGGACCGATCTCTCCTGGCTGCGCGAGCTTCGCTTCCGCTGGGAAGCCACGACCAACTCGTGGAACCAGTGGGTGCTCGGCTACAATGCCGAGCGCCAGCGGAACGTGCTCTCGCGCCTGGGAATGCCCGAGCCCGACTGGCGCCGCATGGCGGCCGCCCTTGCGTTCGCCTGCGCTCTGCTCACCCTGGCGCTGGTGGGCTGGGCGCTGCGGCGGCGTACCCGCCTCGACCCGGCGCTGCGGGCCTGGAACCGCCTCAGCGGCAAGCTGGCCGGGATCGGCCTGGCGCGCCAGACCTGGGAGGGCCCGGCGGACTATGCCCGGCGCGTGGCCGGCGCGAACCCCGGGCTTGGCCCCCCGGTCGAACGTATCGCGGCGCTCTACATCGCCGCGCGCTACGGCAGGGGCGGCAACGCGGCGCCGTTGCAGGAGATGAAACGATTGATCGCGGAACTGAATGTGGGCGCCCTCCGATGAAGATAAGCCGGTTTGCCGCCGCCCTGCTCCTCGCCGCGACCGCCCCCGGGGTGGCGGCCGAAGGGTTTGCCGAGCGCCCGGAGGTGCGCGCCTTCGCCGCCGAAATGCATGACAAGCACGGTTTCGGCCTGGCGGAACTGCTGCGCCTGTTCAGCCAGGCGCCGCCCCAACCCAAGGCGATCAAGGCCATCCTGCCCCCGCCCGATCCCGCCGTCCGCTCCTGGCAGGCCTACCGGACGCGCTACGTCGAGCCGGTGCGCCTCGAGGCGGGCCTGCGCTTCTGGGAGCGCGAGCAGGCCATCCTGGAGGAAGCGCGGCGCAGCTACGGGGTGCCGGAGGAAATCGTCGTTGCCGTCATCGGCGTGGAGACCATCTACGGGCGCCATACCGGCCGTTTCCCGACCCTGGCCACGCTGGCCACCCTCGCCTTCGATTATCCGCCGCGCGCCGCCCTGTTCCGCAGCGAGCTGGAGGCCCTGCTCCTGCTCGCGCGCGAGGCCGGGCGCAATCCCCTCGATTACCGCGGCTCCTATGCCGGCGCCCTGGGCATCCCGCAGTTCCTGCCCAGCAGCGTGCGCAACTGGGGCGTCGATTTCGACCGGGATGGACGTGTCGATCTGGCCGGGAGCGCCCCGGACGCCATCGGCAGCATCGCCCATTTCCTGGCAAGCCACGGCTGGGAGGCGGAAGGGCCGGTGACTGCACCGGCCGGCGTATCGGGCGAACGCTTCGGCGAACTGATCAAGGCCGGCATCCTGCCCCGCCTGAGGCCCGAGGAGATGGTGGAGTACGGGGTGGGCACGGCCGCAGACGCGCCCCAGGCGCCCTGCGCGCTGATCGACCTGGTCACACCGGGGCAGCCGACCGAGTACCGGCTCGGCTATCGGAACTTCTACGTGCTCACCCGCTACAACCGCTCCAGCTTCTACGCCATGGCGGTGTACGAGCTCGGGGCGGCATTGCGCGCCGCGCGGCAGGCACGGCTGGCAGCGCGCTAGGACCTGTTGACAATCACTTTAGAGCAGGACGTCCTTGGACACCCCGCGGCGCTTGAGGATGCGCCGCAGCTGGGCCAGCGCCTCGATCTGGATCTGGCGCACGCGCTCGCGCGTCAGCGCCAGGTGCTCGGCCAGTTCCTCCAGGGTGGCCACCTCGCAGCCGTTGAGGCCGTAGCGGTGCTCGATCACCTGGCGCTGCTTGTCGTTGAGCATGCCGATCCATTCGGTCACCAGGCTCTCCACCTCGGCGCAGTGGATCTGCGCCTCCGGCGTCTCCGCCTGCTCGTCGGCCAGGGACTCGCCGATCGACAGGCTGGGATCGATCTCCAGGGGCGCGTCGAGCGAGGCCACATGCTCGTTCAGGGCCAGCACCTGCCGCACCTCCTCCACCGGCTTGTCGAGCAGTTGCGCGATTTCCTCGATGCCCGTCTCCCGGGCGGACGAGGCCTCCAGGTGGCGCATGGCGCGCAGCACGGAATTGAGCTCCTTCACCACATGGACGGGCAGCCGGATGGTCCGCGACTGGTTCATGATCGCCCGCTCGATGTTCTGCCGGATCCACCAGGTGGCGTAGGTGGAGAAGCGGAAGCCGCGTTCGGGGTCGAACTTGTCCAGGGCGTGGATCAGGCCGAGGTTGCCTTCCTCCACCAGGTCGAGCAGCGGCATGCCCCGGTTGAGGTAATGCTTGGCCACATTCACCACCAGCCGCAGGTTGTGCTCGATCATCTTCTGCCGGGCCCGCTGGTCGCCCTGCCGGACGCGGCGCGACAGCCCCAGTTCCTCCTGGGGCGTCAGCAGCGGGTTGGCGCCGATCTCGTTGAGATAGATCTGGGTGACGTCGTTGATGAATTCCGTTTCCGCCGGGGCCGGCTCGGCGGGCGCCGGCTCGGGCACGCCCGGCTCGGTCAATTCGCCTTCGTCCTGGAAGGGCTCGTCTCGCATGGGGCTACCTCTGGGGCAAGTATTTGAGCGGATCCAGCGGCTTGCCCTGGCGCCGGATCTCGAAATGCAATTTGGGCTGGTCCGAGTCCGTATTCCCTATCTCGGCCACCTTCTGCCCTTTGGCCACGGCCTGCCCTTCCTTGGCGAGCAGCTTGCT
This sequence comes from uncultured Rhodocyclaceae bacterium, assembly GCA_964479195.1. Lineage (GTDB taxonomy): Bacteria > Pseudomonadota > Gammaproteobacteria > Burkholderiales > Rhodocyclaceae > Desulfobacillus. Next base: position 34,838 of record CAYZLI010000002.1, read on the forward strand.
GTTGTGGGCATAGACGCTGGACAGGCTGTTCTGGTGCTGGATGATGAGCAGGTTGCCGTAGCCACGGATGGCGCTGCCGGCATAGGTGACCTTCCCCGCTTCGGCTGCCAGCACCGGATCACCGATGCGGCCGGCGATGTCGATCCCCTTGCTGCCCCCTTCGGCAAAGCCCATCATCATCTTGCCGTCGCTGGGCCAGGCCCAGGCAAGATCGGCCTCCCCATTGGCCGGCTCTGCGGGCAGGCCTTCCGGCCGGGCCGCCTGGCTCGTCCCTCGGGGCTCCTCGAATTTGTGGGCCAGCGCCAAAACCTGTTCGGTATAAGGCTGTTTGCCGCCCTTGGGCTCTCGCTTGTAGGTTTCGGTGCTGGCCGCGGCGGAGACCGCCGCGGTGGAGACCGCCAGCGGGCGCGCCTCGACGGCGGCCGGGCCGGCCACCGGCCTGACCACCGCCGCCGCATCGGGCGGGGTGACGCGCAACTGCTGACCGATCTTGATGAGGCCGGGATTCTCGATGTTGTTCCAGGCCGCCACATCGTGGTGGGACTGGCCGTGTTCGAGGGCGATGCTGTAGAGCGTGTCGCCCTTCTTGACGATGTGGAAGTCGCCCGGTTTCGCCGCCGGGACGGCGGCGGACGGCTTGGACGGCAGCACCGCCCGCTCCACCACGGGCGCCTGGACCTTGCTGGCGCAGCCGGCGAGCAGCGCCAGGGCAATGGCGCCCAGAAGCACAGCACAGCGTTGCGCGGCGAGGGACATCGTCATTCGACACCTGCAATCAAGGGAACGAAACGGACCGCATCCAGGCGGGTTTCACTGTAGCCATGGATGCCTCGCTCGATCAAACACAGCGCCTGCTCCCCGCTGCCCAAGGGCAGGATCATGCGCCCACGCACGGCCAACTGCTCCACCAGAGCCTGCGGCACCCGGACAGCGGCGGCAGCGACGATGATTGTATCGAAAGGCGCCGCTTCCGCCAGCCCCAGATTGCCGTCGGCATGTTTCAGCCGTACGTTAGGCAACCGCAAGTGGCGGAGGTTCGATCGGGCGCGCGCCAGGAGCTGGGAGATGCGCTCGACCGCATAGACCTCGCGCGCCAACCGGGCCAGCACGGCCGTCTGGTAGCCGCAGCCGGCGCCGATCTCCAGGGTCTTGCCCAGTTCCCGCCCGGCGCGCAGCAGCTCGATCATGCGCGCCACGATGAGGGGCTGGGAAATGGTCTGCTGGAAACCCAGCGGCAAGGCCGTATCCTCGTAGGCGCGGGAGGCGAGCGCCTCCTCGACGAAGATATGGCGCGGCACCATGGCCATGGCCGCCAGCACCCCCTCGTCCCGGATGCCCTGCTGGCGCAGGCGCTCGACCATGCGCGAGCGCGTGCGCTGGGAGGTCATGCCGATGCCGGAGATGCGGCTGTTCATGGCTCGAGCCAGCTGCGCACCGCGTTGATCTGGGCGCCATGGGTGAGGTCGATCTGCAGCGGCGTGATCGACGCATAGCCCGCCGCGACGGCATGGAAATCCGTTCCCTCACCGGCATCCTGGGCGGCGCCCGCGGCGCCGATCCAGTACACGGTCTCCTGGCGCGGGTTGAGCTGCTTCACCACGCCCTCGGCCTTGTGCCGCTTGCCCAGCCGGGTCACCCGCAGGCCCTTGAGCTGCTCCGGGGGCACATCCGGCACGTTGATGTTGAGCAGCAGCGGCTCGGCCAGGAGCTCGCTCTGGCAGCGCAAGACGATCCGCCGCGCCACCTGGGCCGCCGTCTCGAAATGCTCCGCCCGGTGGCTGGTCAGGGACACCGCCAGGGAAGGCACGCCGAGCAGGTAGCCTTCGGTGGCCGCCGCCACCGTGCCGGAATAGATCGTGTCGTCGCCCATGTTGGCGCCCCGGTTGATGCCGGAGATGACCATGTCCGGCAAGTGATCGAGCATGCCGGTGACGGCCAGGTGCACGCAGTCGGTCGGAGTGCCATTGACATAGTGGAAGCCGTTGGCCGCCCGGCGCAGCATGAGCGGCCGGTCCAGGGTCAGGGAGTTGCTGGCGCCGCTGCGGTCGAGCTCGGGCGCAACAACGGTGATGTCGGCGATGTCGGAGAGGGACTTGGCGAGAATCTCGAGGCCGGGCGCGAAGTAGCCGTCGTCGTTGCTCAGCAGGATGCGCATGGCGATGTGGCGGAAAAATGCCGTGCGGCGCGGGAGACTGGCCTCGGAAGTGAATGGTCGGGGCGGCGGGATTCGAACTCGCGACCCCTTGCACCCCATGCAAGTGCGCTACCAGGCTGCGCTACGCCCCGACTCGGAGCGGATTATAACAGAGACTGCGGGTCACGCGCGCAGCAATTCGATGATGCCGGCGATCGCCGCGCGCAGCGAAGTGGGCGCTGCCGCCGCCATTTCGGCGACGTCGTGGGAGTGGTCCTTGCCGGAAGATTCCTCGAGGCGGTTGCGCGCCCCGCTGATGGTGAAGCCTTCCCGGTAGAGCAACTCGCGGATGCGGCGCACCAGCAGGACCTCGTGGTGCTGATAGTAGCGGCGATTGCCGCGCCGCTTGACCGGCTTCAGTTGCGTGAATTCCTGTTCCCAGTAACGCAGCACGTGCGGCTTGACGCCGCACAGCTCGCTCACTTCGCCGATGGTGAAGTAGCGCTTGGCCGGAATGGGGGGCAGGTCATCCTTGCTGCTTGACGCCATGGCCATTCAGCCGCTCGACGGCGGCCTTCAGTTTCTGACTGGCGTGAAAGGTGACGACGCGGCGGGCCGTGATGGGAATCTCCTCGCCCGTCTTGGGGTTGCGGCCGGGGCGCTGCGGCTTGTCGCGCAGCTGGAAATTGCCGAAACCGGACAGCTTGACACTCTCGCCGCGCTCCAGCGCACCCCGGATTTCCTCGAAGAATCCTTCGACCATGTCCTTCGCTTCGCGTTTGTTCAGGCCGACCTTTTCGAACAGGAGATCGGCGAGCTCCGCCTTTGTTAATGTCATTGTCACTCCCTAGGACCGCAGCTTAGCGGCATACCTCTGTACGGCCGCCTCGATCATCGTTGCCAGCGCCGCATCCACTTCGCCATCGGAAAGCGTTTTTTCAGTATCTTGCATAACTACCCGGAATGCAAGACTTTTCTTGTCCGCTTCAATACCCTTTCCGTGGTACAAATCGAACAGTGCGACCTCCCGCACGACGGCCGGCGCCGCCCGCCGCAGTTCGTCCAACAGGGCCTGTGCCGGCAGGTTCTGGGCGACGACCAGGGCCAGGTCGCGCACCACCGCGGGCAGGCGCGAGACTTCCTCATACTGCGGCAAGGGCTGGCGCAGGACGGCATCGAGATCCAGTTCGAACACCACCGGCGCCGCCCCGAGCTCGTACTTCTGGGCCCAGCGAGGATGCAGTTCCCCGACCAGGCCGACCACGCGGTCCTCGACGCTCACCGAGGCGGCGCGCCCCGGATGGAGCGCCGGATGATCGAGCCGCTCGAAGCGGGCCGCGCGGGGCGCCAGGAGCGCTTCCACGTCCGCCTTGACGTCGAAGAAATCGACGCGGCGGGTTGCGGCGCCCCACTGCTCGGGGGTGGCCGGCCCGGCGGCCAGCGCGGCGATGCGCCGGGGCTGGAGAAAGCCGGGAACCTCGCCGCCCTGCCGGTCGCGCAGGAAGCAGCGCCCGGTCTCGAACACGCGCACCCGTTCCACCCGGCGCTTGAGATTGGAGGCCAGATTGGCCGCCATGCCACCGATCAAGCTCGAGCGCATCACGCCCATCTGGCTGGCGATGGGGTTGGCCAGCACCACGGGATCGGCGTTGGCGCAGAAATCCGCCTCCCAGACCGCATCCACGAAGGCGTAATTGACCACCTCCTGGTAGTCGCGCGCCGCCAGCAGCCGGCGTACGCGCCACAGGCTGCGCGCCTCCTCCTTCTGCGGCAGGATGGCCAGCCGCCCCTGGGGCAGGCGCGCCGGGATGTTGTCGTAGCCGTGGACGCGGGCCAGTTCCTCGACCAGGTCCTCCTCGATGGCGATGTCGAAGCGGTGCGAAGGCGGCGTCACTGTGAAGCCGTCGCCGTCGCGCACGAAGCGGAAATCGAGCCCGCGAAACAGCCGCTCGGCAACCTCGGCACCGAGCCGGATGCCGAGGATCTTCTCGGCGCGCGGCACGCGCAGGCGCACCGGCTCACGCTTGGGCAGGTGGTCGCGATCGACCGCTTCGGTCAGCGGACCGGCCAGGCCGCCGCAGATCTCCAGGATGAGTTGGGTGGCCCGTTCCAGCGCCTCCCGGGTGGCGGCGAAATCCACGCCGCGTTCGAAGCGATAGGAGGCGTCCGAAGAAAAGCCCAGGGCGCGCGCCTTGCCGGCCACGGCGTCCGGCGCGAAGAAGGCACTTTCCAGGAACAGTTCCGTGGTGGCGTCGGAGACGCCGCTCGCCTCGCCCCCCATGATGCCGGCCAGCGCCAGCGCCCGGGCCTCGTCGGCGATCAGGGCCGTATCGGCGGAGGGCTCGATGGTCTGCCCGTTGAGCAGCAGCAGTGTCTCGCCGGCCTTCGGATAGCGCACATGCACCGCGCCGGACAGCCGGGCGTTGTCGAAGGCGTGCAGGGGCTGGCCGAGCTCCAGCATGACGTAGTTGGTGACGTCCACCACGGCGCTGATGGAGCGGATGCCGCTGCGCTCCAGGCGGCTCATCATCCAGTCGGGGGTGGGGGCCTTCGGGTCGATGCCGGTCACCACGCGGCCGCAATAGCGCGGACAGGCGGCGGGGGCGTCCAGCACCACCTCGCGCCGCTTGTCGCTGGCGACCGCCGCCTCGCGGATCGCCGGCAGGGCCACCGGCACGCCGGTCAGCGCCCCCACCTCCCGGGCCACGCCCTTCAGGCTCAGGCAGTCGGCCCGGTTGGGCGTGAGCTTGAGCGTGAACAGCCTGTCGTCCAGGGCCAGGTAGGCGCGGATGTCCTCGCCCACCGGCGCGTCCGCCGGCAGCGCCATGAGGCCGCTGTGGTCCTCGGACAGGCCCAGTTCGCGGGCCGAGCACAGCATGCCGAAGGATTCCACCCCGCGCACCTTGGCCGCCTTGATCTTGATGCCGGGCAGTTCCGCGCCGACCAGGGCGCAGGGCACCTTCATGCCGGCGGCCACATTGGGCGCGCCACAGACGATCTGCAGGGTCTCCCCCTGCCCCGCATCGACGCGGCACAGCTTCAGCTTGTCCGCGTCGGGATGCTTCTCGACGGAGAGAACCTGGGCCACCACCACGCCGCCGAAGGCGGGCGCCACGTTCTGCAGGGCCTCCACCTCGAGGCCGGCCATGGTGAGCAGATGCGCCAGCTCGGCGCCGGTCAGGGGCGGATTGACGAAACTGCGCAGCCAGTGTTCGGAAAATTGCATGGTCAGCGGAACTGTGAGAGGAAGCGCAGATCGCCGTCGAAGAACAGGCGCAGGTCATTGACCCCGTAGCGCAGCATGGTCAGCCGATCCGGGCCCATGCCGAAGGCGAAGCCGATGTACTTCTCGCTGTCGATGCCGACGTGCCTGAGCACGTTGGGGTGCACCATGCCGCTGCCGGCGATCTCCAGCCAGCCCGTGTGGCTGCACACGCGGCAGCCGTTGCCCTCGCAGAACACGCAGCTCATGTCGATTTCCGCCGACGGCTCGGTGAAGGGGAAGAACGAGGGACGGAAGCGGGTGCGCAGCTCCGGCTTCTCGAAAAAATTGCGCAGGAAGTCGGTGAACACGCCCTTGAGGTCGGCGAAGCTGACCGCCTCGTCGATCCACAGCCCTTCCACTTGGTGGAACATGGGCGAGTGCGTGGCGTCCGAGTCGACGCGATAGACGCGGCCCGGGGCGATGATGCGGATGGGCGGCTTGTGCGTCTCCATGTAGCGCACCTGGATCGGGCTGGTGTGGGTGCGCAGCAGCAGCCCCGGCGCGTTTTCCAGGTAGAAGGTGTCGTGCATCGAGCGCGCCGGATGGTTTTCCGGCGTGTTGAGCGCGGTGAAGTTGTGGAAATCGTCCTCGATCTCGGGCCCGTCGGCGACATCGAAGCCGATGGAGCGAAACAGCTCCTCGATGCGTTCCAGGGTGCGGGTCACCGGATGCAGGCCGCCCGCGGGCAGGCCACGACCGGGCAAGGTGACATCCAGCGCCTCGGCCTTGAGCTGCGCATCCAGCGCGGCGCGCCTGAGGGCCTCGCGCCGGTCGGTGAGCGCGGCCTCGATGCGTTCCTTGGCGCTGTTGATGGCCGCCCCGGCGCTCTTTCGCTCCTCCGGCGCCAGCTTGCCCAGGCCCTTGAGCAGTTCGGTCACCGAGCCGCTCTTGCCCAGATAGCGCGCCTTGGCCTGCTCGAGGGCGGCCGCGTCGCTGATGCCGGAGAATTCGGCGGTCGCCCGGGCGACCAGTTGTTCGAGGTCAGTCATGGTCGTGGCACACAACACGCCGCAGGCTTGTTGCGGCGAAGGCTAACTTCGCTTGTGAAGTTAAGGCCGCGAAGCGGCCGGCCGGAGCCAAAAAAAGGAGGCTGGAGGCCTCCTTTTCTTGCGTTATGGCCGATCAGGCGGAGAGGCTCGCCTTGGCCTGGTTCGCAATCTGCGCAAAAGCCGGCTTGTCGAACACCGCCAGGTCGGCGAGCACCTTGCGATCCACCTCGATCGACGCCTTCTTCAGGCCGTTCATGAGCACGCTGTAGGTCAGGCCCAACTCGCGGGCCGCCGCATTGATGCGGGCGATCCACAGGGAGCGGAACTGGCGCTTGCGCTGGCGGCGATCGCGGTAGGCGTACTGCCCCGCCTTCATCACCGCCTCTTTGGCGATGCGGTAGACGCTGCCGCGGCGGCCGCGGTAGCCCTTGGCCTGGTCGAGAACCTTCTTGTGGCGCGCCCGCGCCGTTACACCGCGTTTGACTCGTGGCATGGTCTGGTCTCCTTACGCGTAGGGCAGCATGGCGCGGACGGATGCGCTGTCCGAATCATGGACGCTTGCCGCGCCGCGCAAATGGCGCTTGGCCTTGGTGGTTTTCTTGGTCAGGATGTGGCGCTTGAACGCCTGGGAACGCTTGACGCTGCCTCCCGGCCGCACCTTGAAGCGCTTGGCGGCGCCCGACTTGGTCTTCATCTTCGGCATCGAAGAACTCCTTCTTTTAACATGGCCTCGGGTGGCTGCCGGCTCGGCAGCGCTTGGACAACCCGCAACCACTTGTGTGGGCCAGTTTGATACGCCTTGGCCGGCCCATTCCGCCATACCGCTCCCCGCGGGGAGCGAAGAAATCAATGCTTCTTTTCCTGCTTCTTGATCGGCGCCAGCACCATGATGAGCTGACGGCCTTCCATCTTGGGGAACTGCTCGACCGTGCCATACGGATCGAGGTCAGCCTTCACGCGCTCCAGCAGCCGCATGCCGAACTCCTGGTGCGCCATCTCGCGCCCGCGAAAGCGCAGCGTGATCTTCGTCTTGTCGCCTTCCTGCAGGAAGCGGACCAGGTTGCGCAGCTTGATCTGGTAGTCGCCCTCGTCAGTGCCGGGACGGAACTTGACCTCCTTGACCTGGATTTGCTTCTGCTTGAGCTTCGCCTCGTGGGCCTTCTTCGCCTCCTGGTACCTGAACTTGCCGTAGTCCATGATCCGGCAGACCGGTGGCTTGGCCATGGGCGCAATTTCCACCAGATCCACGCCGGCCTCTTCGGCCATCTTCAGCGCCGTCTGTACCGGAACGATGCCAACCTGTTCGCCGTCCACCCCGATCAGGCGAATCTCGGGGGCATTGATCTCTTCATTCAGGCGCTGCGCCTTCTGCTGTACGATGGTTCAAGTCTCCAAGTAACGAAAAATCAGGCCGCTCCTGTCCGCGCTTCGCGTTCTCGCGTCAGGCGTTCGACAAACGTCTCGAGGGACATTTGCCCGAGGTCTTGTCCACCCCGGGCACGCACGGCGACCAACCCGGCTGCCTTCTCCTTGTCGCCGACGACGACCTGGTAAGGCAGCTTTTGCAAGCTATGTTCGCGTATTTTATAGCTAATTTTCTCGTTGCGCAAATCGGCCACGGCGCGCAGGCCGGCCTCGCGCAGTTTCTCCGCAACCGATTCCGCGTAATCGGCCTGGTGTTCCGAGATGCTCATGACGACGACCTGAAGCGGCGCCAGCCACAGAGGGAAGGCGCCGGCATGGTGTTCGATCAGGATGCCGATGAAGCGTTCCATGGAGCCGAGGATGGCCCGGTGCAACATGACGGGCTGGCGGCGGCTGTTGTCCTCCGCCACGTATTCCGCCCCCAGGCGCCCGGGCAGCGAGAAGTCCAGTTGCAGGGTGCCGCATTGCCACACCCGGTTCAGGCAGTCCTTCAGCGAGAACTCGATCTTCGGGCCGTAGAAGGCGCCCTCGCCCGGCTCCAGGTCGTACTGCAGCCCCTTCGCCTCCAGGGCTTGCGCCAGGGCGGCCTCGGCCCGGTCCCAGGTCTCGTCGGAGCCGAGGCGCTTCTCCGGCCGGGTGGACAGCTTGACCAGGATGTCGTGGAAGCCGAAGTCCGCATAGACCTTGCGCAGCAGGTCGATGAAGGCCAGTGACTCGGCGAGGATCTGCTCCTCGGTGCAGAAGATGTGGGCGTCGTCCTGCACGAAGCCGCGCACGCGCATGATGCCGTGCAGCGCCCCCGAGGGCTCGTTGCGGTGGCAGGAGCCGAACTCGGCCAGGCGCAGGGGCAGGTCGCGGTAGCTCTTGATGCCCTGGTTGAAGATTTGCACGTGGCCGGGGCAGTTCATCGGCTTGACGGCGTAGTCGCGCTCCTCCGCCTTGGTGGTGAACATGTTCTCGGCATAGTTCTCCCAGTGCCCGGAACGCTCCCACAGCACGCGGTCCATCACCTGGGGGGTGCGCACCTCCTGGTAGCCGTTGTCCCGCAGGAGCTTGCGCATGTACTGCTCCACCTCCTGCCAGATCACCCAGCCCTTGGGGTGCCAGAACACCATGCCCGGCGCCTCGTCCTGCAGGTGGAAGAGGTCCATGTGCCGGCCGAGCTTGCGGTGGTCGCGCTTTTCCGCCTCCTCCAGCATGTGCAGGTAGGCGTCCAACTCTTCCTTCTTCGCCCAGGCCGTACCGTAGATCCGCTGCAGCATCTCGTTGCGCGAATCGCCGCGCCAGTAGGCGCCGGCCACCTTCATCAGCTTGAAGACCTTGAGCTTGCCGGTGGAAGGCACGTGGGGGCCGCGGCAGAGATCGACGAAATCGCCTTCGCGGTAGAGGGAGACGTCCTCGCCCGCCGGAATCGAGCCGATGATCTCGGCCTTGTAGTGCTCGCCGATGGACTTGAAGAAGGCCACGGCCTTGTCGCGCGGCCACACCTCGCGCAGCACGGGGAAGTCCTTCTTGGCCAGCTCCGTCATGCGTTGCTCGATCTTTGCCAGGTCCTCCGGCGTGAAGGGCCGCTTGTAGGCGAAGTCGTAGTAGAAGCCGTTCTCGATCATCGGACCGATGGTCACCTGGGCATCGGGAAAGAGCTCCTTCACCGCGTAGGCCAGGAGGTGCGCCGTCGAGTGGCGCAGGATGTCGAGGCCCTCGGCATCTTTCTCCGTGACGATCGCCAGGGCGGTGTCGCCCTCGATGCGGAAGGAGGTGTCGACCAGCTTGCCGTCCACCTTGCCGGCGAGGGCGGCGCGGGCGAGGCCGGCGCCGATGGAGGCGGCCACCTCGGCCACCGTCACCGGTTGCGCGAATTCCCGAATCGATCCGTCAGGCAGCGTGATTGCTGGCATGGCGCGGCGCCCAAAACAAAGAAGTCAGAGAACCGGGAGATTTCCTGTTCCCTGGCCTCTGACCCCTGATCCCTGAAACTGGTAGGCGCGATAGGACTCGAACCTACGACCCCCACCATGTCAAGGTGGTGCTCTAACCAGCTGAGCTACGCGCCTAAAGAACGCGCATTGTAGCGGAAATCGGTCGGGCTTTCCAAGCCCTGAACTAGGCAGGCGCCGCCGGCGTCTCTGCGAGCCACAGGCAGTTGCCCTTGCTCTCCTTGGCGATTTCGGCGAGGACGCGCTCGTGCTCGGCCAGTTCTTCGGCGCTCGCGCGCAGCACGCGCAGCGGCAGCCGCTCGTCCGAATGCAAGCCATCGGCCGCAACGGCGGGCTCGGCGTCCAGCTCGATGATCAGGCTCTCCTGGCCGCGCGTCATGGCCAGGTACACCTCGGCGAGCAGCTCGGCATCCAGGAGCGCCCCGTGCAGGGTGCGTCCGGAGTTGTCGATGGTGTAGCGCTCGCACAAGGCGTCGAGGGAGTTCCTGCGCCCCGGGTGCAGCTCCTTGGCCAGCTTCAGCGTGTCGACGACCCCGGCACAGACCTGGTCGAGGGGCGGCAGGCCCAGCAGGGCCAGCTCGTGGTTAAGGAAGCCCACGTCGAAGGCCGCGTTGTGGATGATCAGTTCCGCGCCCCGCACGAACTCGAGAAAGGGCTCGACGGTCTCGGCGAACTTCGGCTTGTCCAGGAGAAACTCGGTGGACAGCCCATGCACCGCCAGCGCCCCCGCCTCCACCTCCCGCTCCGGGTTGATGTAGCGATGGAACCGCTGGCCGGTGAGCTTGCGGTCGGCGAGCTCCACGCAGCCGATCTCGATGACCCGGTCCCCCAGGCGGAATTCGAGACCCGTGGTCTCCGTGTCCAGCACGACGTGTCTCATGTCAGTTGGTTGTCAGTTGCCGGTTGCGCGGTGCGATCGCAGGGTTTCGATGCCGCGCCGGGCCAGGACATCGGCGCGTTCGTTCTCCGCATGGCCGGCATGGCCCTTGACCCAGCGCCATTCGATCTCGTGCCGCGCGGCCAGCTCGTCCAGCTCCCGCCACAGCTCGGCATTCTTCACCGGCTGCTTGTCCGCCGTGCGCCAGCCCCGCTTCTTCCAGGCGTGGATCCACTCGCTGATGCCCTTCTGCACGTACTGGGAGTCGGTGTAGACGCGGGCATGCACCGGCCGCTTGAGCGCTTCCAGGGCGCGGATGACGGCGGTGAGTTCCATGCGGTTGTTGGTGGTGGCCGCCTCGCCCCCGAACAGTTCCTTCTCGCGGGCACCCATGCGCAGGATGGCCCCCCAGCCGCCGGGGCCGGGATTGCCGCTGCAGGCGCCGTCGGTGAAGATTTCCACCACTTCCGTGGCAGGGGGGAGTTTCATAGCACCTCCGCCGGGCCGCCCCAAGGAGGTGCAGCCACATGACTGTGAGCGAAGCGATCCGCAGTCACCCCCTTCCTTGGGAAGGGGGCTGGGAGGAAGGTTGTCATTGCTCGGTCTTTTGCGTTTTCTGGATGGCGGGCAGCAGCGCCTTGGCGCGCGCCTTGCGGTCATGCCATACGGGCGTGAGCAGGCGCAAGCCGTGCTGGCGCTTGATGCCCTGCAGGATATAGACGGCGCCGGCGATCGGCCACCAGCGGTCCCCCGCCAGTTCCAGGAAGCGCCAGCGGCGCAGCCATTTCTCCTGGCTCACCGCCGGGATGTAGCGGCCGAAGCAGCCGGCCTGGGTTTCGAAGCTGAGCAGGGTCAGCCAGTCGCGCAGCCGGCGCACGCTCAGGTACTGCCCGCGCCAGGGATAGGCGGCGGCAGATCCCGCCAGCCGGCGCTTGATCCCCCAGAGGCTGAAGGGGTTGAAGCCGGCAATGACGACTTGCCCCTCCGGCACCAGCACCCGCTCCACTTCACGCAGGACCTGGTGCGGCGTGGCGGAGAACTCCAGCACGTGGGGCAGCACGACGAGATCGACGCTGTTGCCGGCGAAGGGAAGGTGGTGCGGATCGCTCACCACCCGGGCTGGCCCGGCGGTGTCGCAGGTGCAGCGCAAGGGCATGCGGTTGGCGCGCAGGAAGTCGCACTGCGGCAGACCGATCTGCACCGCGTTGAAGCCGAAGATGTCGGCGACAAGCTGGTCAAACCGGGCCTGTTCCCACTCGAGCACATAGCGTCCCTGCGGTGTAGCCAGCCACTCGTCGAAGCCGGGAATTGACATTTCGCTCCGAAGTCCGAGAATCGGCCCTATGAAAATCCTGCCGCTGCGCGCCTTTCAGGACAACTACATCTGGCTGCTGCAGAACGGGCGTTTCGCCGCCGCGGTCGATCCGGGCGACGAGACTCCGGTCCTGGAGCATCTCGCGCACCACGGCCTCGAGCTGCGGGCGATCCTGCTCACCCATCATCATCCCGACCACACGGGCGGGGTCGCCGCCCTGGTCGAGCGCCTGCGCGTTCCCGTGTTCGGACCTGCGTCGGAAGCCATCGCCGGCGTTACCGCGCCCCTGGGCGACGGCGACCTGATCGAACTGCCGGAAATCGGCGCGCGGCTGCGCGTCATCGGGGTACCGGGGCACACGCGCGGGCACCTCGCGTATTATGGCGCAAACGCCCTCTTCTGTGGCGACACGCTGTTCGGCTGCGGCTGCGGCAGGCTGTTCGAGGGTACGGCAGCGCAGATGTGGGCATCCCTCGCCAAGCTGGCCGATCTGCCGGATGAAACCCAGGTGTATTGCGCCCACGAATATACCCAGGCCAACATCGGCTTTGCCTTGGCGGTGGAACCGGACAATGCCGCCCTGAGGGCGCGCGCCCGGCAAGTGGCCCGACTGCGCAGCCAAGACCGCCCGAGCGTGCCGTTCACCCTGGCCGAGGAGCGGGCGACCAACCCCTTCCTGCGCTGCCGGGAGCCGGCCGTCGTCGCCGCAGCCGAGCACTATCGGGGCGAGCCGTCAGCCGGCCCCGCCGAAGTCTTCGCCGCGCTGCGCGAATGGAAAAATCGCTTCTGACCCCTCATTTCACCGGCTGTGGCGCCAGGAGGGCCGGATTGGCCGCGTGCACGCGGTTGCGCCCGAGGCGCTTGGCCTCGTAGAGCGCCCAGTCGGCGGCCGCGATCATCGCGGAGGCGCCCTCCGGCTGCTGGGGGATCAGCGTCGCTATGCCCATGCTGGCCGTCACGACGCCGAACGGAGAGGTGTCGTGCAGGACGCCCCGCGCCTGCACCGCCGAGCGCATGCCCTCGGCGATCAGCAGCGCCCCTTCGACACCGGTCTCCGGCAGCACCGCGGCGAACTCCTCCCCCCCGTAGCGCGCCACCATGTCGGCCGGCCGCCTGAGCCGGGAGCCCAGGGTTTCCGCCACCGCCACCAGGCACTCGTCGCCGGCCTGATGGCCGTAGGCGTCGTTGTACTGCTTGAAGAAATCCACGTCGATCATCACCAGCGACAGAGGCTGCTGGATGCGCAGGCAGCGGCGCCACTCGCGGGAAAGGGCTTCGTCGAACTGGCGGCGGTTGGGAACGCCGGTCAGGCCATCGACGGCGGACAGCCGGCTCAACTCCCGGTTGGCGGCGTCCAGCTTGCGCGTGAGCACCAGCAGCGACTGGCGCATCTGCACGATGCGCTGCATGGCGCGCACCTTGGCGGCGAGCACCACTTCGCTCACCGGCTTGAAGAGGTAGTCGTCGCCCCCGGCGGCGATGCCCTGCTCCAGGTCCTCGTCCTTGGTGCGCGCGGTGAGGAAGATGATGGGCGTCCATTCGCCGGGCTTCTCCAGGGCCCGGATGCGCCGCGCCACTTCGATGCCATCGATGCCGGGCAGGATGATGTCGAGGAGGATGAGATCCGGCCGCTCCTTCTCGAACAGGGCAATCCCGCCGGGTCCGTCGCGAGCCGGCATGGGCGTGATGCCGATGCGCTCGAGCAGGTGGCAGACCAGCGCCAGGCCGGTCGCGGTGTCTTCGACGACGAGAGCTTTCATGGTCTTATTCTTGGTGGATTTGCCGCGGCATGATGGCCGAGGATTGGCTTCGCCGCAAGTGCCCCGGCGCCCCGCCGGCAAATTGACGCCCGCCGGGTCGGCCGGTAAAATCCGCCTTTCTTCCAAGCGCGTGGTCCAATGAAGAAACACGCAACCGCGCTGTCGGGAATCCTGCTCTGCCTCGCCCTCTCCGCAGCGTTCGCCGCCTCCCCCGATGAGGTTGTGCCCGTCGCGGCCGAAGGCCAGCCCGAATCGCCCGTTCCCGCCCTGGAAATCCGGGAGGAGCTGCCGAGCATCGCCACGATCGACCTGACCGTGTCGCCCGACGACCTGTGGGAGCGCATGCGCCTGGGCTTCGGGATGCCGAACCTGGACAGCCCGCTGGTGCACCAGCAGCAGGCCTGGTACCTGGCGCGGCCCGAATACCTCAAGCGGGTCGTCGAGCGCAGCCGCCGCTACATGCACCATATCGTCGAGGAGCTGGAAAGGCGCGGCATGCCCACCGAGCTGGCGCTGCTGCCCATCGTCGAGAGCGCCTACAACCCGATGGCCTACTCGCGCGCCCACGCCTCGGGCATGTGGCAGTTCATTCCGTCCACGGGCAAGACCTACCGCCTCGACCAGAACTGGTGGATCGACGAACGCCGCGACATCGTCGCCTCCACCAGCGCCGCGCTGGAGTACCTCCAGTCCATCTACGAGATGCACGGCGACTGGCACTTGGCCCTGGCCTCCTACAACTGGGGCGAGAACGCGGTCGCCCGCGCCATCGCCAAGAATCAGGCCAAGGGCCTGCCCACCGATTACCTTAGCCTCACCATGCCGGCCGAGACGCGCAACTACGTGCCGAAGCTGCAGGCCCTGAAGAACATCGTCGCCCAGCCGCAGCTCTACAACGTGAAGCTGGACCCGATCGCCAACAAGCCCTATTTCGTCACGGTGGATAAACCCGCCGACATGGACGTGGCGCTGGCCGCCCGGCTGGCGGAGATCTCGGCCGAGGAATTCCTGGCGCTCAATCCGGCCTACAACCGCCCCGTGATGCCGGCCAAGGGCAACACGTCGATGGTGCTCCCGGCGGAGCAGGTGGAAGTGTTCCAGGCCAACCTGGAGAACCATGACAAGCCACTGGTGAGCTGGCGGGCCTACACGCTGAAAAAGGGCGAAAAGCTGGAGAGCGTCGCCGCCCGGCACAGCCTGACGGCGGCACGGCTCAGGCAGGTGAATGGCATCAGCGGCAAGATGAAGATTCGCCCCGGCCACACCTTGCTGGTTCCGGCGAAGGGTGCGGACGTTTCCTCCGCCAATCTGCAGGCCGTGAACCTCCCGTTGGTCAAGCCGAGCGTCAAGACGGCGGTGCGGGGCGGCAACAAGGCTTCGCCCCGGGGCGGCAAGAAGCATGTCGCCAAGAAGGGCGCACGCCAGCCCGGCCGGAAGGCGGCGGCGAAGCGCCCCCGCCCGCGGTCCTGAATGCTCAATCGTAGAGGTGGCAGCGCACGCTGCGCGTGCCGCCGAGCCGGGTCTCCCCCGGGTAGTCCTTCCGGCACAGGTCCATGGCCCGCGGGCAGCGGGGATGGAAATGGCAGCCCGTGGGCGGATTCACCGGCGAGGGCATGTCCCCCTTGAGCACGATGACCGGCCTGTCCTGGGCGGCGCCGAAAGGCCGCCCCCCTTCCCCGTCCACACGCGGCACCGCCGAGAGCAGCGCCTCCGTGTAGGGATGTTTCGGCGTACCCAGGATTTCCTCCGCCGTGCCGTGCTCGACGATGCGGCCGAGATACATGACCGCCACCTCGTGCGCCAGGTAGTCCACCACGGCGATGTTGTGGGTGATGAACAGGTAGGAGAGGCCGAGCGAAGCCTGCAGCGCCTTCAGCAGGTTCAGGATCTGCGCCTGCACCGACACATCGAGGGCGCTGGTGGGCTCGTCGCAGACCAGCAGCCGGGGATTCACCGCCAAGGCGCGCGCGATGGCGATGCGCTGGCGCTGCCCGCCGGAGAATTCGTGGGGATAGCGGCCCCGCATGTCGGCCGACAGTCCGACCTTCTCCATCAAACCCACCGTGCGCCCCCCCTCCAAGCCGAGGGCGGCCAGACCCTCTTCGATGATGTCGCCGACGCGCATGCGCGGATCGAGAGAGGCATAGGGGTCCTGGAAGACGATCTGCATGGCGCTGCGCAGGGGCCGCAACCGCTGCGGCGACAGCGCCGTCAGTTCCTCGCCGTCGAGCCGCACGCTGCCGGCGGTGGGCCGCAGCAATTGCAGGATGGCCTTGCCGGCGGTGGTCTTGCCGCAGCCCGACTCGCCGACGAGCGCCAGCGTGCGTCCCGCCCCAATCGAGAGCGAGACGCCGTCCACCGCTTTCACGTGGCCCACGGTGCGCTTGAGCACGCCCTTGCGGACAGGAAAGTGCACCTTGAGGTCGGCGACCTCCAGCAGCGGGGAGCCTACCTGCAGGAGCCGGCTAGCCGGCGGCTCGGTGGTCGGATCACCAGCAAGCCGGCTCCTACCCTCCGATCCCTGCTCCCGGCTCCCCGATCCCTGGTCGTACAGGTGGCAGCGCACCCTGTGGCCCTCGCCCACACCGTGCCAAGCCGGAATCTCGGCATGGCAGCGCCCCCACGCGCTCGGGCAGCGCTCGGCGAAGCGGCAGGCCTTGAAGACCTTGGTCAAAGGGGGGACGCCGCCGGGGATCGTTTCCAGCGCCGCGCCACGCCGGTCGGGGCGCGGCAGGGCGGCGAACAGCTTGCGCGAGTAGGGATGGCGCGGCGCGGCGAAGAAATCGGCCCGCGGCGCGGTCTCGACCAGTTCGCCCGCATACATGACCCCGACCCGGTGGGCGAGCTGGGCCACGATGCCCAGGTCGTGGGTGATGAGCAGCATCGCCATACGCTGCTCGCGCTGCAGGCGGCCCAGCAGTTCCAGCACCTGGGCCTGGATGGTGACGTCCAGGGCCGTGGTCGGCTCGTCGGCGATCAGCAGGCGCGGCTCGCCCGCCAGGGCCGTGGCGATCATGACGCGCTGCTTCATGCCGCCGGAGAGCTGGAAGGGATATTCGTCGATGCGCCGCGCCGGGTCGGGGATGCCCACCTGGGCGAGCAGTTGGACCGCCCGCTCCCGCGCCGCCTGGCCGGTCGCGCCGCCATGACGGGCGAGCACCTCGGCGATCTGCTGGCCCACGGTGAGGACGGGGTTCAAGCTGGTCGCCGGCTCCTGGAAGACGATGGCGATGTCGCCGCCGCGCACGTCCCGCATCTGCGCTTCGGTCAGGGCCAGGAGATTCGTGCCCTCGAAGCGCACGGCCCCGCCGACGATGCTCCCGGCGTCCGGCAGCAGGCGCAGGATGGACAGGGCCGTCATCGACTTGCCGCAGCCCGACTCGCCCAGCAGCGCGAAGGTTTCGCCGGGTGCCACGGCGAAGGACACGTCGTCCACCGCGCGCACCGTGCCGGCGCCGCTCTCCAGCCAGGTGGACAGATGCTCGACGCGTAGCAACGGTTCGCTCACGCCGGCTGCCCCTCCGGTGAGGCCGCCCGGCGCGGACGCAGGTAGGTGCGCGGGTCGAAGCCGTCGCGCACGGCATCGGAAAACAGGTTGGCTGCCAGCACCAGGACGAACATGAAGACGAAGGCGGCGGCCAGCGACCACCAGACGATGGGCTCGCGCGCGAGCTCCATGCGCGCCGTGTTGATCATGGTGCCGAAGCTGATGGTGGTGGGGTCCACGCCGATGCCCACGTAGGAGAGCACCGCCTCGGCCAGCACCAGGCCGGAAAAGTCCATCACCAGGGCGATGAGCACGATGTGCATGACGTTGGGCAGAATGTGGCGGCCCATGATGCGCATGGGCGACACGCCGAAGGCCTGGGCCGCCTGAACGTATTCGAGCTCGCGCAGCTTGAGGGTCTCCGCGCGCAGCAGGCGGCACAGGCCGGTCCAGCTCGTCACGCCGAGGATGAGGCACAGGGCGAGCAGGCGCGCGTCCGCCCGCTCGGCCGCGGTGGCGAACCAGTCCGGGTGGGTGTCGATCACCACCTGCATCATGAGCACGGCCGCCGCGATGAGCAGCACCCCCGGGATGGAATTGAGCGTGGTGTAGACGTACTGGATGGCGTCATCCACCCAGCCGCCCAGGTAGCCCGCGACGATGCCCAGCACGACGGCGAAGGGCAGCATGGCGAGCGTGGTGATGGTGCCGATCACCAGCGCGGTGCGCACGCTCTTCAGGGTGAGGTAGAGCGCGTCCTGGCCCACCTTGTCGGTGCCGAGCACGTGGTAGTCGGCCGCGAGGGCAGTGACCGGCCCCGCCGCCAGCAACAGCACGGCCAGTGTGGCCAGCACGGCGTTCCAGGCAAACTGCGTCTCCCCCCGCCAGATGCGCCGCCAGGCCGCCCGCCAACCGATCTGCCAGGCGCGCGCCGCCGCGAGCACGGCGAGCGCCGCCAGCGCCGCCCAGGCGAGCCCCGCCAGCAGCGCGCCCCGCAGCGCCCTCCCGGTCACGTCCGGCGCCCAATCCGCCTCGGGATCCCGCAGGTGCGCGCCGCCATGCTTCAAGCGCGGAAACACGCGCACTTGCCGGCCGTCCGGCGTCTCCACCGTTTCCTTGGCGTAGAGATGGGTCGCCAGCGGCGCCGAGTAGGTCTTCTCGGTGCGGCTGCGCAGGGGCAGGAGGGCCGCGTCCAGGGCGCTGCGCACTTCGCTGGCGTAGCCGTTGCCCGGCTGGCCATTGACGCCTTCCAGCCGCAGCCGGTAATGCAGCGAATCGAGCAGCCCCACCAGGACGAAGGCGGCGAGCACCGTGAGCGCCGCCATGCCGGCCCGGCTCTCCCCCACCCGGCGCCAGGAGGCGAGCAGGTATTCCTGGCTGCGCACGTAGAGGGCGGCGCCGGCGATGCTGGCGATCAGCACGAAGACCAGGGCGTCGGTCGGCAGGATGATGGGCTTCATTGCAGCCGCACCCGCGGATCCACCAGCGTGTAGGAGATGTCGGTGAGCAGCAGGCCGACGATATAGAGCACCGAGCCGATGAATACCATGGCCCGCACCACGGCGAAGTCCTGGGCATTGATGGCATCGATGGTGTAGGAGCCCAGCCCCGGCACGCCGAAGAAGGACTCCACGAGCAGCGAGCCCATGAACAGCAGCGGAATGACGACCACCACCCCCGTCAGGATGGGGATCATGGCATTCTTCAGCACGTGGCGGAACAGCACGCGCACCTCCGTCAGGCCCTTGGCCCGCGCCGTGCGCACGTAGTCCCGGTTGATCTCCTCCAGGAAGATGGTGCGGTACCAGCGCGTGCTGCTGCCCACCCCGGCGACGACGCTGATGAGCACCGGCAGCAGGAGGAACTTGAGCGCGTCGGGCAGGCCGGCGTAGCCGGAGATGGGCACCAGGTGCCAGGCCTTGCTCACCAGGTACTGGCCGCCGATGATGTAGAACAGGCTGGAGACGGACATCATCGCCACGCAGACGACCACTCCCCACAGATCGAGGTAGGTGGCGCGGAAGAAGACCAGCATGAGGGCGAAGGAAACGGTCACGAACAAGCCGAGCAGGAACACGGGCACGGCGATGGCGAGGCTGGGCCCCATGCGGGTCTTGATCTCATGGGCGATGTCGCGCCCGTCGTCGGCGCGGCCGAAGTCGAAGGCGAAGAGCTTGACCGATTTCTCGAAGAAGATGGTGTCTGTGAGCTTGCCGGCACCTGCGGCTTTATCGTTGTACAGCAGCGACTTGTCGTAGCCCCGCTCGGCCTTCCACTTCTCGATGGCCTCGGGCGTGACGCGCTTGATGCCCAGTTGCATGCGCGCCATGTCGTCGGGCGTGTTCACGACGAAGAAGAGCGTGAAGGTGAGGAGATTCACGCCGATCAGGATCGGGATCGCGTAGAGCAGGCGGCGGATGATGTAGGAGATCATGCGCTCGCCCTCGCCCGCTCACGGCGGCGATAACCGAGGAAAGCCGGTGCCGCACCCGACACGAGGATCGCCGCCAGCAGGGCGAGCGGCCACAGCACCGGGCGGTTCCACTCCGCCCGCTGTTTCTCGCGCAGCGCCGCGTCGATCTTCTGGTATTTGAGGCCGTTGCGCGCCATGTGGTTGGGCTTGAGGTTGGCTACCCAGGCATGGTGCAGGCTGTAATCCTTGGGATGGAAGCCGAAGGACCAGGGGGCATCCTCGCGCAGGATCGCGAGCATGCGGTCGATGAGGGCCTGGCGCTGGGGGCCGTTCTCCATGTGCTTCACCTGCTCGAAGAGCCGGTCGTATTCCGGGTTGGCGTAGTTCGCCGCGTTCTCGCCCTGGGTCTTGGCCCGCGCCTGGGCCGAGTGGAACAGGAAGAGGAAGTTCTCCGGGTCGGGGTAGTCGGCGTTCCAGCCCCAGACGAAAATCTGTGCCGCGCCCTTGCGCACCTTCTCCTGGAAGCGGTTGTAGTCGGTGCCGCGGATCTCGAGCTGGATGTCGAGCTTGGCGAGCTGCTTGCGGTACCAGTCGTAGCGCGGCTTGTCACCGGGGCCGCGATCCGTGGTGTCCAGGTACAGCACGAGGGGCTGGCCGGTCTTGGCATCCCGCCCGTCCGGGTAACCCGCCTCGGCGAGCAGCTTCTTCGCCGCCTGGATGGGCTTGCGCCGCGGGACATCGCTTCCCCACTCATAGACGATCGGGTTGATGCCCTCCTTACCGGAGCGGAAGCCAAAGATGCCCGGCGGAATCGGTCCCTGCCCGGGAATGCCGCGGCCGTTGGCAAAGATGGAGATGAACTCCTCCCAGTCCATGGCGATGGAGATCGCCTGGCGCAGTTTCCTGGCCCGTTCGGACGGCCCGCCGACCACCGGATCCAGCCAGTTGAAGGCGAGGTAGCGGGTCGCCGTCCCCACCGAGGTCTCCAGCTTGATGCCCTTCTCCGCCATCTCGGGAGACACCGACGCCTCGCCTTCGACAGAGACCCGCACCGCCTGGTCGAAGCTGTCGGAAGCGATGCCGGAAAAATCGTAGTAGCCCTGCAGGAACTTGTTCCAATAGGGGATCCCTTCCCGCTCGCGCGAGAACACCACCTTGTCGATGAAGGGCACGCGGCGGCCGGCGGCGGCCAGCAGTCCCGCCACCCGGTCGCCCTCCTCGCCCTCGTCCGGGTAAGGCTCGCCGCGGTAGTTCGGGTTGCGCTCCAGCACCATGCGGGCGCTGGGGTTGTTCTCGGTGAGCATGTAGGGGCCGGTGCCGACCGGGTACCAGTCCAGGGTCAGGTTCTTCTCCGCCATGCCGGGCTGGGCATGGAAGCGGTCGGCCTCGAGGGGCACCGGCGCGAAGAAGTTCATGGCCAGCCAGTAGGCGAACTGGGGGTAGCGGCCCTTCACCCGGATGCGATAGGTGTAGCGGTCGACCAGCTCCACGCCGGGCAGCGCGAACTGCGAGAGATCGATCCATTCCTCGCGCCGCTCGGCGGGCAGCGCGTCCTGGTGCTTGCGCAGCGCAGCGCCCAGTTCCTTCAGTCCGACCACGTATTCGCTCATCAGGCCGTAGATGGGCGAGTGAAGGCGCGGGTGGGCGAGCCGCTTGATCTGGTACACATAATCGTCGGCGACCAGCTCCCGCGTGCCGGTGAACTCGAAGTCGCTCAAGGCATAGATGCTCTTCAAGTCGTCCCGCTTCAGGGCGTCGTAGCGCAAGTTTCCGGCGGCGCCCCGGGCGAAGGCCGGATGGGGCTGGTAGAGGATGCCCGGCCGGACGCGGATTTCGTAGACCGAAACGGCCACCCGCGGCGAGTCCGCCGGCACGGGCCTACCCTCGGCGTCTTCATAGCGCGGGCGGGGCACCTCGGCGGCCGTCATGGGAACCAGCGTGTAGGGTCGCTTGAGGTAATGGTACTGCAGCGGCGGCTCGTAGATCTGGGCGTTGAATTCCGCCTCATCCTCGCTGTAGGACTGCACCGGGTCCAGGTGCTTGGGCCGCTCGGTGAAGGCGCTGTAAAGGATGTTGCCCCCCCGATCCGCCGCCGGGTAGGGATCGTTCCACGCCTCGCCGCAGCCGGCGAGGAGCACGGCCGGGATCAGCAACGCGACGAGCCGCAGGTGAGCGTACATAAAACACAGTTTAGCGGATGCCCAATCCCGGTGCCATCAGAGCGCTTAGCCGGGTCCAGGCCAATTCCGCTATAATCGCGCGGTCATTTTTACGGGAATGAACGATGGGCTTTCTCGCTGGAAAACGCATCCTTGTCACCGGCCTGCTTTCCAACCGCTCGATCGCCTATGGCATCTCCAAGGCCTGCCATCGCGAAGGCGCCGAGCTTGCCTTCACCTACCAGAACGAGCGCTTCCAGGAGCGGGTCGCCAAGTTCGCCGCCGAGTTCGGCAGCAGCCTGGTCTTCCCCTGCGACGTGGCCGAAGACGCCCAGATCGACGACCTCTTCGCCGAGCTCGGCAAGCACTGGGACGGGCTGGAGGGCCTGGTGCACTCCATCGCCTACGCGCCGAGCGAAGCCATCGAGGGCGACTTCCTCGACGGCATCACGCGCGATGCCTTCCGCATCGCCCATGACGTGTCGGCCTACAGCTTTCCCGCGCTGGCCAAGGGGGCCCGGCCGCTGCTGATGAAGGGACGCAACCCCGCCCTGCTGTGCCTGACCTACCTCGGCGCGGAGCGCACCATGCCCAACTACAACACCATGGGCCTGGCCAAGGCCAGCCTCGAGGCCGGCACGCGTTATCTCGCCTTCTGCCTGGGCCCGCAGGGCATCCGCGCCAACGCCATTTCGGCAGGCCCGATCAAGACGCTGGCGGCTTCCGGCATCGGCAACTTCTCCAAGCTGCTCGCCTACAACGCACACCACGCGCCGCTGCGGCGCAACGTGACCATCGAGGAAGTGGGCAACGCCGCGGCCTTCCTCCTCTCCGATCTGGCAAGCGGCATCACCGGCGAGATTCTTTTCGTGGACGGCGGCCTCAATACCACGGCCCTGGGCAACCCTGAGCCGATGGCCTGATCGCCCACCGCACCCCGGAACGAAAACGGGCTGCCTCGGCAGCCCGTTTTCTTTGCGGTCCTTGCCTACTATCGCTCTTTCGCTTCCAGCGCCGCCCGGTTTATCTGCACCGGATAACGCTCCTTCAAGGCCGCGAGATAGGCGTTGAAATCCTCGCTGCCGGCGAGCTGGGCCAGTTGGGCGCGCTGCGCCTTGGCCCGCGGGTCGTTCTCGTCCGTCGTGCCCGGCTTTACCTTGGTTATCCGGTACAGCGCGTACGCGCCGCCCGGCAGTTGCACGCCCGTATAGGTGGGCAGCTTGTCCGCGGGTGCCTTGAAGATCGCCTTTTGCCCCTCGGCGGGCAGGCCGCGCATGGCCTGCCGCACGACCGTCTGGGGGGCGCTCCAGTTGAGGCCGGCGCTTTCGCCCTTGGCGAGCAGGGCGAGCTTGGCCTCGCCTTCCTGCCGCGCCAGCTTCGCCGCTTCCGCCGCCGCCAGTCGCTTCTCGATGTCGGCCTTGACGGCATCCAGGGGGCGCAGTTCCGCCGGCTTGTGCTCGCGCACGCGGGCGGCGACCAGCGTATTAGGCGCCACCTCGACGGCCTCCGTGTTGCGCTTGTTCTTGAGGGCGTCGTCGGAGAAGATCGCCGCCATCAGCTTGTCGTTGGCGAGCGGCCCGGCCGCCTGGCGGTCGCCCTTGCCGAAGAGGCCGGTCTGCCGGATCGGCAGTTGGAACTTCTCGGCGGCGGGTTTCAGGCTGTCCGGCTGCTCATACACCGTGTTCGCGAAGGCTTCCGCCGCCTCGGCGTATTTCTTCGCCGCCGCCTGGGCCTTCAGCTCGGCGATGATCTCGCCCCGGGCCTCCGCGAAGGGACGCGCCTTCTCGGCACGGATGCCGATGAGCCGGATGATGTGGTAGCCGAAGTCGGAGCGCACCAGGTCGCTCGTTTGGCCCTCCTTGAGGGAGAACACGGCGTCCTCGAAGGGCTTGACCATGGCGCCGCGGCCGAAGAAGCCCAGGTCGCCCCCCTTCGCCGCCGAGCCGGAATCCTGGGAGTGTTCCTTGGCCAGCTTTTCGAAGTCCTTCGGGTTTTTCTTCACCTGCTGCAGGAGCGAATCGATCTTGGCGCGGGCAGCCTTCTGCTCCGCCTCCGGGGCGTCCTTCGCCACCTGGATCAGGATATGGCTGGCGCGGCGCTCCTCCGGTTGCGTGTAGCGGCCGGCATTCTTCTCATACGTGCTCCTGATCTCCGTCTCGTCCAGGGGGAGCTGCTCGGCGAGCACATCCCGGCTCAGCACGAGGTACTCGGCGCGCACCTGCTCGGGGGTCTCGAACAGCTTGCGGTTCTTCTCGTAGAACTCCTTCACGGCCTCGGACGGGATATTCACCTGGGCGGCAAACTGCTCCGGACGGATTGACGCCTCGCCCACCTCGCGCTCCTCCAGTTGCACGGCAAGAAGGCGCTCCGCGGCGCCGCGCGAAACGATCGAGGTGTCGGAAACGGCCGCGACGAGCTGCTGCAGCGTCAGATCCTGGCGCAGCTTCGCCTCGAAGCCGGCCTGGCTGAGCCCCTGGGCCCGCAGCGCCTGTTCGTAGCGCTGCATGGAAAACTGGCCATTCTCCTGCAGCGCCCCAATCCGGCCGATGAACTCCCGCAACTGCCCGTCGCTGACCATCAGATGGGCCTTCGATGCCTGCAGCAGCATCAGGCGCTGGCTGACCAGGGAATCAAGGATCGCCAAGCGCGCCTCCGGCGAGTCGAACATGGCCGGATTGAACTCCCGGCCCAGCATGCCGCGCAGACGCTCCTGCTGCTCGCGCGTGGCCTGGGCGAGTTCCTGCTGGGAAATCTTGGCTCCCCCGACGGTGGCAACGTCACCGGCACCGCCGACGTTGCGGACATAGGACTCCACGCCCCAGAAGGCGAAGGGCAGGGTGATGGCGACCAGGATTGCCTGGACGATGCGCTTGTTGTTGCGGACGGCGTCGAACATGCGTGTCACCGTTTCGTTGCTGGATAGAAAAAAAGGCGAACTTGCGTTCGCCTTTTCCCATGTTGGCGGAGTGGACGGGACTCGAACCCGCGACCCCCGACGTGACAGGCCGGTATTCTAACCAACTGAACTACCACTCCTGAATCCTTGCTAACAGCGGGACTTGTCACCAATCCCGGCTGGTGGGTGCTGACGGGATCGAACCGCCGACATTCTCCTTGTAAGGGAGACGCTCTACCATCTGAGCTAAGCACCCATGGTCGGCCGACCTTACACCTTACGGATGACCGCCACATTTCCGTCGGCCGTCTCGCCGACGACCGCCAAATTTCGCCGGCACCCGGGCCAGCGAAAGGGCGCTAGTTTACCGCATCTTTGAGCGCCGCGCCAGCGCGGAATTTCGGAACGCGCGCGGCCTTGATCTTGATCGTCGCGCCGGTGCGCGGATTGCGTCCGCTGCGGGCCGCGCGCTTGCCCACATAGAACGTGCCAAAACCGACCAGCGTAACCATGCCCCCTTTTTTTAGCGAAGTCTTGATCGCACCAACTGCCGCATCAAGCGCCCGCCCGGCAGCCGCCTTGGAGATGTCGGCCGACTTGGCGATTTGATCGATCAGTTCGGATTTGTTCACTTACGCCCCCTCTAGGAATCGGATTATTGAGTGACTGGAAGAGAAACCTGCACGGGATTTATAACAAGCCGCAAAAGCCGGTGTCAAGCGGCTTTCGGCGCATCGCAGAATGAAAACGCCAGCGGAAAATCCAAGCTCGACCGGCTCGCCGCGAACCGCCCCCATTCGCCCATTCGCCGCACGCTTGGCGCGCGGGGCGAACGGCGGATCCGGCTTTCAGTGAGTGATGAGGCCAGAGGCGGCTTGCGCGTCCGCCGTGGCCGCCACGGCGGCGACTTCCGCGGTCGTCTCGGGCAAGGGCTCGGGCTTGCGCTCCAGGGCCAGTTCCAACACTTGATCGATCCATTTCACCGGAAGGATCTCCAGCGCGTTCTTGATGTTGTCCGGTATGTCGACCAGGTCCTTGACGTTCTCTTCGGGGATGAGCGCCAGGCGGATACCGCCCCGGTGCGCCGCCAGCAGTTTCTCCTTCAGGCCGCCGATCTGCAACGCCTCGCCGCGCAGGGTAATCTCCCCGGTCATGGCCACGTCCGCGCGCACCGGAATGCCGGTGAGCACCGAGACCAGCGCCGTGGCAATGGCAATGCCCGCGCTGGGGCCGTCCTTCGGCGTGGCCCCTTCCGGCAGGTGGATGTGGATGTCGCTCTTCTGGTAGAAGTCCTCGTGAATGCCGAGCGCCTTGGAACGCTTGCGCACCACGGACAGCGCAGCCTGGATCGACTCCTGCATCACCTCGCCCAGCTTGCCCGTGGTCATGGTCTTGCCCTTGCCCGGCAGCACCACGGCCTCTATGGTGAGCAGTTCGCCCCCCACCTCGGTCCACGCCAGCCCCGTGACCTGACCAATCTGGTTCTCCTTCTCGGCGATGCCGAAACTGAACTTGCGCACGCCGAGGAACTTGTCCAGGTTCTTGGCATTGACCACCACCTTGCTGTGGCGCTTTTTCAGTACCAGCGCCTTCACCACCTTGCGGCAGATCTTGGAGATGTCGCGCTCCAGGCTGCGCACGCCCGCCTCGCGCGTGTAGTAGCGCACGATGTCGCGCAGGGCGTCCTCGGTGACGGAGATTTCCTCCTTCTTGAGGCCATTGGTCTTCAGTTGCTTGGGCAGCAGGTAGCGCTGGGCAATGTTGACCTTCTCGTCCTCGGTATAGCCCGACAGGCGGATCACCTCCATGCGGTCGAGCAAGGGTGGCGGAATGTTCAGGGTGTTCGCCGTGGCGACGAACATCACGTCGGAGAGGTCGTACTCCACCTCCACGTAATGGTCGACGAAGGTGCTGTTCTGCTCGGGGTCGAGCACTTCCAGCAGCGCCGACGACGGATCGCCGCGGAAGTCCATGCCCATCTTGTCCACTTCGTCGAGCAGGAAAAGGGGGTTCTTCACGCCCACCTTCGTCATGTTCTGCAGGATCTTGCCCGGCATGGAGCCGATGTAGGTGCGCCGGTGGCCGCGGATCTCGGCCTCGTCGCGCACGCCGCCCACCGACATGCGGACGAACTTGCGGTTGGTGGCCCGCGCAATCGACTGGCCCAGCGAAGTCTTGCCCACGCCGGGCGGGCCGACCAGGCAGAGGATCGGCGCCTTCAGCTTGTCCACGCGCTGCTGCACCGCGAGGTACTCGAGGATGCGCTCCTTGACCTTCTCCAGGCCGTAGTGGTCCTTCTCCAGCACCTTCTCGGCGGCGGAAAGGTCCTTGCTGATGCGGTTCTTCTTCTTCCAAGGCAGGCCGGTCAGGGTCTCGATGTAGTTGCGCACCACCGTGGCCTCGGCCGACATGGGCGACATCAGGCGCAGCTTTTTGAGCTCGTTCTGCGCCTTGTTCTGCGCCTCCTTGCTCATGCCGGCGGCCTTGATCTTCTTCTCCATCTCGTCGAGGTCGGCGCCTTCCTCGCCCTCGCCGAGCTCCTTCTGGATGGCCTTGACCTGCTCGTTCAGGTAGTACTCGCGCTGGCTCTTCTCCATCTGACGCTTGACGCGGCCGCGGATGCGCTTTTCCACCTGCAGGATGTCGAGCTCGGTCTCGAGCTGGCCGAGCAGCTTCTCCAGGCGCTCGCCCACGTCGAACATCTCGAGCACTTCCTGCTTCTGCTCGAGCTTCAACGGCAGGTGGGCGGCGATGGTGTCGGCCAGCCGCCCGGCCTCCTCGATGCCGGCCAGGGAGGTGAGGATCTCCGGCGGGATCTTCTTGTTCAGTTTCACGTACTGGTCGAACTGGGCGATAATGGCGCGGCGCATCGCCTCGGCCTCGTGCGTGCTGCGCTCGTCGGGGGCAACCGGCACCACCCGGGCGGTGAACAGCAGGCGCTCATCCGTGATGCTCTCGATGCGGGCGCGCTGGCTGCCCTCCACGAGCACCTTCACCGTGCCATCGGGGAGCTTGAGCATCTGCAGGATGTTGGCGATGCAGCCGATGTCATACATATCCTCGGCGCCGGGCTCGTCCTTGGCCGCCGACTTCTGGGCGACGAGAAGAATGCTCTTGCCCGTCTCCATCGCCGTTTCCAGGGCCTTGATGGACTTCGGGCGGCCGACGAAGAGCGGGATCACCATGTGGGGAAAGACCACCACGTCCCGCAAGGGAAGCAGGGGCAGTTCGGTTCTTTCTGCGGAGAGGTCAAGCGCGCTTGACATGGAATGGTTCCTTCCTAATGACGACCGTTAAGCCCATGTTGGGGGCAACAGTCCGAAATTCAAGAACTCCGGCCGTCCCGGGAAGGGCGGCCGAATCAATCAGTTGGAACCGGCGACCTTCGGCTGATCGGCGTAGATCAGAATCGGCTTGGCGGAACCCTCGACCATGCCCTCGTCAATCACCACTTTTGTGACATTCTCCATGTTGGGAAGTTCATACATGGTGTCGAGCAGCACGGACTCGAGGATGGAACGCAGGCCGCGGGCGCCGGTCTTGCGCTTGAGCGCCCGGCGGGCGATGGCCTGCAGGGCCTGGGGGCGAATTTCCAGCTCGGCGCCTTCCATGGCGAAGAGCTTCTGGTACTGCTTGATGAGGGCATTCTTCGGCTCGACGAGGATCTCGATCAGCGCCACCTCGTCGAGCTCGTGCAGGGTGGCGATCACCGGCAGGCGCCCGACGAACTCGGGGATCAGCCCGTACTTGATGAGGTCTTCCGGCTCCACCATGCGCAACGTTTCGGTGACGTCCTTGCTGTCGCGGCTCTTCACCTCGGCGCCGAAGCCGATGCCGGCCTGCTCGGTGCGGTTGCGGATGACCTTGTCCAGGCCGTCGAAGGCGCCACCGCAGACGAACAGGATGTTGGTGGTATCCACCTGCACGAAGTCCTGGTTCGGGTGCTTGCGCCCGCCCTGGGGCGGCACCGAGGCAACGGTGCCCTCGATGAGTTTCAGCAGCGCCTGCTGCACGCCCTCGCCCGACACGTCGCGGGTGATGGAGGGGTTGTCCGACTTGCGCGAGATCTTGTCGATCTCGTCGATATAGACGATGCCCTGCTGCGCCTTGTCGACCTCGTAGTCGCACTTCTGCAGCAGCTTCTGGATGATGTTCTCGACGTCCTCGCCGACGTAGCCGGCTTCCGTCAGCGTGGTCGCGTCGGCCATGACGAAAGGCACGTTGAGCAGGCGCGCCAGCGTCTGCGCCAGCAGTGTCTTGCCCGAGCCGGTCGGGCCGATGAGCAGGATGTTGCTCTTGGCCAGCTCCACCTCGTCGCTCTTCGACAGGTGCTTCAGGCGCTTGTAGTGGTTGTACACCGCCACTGAGAGGATGCGCTTGGCCGGATCCTGGCCGATGACATACTGGTCGAGGATGGAGCAGATCTCCTTCGGCGTCGGCAGGTCGCCCTTGGCGCCCTTGCCGCCATGCTCGGCGGAAATCTCGTCGCGGATGATGTCGTTGCAAAGCTCGATGCACTCGTCGCAGATGAAGACCGACGGCCCGGCGATGAGCTTGCGCACTTCGTGCTGGCTCTTGCCGCAGAACGAACAGTAGAGAAGTTTCTCGCCGCTGGTCTTCTTGTCCGTCATCTCTGTCTCCGCATCCTCTGTTAGGCCGCCGCTTCGGCGCGGCTCACCAGCACCTTGTCCACCAGGCCGTAGTCCACCGCCGCCTGGCCGCCGAAGAAGAAGTCGCGATCCGTGTCGCGTTCGATGCGCTCGATGGGCTGGCCTGTGTGCTTCGACATCAGTTCGTTCAGCCGGGCGCGCAGGTAGAGTATCTCCTTGGCATGGATCTCGATGTCCGAGGCCTGGCCCTGGAAGCCGCCCATGGGCTGGTGGATCATGACGCGCGAGTTGGGCAGGCAATAGCGCTTGCCCTTGGCCCCCGCCGCCAGCAGGAAGGCGCCCATGCTCGCCGCCTGGCCGATGCACAGGGTCGACACGTCCGGCTTGACGAACTGCATGGTGTCGTAGATGGCCAGGCCCGCCGACACCGATCCGCCCGGCGAGTTGATGTAGAAATAGATGTCCTTGTCCGGATTTTCCGATTCGAGGAACAGGAGCTGCGCGACGATCAGGTTGGCCGTCACGTCATTGACCGGCCCGACCAGGAAGACGACCCGTTCCTTGAGCAGGCGCGAATAGATGTCGTAGGCGCGTTCGCCGCGCCCACTCTGCTCGATCACCATCGGGACCAGGCCGAGGCCCTGAGGATCCCAGCGATCATCCTGCGCGTTGCGATTGCCGTGATTCATGCTAGCTTCCGGCGGCATCATGCCGCATTTCCCATCAGTTCGTCAAAAGTGACCGGCTTGTCGCCGGCCCCGGCGTTTTGCAGCACCCACTCGACCACGTTCTCTTCCATCGCCAGCGCCTCCACCTGGGCCAGGCGCTGCGGCTCGGAATAGTACCAGCGCACGACCTCCTCCGGATGGTCGTAGCTCTGGGCGTACTCATCCACCAGCGCGCGCAACTGCTCCGGCTTGGCGTGCAGGTCCTGCTCCCTGACCAGTTCGGCGATGATCAGGCCCAGCTTCACCCGGCGCGCCGCCTGGTCGGCGAACCAGGACGCGTCGACGGGCACGTTTCTCGTGTCAACGCCACGATTCGCCAAATCTTGACGGGCCGCTTCGGCCATCGAGTGGGATTCCTGTTCAATCAAGGCCTTGGGCACTTCGATGGGGTTGGACTCGAGCAGAACGTTCATGACCTGCTCCTTGATCCGACCCTTGAGCCGCTTATTGACCTCGCGCTCCAGGTTGGATTTCACCTCCGCGCGCATCTTCGCCACATCGCCGTCGGCGATGCCCAGGGCGTGGGCGAAATCCGCGTCGACGGCCGGCAGTTGCGGCGCCTCGACGCGCTTCACCGTGACCTCGAAGCTCACCTGCTTGCCGGCCAGCTCCGTGGCCTGGTAGTCCGCCGGGAAAGTGAGCTCGAAGGTCCGGCTTTCACCCGGCTTCAGCCCCGCGATGCCCGTCTCGAAATCCGGCAGCATGCGGCCCTCGCCGAGCAGCACGGCGTAGTCGGTCGCCTGGCCGCCCGGGAACACCTCACCGTTGAGCCGGCCGGTGAAGTCGATCACCACGCGATCGCCCGCGGTGGCGGCGCGCTCCGCGGGCGCGAACGTGGTGCGCTGCTTGCGCAGCACCTCGATGGTCTTGTCCACCTCCGCCTCGCCCACTTCGAGCACGGGGCGCTCGACGGCCTTGTTGGCGACACTGTTCAGTTTCACCTCGGGGTAGACCTCGAACACCGCGGAAAACTCCAGCCGGGAGGCGTCCTCGCCGCCCTTCGGTTCGATGCGCGGATAGCCGGCAACGCGCAGGTTCTGCTCGCGCACCGCGGCGCCGAAGGCCTTTTCCACCGCCTCGCCGATGGCCTCGGAGCGGGCCTGCGCGCCATACTGCTGGGCCACCAGCTTGAAGGGCACCTTGCCCGGCCGGAAGCCGGCCATCTTCACCGTGCGCGCCAGCCGCTTCAGGCGCTGCTCCACGTCTTGGTCGATCTCCGCGGTCGCCACCGCCATGTCGATGCGCCGCTCCAGGGAGCTTGCGGGTTCTTGATTGGTCTGCATGAAAAATCCTAGATTGAATCAGTTTGTTGAGAGGGGAGCGGCCGGCTGTGTGGTGCGAAGGGCGGGACTTGAACCCGCACGCCTCGCGGCGCTGGAACCTAAATCCAGTGCGTCTGCCAATTCCGCCACCTTCGCGCGCTGCCATTTTACCCGATTGGCCCCTATACTGTCAGCCTTTTCGGCCCGGCGGCGGTTGCAAGTGCCCGTTGCGCCGGGGCTTTTTCAAAGGCCATGGCGGTCGACCACTACGAGAACTTTCCCGTCGCCTCCATCCTCCTGCCGCGCCACCTGCGCGAGCCGGTCGCGGCGATCTACTGGTTCGCCCGGCGCGCCGACGACATCGCCGACGAGGGCGAGGCCACCGACGAAGAGCGCCAGCGGGAACTCACGCGCTTCCGCGCCGAGCTGGACGCCATCGAATCGGGCGGCGACACGGACGATCCCCTGTTCATCCGCCTGCGCCAGGCCATCGCGGCCCATCGCCTGCCGCTGGCGCCCTTGCGCGACCTGCTCGATGCCTTCGGCCAGGACGTGGTGAAGAAGCGCTACCGCGACTTCGCCGAGCTGATGGACTACTGCCGGCGCTCGGCCGATCCCGTCGGCCGCCTGCTGCTGCATCTCTTCGGCGCGGCGAACCCGCGCAACCTCGCCCGCTCGGACGCGGTGTGCAGCAGCCTGCAGCTCATCAACCACTGGCAGGACATCGCCCTCGACTGGAAGAAGGGCCGCGTCTACCTGCCCCAGGACGAGCTGGCCCGCTTCGGCATCGCCGAGGCGCAGATCGGCGAAGGCCGCTGGGACGCCGGCTGGGCGGCGATGATGGACTTCCAGATCGATCGCGCCCGGGCCATGATGATCGAGGGCAGCGCCCTCGTGCACGGGCTGCCGGGACGCCTCGGGCTCGAGCTGCGCCTCATCGTCGCCAGCGGCTTCCGCATGCTGGACAAGCTGCAGCGGGCGCGCGGCGATGTGTTCCGCCGCCGCCCCGTGATTGCGGCCGCCGACTGGCCCGGGATCCTGCTCCATGCCGCCCTTGGATAGTCCCATGACCCCCGACGAGTATTGCCAGGAGCGGGCCGCCCAGAGCGGTTCCAGCTTCTACTACAGCTTCCTCTTCCTGGAAGCGGAGCGGCGCCGCGCCATCACCGCCCTCTACGCCTTCTGCCGGGAGGTGGACGACGTCGTGGACGAATGCTCGGACCCCCAGCTCGCCCGCGCCAAGCTAACCTGGTGGCGCGGCGAACTCGCCGCCATGTACGACGGCAGGCCCAGCCACCCGGTGACGGCCGCGCTCGCCCCGGCCGCGGAGCGCTTCAACCTGCCCCGGGAACAGCTCGCAGAGATCATCGACGGCATGGAGATGGATCTCGCCCAGAGCCGCTACCCGGACTTCAAGGCGCTGCACCTGTACTGCTATCGCGTCGCCAGCGTGGTCGGGCTGCTCACCGCCGAAATCTTCGGCTACCAGGACCGCCACACCCTGAAGTACGCCCACGACCTGGGACTCGCCTTCCAGCTCACCAACATCATCCGCGACGTGGGCGAGGATGCCCGCCGCGGCCGCATCTATATCCCGGACGAGGATCTGCGCCAGTTCGGCGTGCCCGCCACCGATATCCTCGCCGCCCGCTACACGGACAACTTCCGCCGCCTCATGGAATTCCAGATCGAGCGCGCCGAGCAGTGCTACGTGCAGGCGCTGGCCCAGTTGCCGCCCCGGGACCGGCGCGCGCAGCGCCCGGGGCTGATGATGGCGGCGATCTACCGGGCGCTGCTGGGCGAGATCCGGCGCGACGGCTGCCGCGTGCTCGACAAGCGCATTGCCCTGACGCCCATCCGCAAGCTGTGGATCGCCTGGCGCACCTGGGTGCGCGGGTGAGCCGGGGCCGGAAGCGGTGAACGGGGAGCAGCTCCGCGTGGCCGTCATCGGCGGCGGCTACGCGGGCATGGCCGCGGCGGCGGAGCTCGCCGCGCGCCGCATCCCGGTGACCGTGTTCGAGGCCTCGCGGGTGCTGGGCGGCCGGGCGCGCCGCGTGGAAAAGCACGGCGCCCGCCTGGACAACGGCCAGCACATCCTCGTCGGCGCCTACGCCGAACTGCTGCGCCTGATGCGCCTGGTCGGCGCCGAACCCGAGCGCCTCCTCGAGCGCCTGCCGCTCACCCTGCACTACCCCGGGCGGATGCGCCTGCGCGCGCCGCGCCTGCCGGCGCCGCTGCACCTGGCCGCTGCGCTGCTCACGGCCCGCGGCCTGCCGGCCGCGGCGCAGGCAGGCGCCTTCCGTTTCATGCAGCGCATGCGCGCCCTGCGCTTTCGGCTGGGCACCGACACGACTTTCGACGAACTGATGGCCCGCTACGGGCAGCACGAGGCGGCGCGCCGCTTCCTGTGGGAGCCCCTCTGCGTCTCGGCCCTCAACACCCCGCCCGGGGAAGCCTCGGCCCAGGTCTTCCTCAACGTGCTGCGCGACAGCCTGGGGGCCGGGCGCCAGGCGAGCGACCTGCTGCTGGCGCGCACGGATTTCTCCGCCCTCTTCCCCGAGCCGGCGGCGGAATTCGTCCGGTGCCAGGGGGGGGAGGTGCTCCTTCGGGCCCCCATCCGCGCCATCCGTCCGGCCGAGGGTGGATTCACCCTGACGGGCGATGCCCGCCAGCGCCGCTTCTCCCATGCCATCGCCGCCGTCGCCCCCTACCACCTCGCCGCCCTCGCCGAGGACCTGCCGGGGCTGGCGGAACCGATCGCCCAAGTGGCGCGGTTCGACTACCAGCCCATCCTCACCACCTACCTCGCCTATCCGCGCCCCGTGCGGCTGCCGGCGCCCATGATCGGCGCCGGAGGCCTCGCCCACTTCCTTTTCCAGCGCACGGAGCGGGTGCTCACGGCCGTCATCAGCGCCCGCGGCCCGCACGAAACCCTGACCCACGGTGAAATCGCCGCCCGGCTCGACGCCGAGCTGCGGGACATCGTCGGGCCCCTGCCCGAGCCCGAGTGGGTGCAAGTCATCATGGAGAAGCGCGCCACCTTCGCCTGCCGCCCCGGCATCGACCGGCCACAACCGGCCACGCCCGTGCGGAATTTTTTCCTCTGCGGGGATTACGTGGCCTCCGATTACCCGGCGACGCTGGAAAGCGCGGTGCGCAGCGGCGTGCAATGCGCACGGCTGATCGCCGGCCTCCTCAGTTGACCACTTTGACCACTCAACTGACCAATTCGCCGCCGGCGAGCTTGAGCAGCCGTCCGCAGCGCCGGGCCAGGGCCTCGTCGTGGGTGACCAGCACCAGGGTCGTGCCGCTCTCCGCGTTCATGTCGAACATGAGATCGATGATGCCGGCGCCGGTGGCCGCATCGAGGTTGCCGGTGGGCTCGTCGGCGAACAGCAGTTTCGGCTTCGCCGCGAAGGCGCGGGCGATGGCCACGCGCTGCTGCTCGCCGCCGGACAGATGCTTCGGGTAGTGCCCGAGCCGTTGCGACAGGCCGACCCGCGCCAGCATCTCCCCGGCGCCGGCGCGGGCATTGTCGCGGCCGGCCAGTTCCAGGGGCAGCATGACGTTCTCCAGGGCGGTGAGGGCCGGCAGGAGCTGGAAGGACTGGAAGACGAAGCCGAGCATCTCGCCGCGCAAGCGGGCGCGCTCGTCCTCGTCGAGGGCGAACAGGTCCCGCCCGCCGAGCAGCACCCGGCCCCGGGTCGGC
Source organism: uncultured Rhodocyclaceae bacterium (assembly GCA_964479195.1). Taxonomy (GTDB): domain Bacteria; phylum Pseudomonadota; class Gammaproteobacteria; order Burkholderiales; family Rhodocyclaceae; genus Desulfobacillus. The sequence goes on from CAYZLI010000002.1 coordinate 69,804, forward strand.
ACGTCGAGCCCGGCGAGCAGGCCCAGCAGCGTCGACTTGCCCGAGCCGGAGGCGCCGACGATGGCCGCCGCCTCGCCGGCCATGACCTGGAAGCTGATCTGGTGCAGAATCACCAGGCGCCCGTGGTCCTCTGCGCCGCTGGCGACTTCCTTGCCCAGGCCGATCGCTTCGACCACCGGAGAATCAATGCTGCGACTCATCTGTGCTGGATTCTTTCTTCTTTGTTCCCTCGCCGCCCAGGCGGCGAGCATCCTGATCGTCGGCGACAGCCTCTCCTCGGGCTATGGACTGGGTGCGGGGCAGGCCTGGCCGGCGCTCCTGGAAAAGCGCCTGAAAGAGAGCCGCCTCGATTATAGCGTCGTCAATGCCAGCATCAGCGGCGACACCACCTCCGGGGGGCGCAGCCGCATCGGCGCGGCACTTGCGCAGGCGCGCCCGGCCGTGGTGGTCATCGCCCTGGGCGGCAACGACGGCCTGCGCGGCCTGCCGGTGCAGGCCATGCGCGACAACCTGAAGGCCATGATCCAGGCAGCCCAGGAGCGCCAGGCCCGCGTCGTGCTGGTCGGCATGAAGCTGCCGCCCAACTACGGCGCCGACTACACGGCCGCCTTCGAGCGCAGCTACGCCGAACTGGCGCGGGCCCACAAGACCGCCCTGGTGCCCTTCCTGCTCGACGGCGTGGCGGAGAAGCGGGAGCTGTTCCAGCCCGACAACATCCACCCCACTGCCCAGGCGCAAGCGCCGATGCTGGACAACGTGTGGAAGGTGTTGCGGCCGCTGCTGCGCTGACGCGCCGGTTTCGCGTCGGCGTAGGGCGCAATAGCGCAGCGCAGCGTATTGCGCCGGATGGGTCGACCCATCCGGCGGATTACGGCTTCGCCTAATCCGCCCTACGCGACTTTCACCCGCGCCGGGCCCTCTTCCAAGCGGCCGATGACGCGGGCGTCGGCGAACCCCCCGCCCCGCAATTCGGCGAGCACGGCCCCTTCGCCCTCCGGCGCGCAGGCAATGAGCAGCCCGCCGCTGGTCTGGGGATCGGTGAGCAGCTTCTGCTGCCACTCCTCGCCGGCGGCGGGCAGGTCCACGTCGGCGCCATAGCTCTTCCAGTTGCGCGTCGAGGCCCCGGTGGCCACGCCCTGCTTGACGAAGTCCACCGCTTCCGCGATCAAGGGCAGGTCGGCGAAGCGCAGCGTGGCGGAAAGCCGCGAGCCGCGGCAGATCTCCAGCAGATGCCCGGCCAGGCCAAAGCCCGTGACGTCGGTCAGCGCATGCACGGCCTCCATTTCCGCCAGCCGCGTGCCCGGCGTGTTGAGCCTGGTGGTGTGCTCGATCATGGTGGCGTAGCCCGCCGCGGTGAGCCAGCCCTTCTTCAATGCCGCCGAAAGGATGCCCACGCCAAGCGGCTTGCCCAGGATGAGGACGTCGCCCGCCCGGCCCGCGCTGTTGCGTTTGACCCGGTCGGGATGCACTAGGCCGAGGGCCACCAGGCCATAGATCGGCTCCAGCACGTCGATGGAATGGCCCCCGGCGATGGGGATGCCGGCCTGGGCGCAGACGGATTCGCCCCCGGCGAGGATGCTGCGGATCACCTCCAGCGGCAGCTTGTCCAGGGGCATGCCCAGCACGGCGAGCGCCATGATGGGCCGCCCGCCCATGGCATAGATGTCGGACAGCGCGTTCGTCGCGGCGATGCGCCCGAAGTCGTAGGGATCGTCCACGATGGGTGTGAAGAAGTCGGTGGTCGCCACCAGGGCCTGCTCGTCGTTGAGCTTGTACACGGCGGCATCGTCCGCCGTCTCGGTGCCGACGATCAGCTCCTTGGGCATGGTGCGCAGGGGCGTGTCGGCGAGCAGTTGGGTCAGCACGGCGGGCGCGATTTTGCAGCCGCAGCCGCCGCCGTGGGAGAATTGGGTCAGTTTGATATCCATGTGACGCGCCGGAAAGACCGCGATGCCGATGCGGTCATCATTCATGAAAACAGGGGTCGCAACCGTAGCACAGATAGGGGAATTTGACGAGATCATCGACGTGCGCTCGCCCGCCGAGTACGCCGAGGACCACGTGCCCGGCGCCATCAGTTGTCCGGTCCTTTCCAACGAGGAGCGGGCCCTGGTCGGGACGATCTACAAGAGCCAATCGCCCTTCGATGCCAAGAAGATCGGCGCCGCCCTCGTCGCCCGCCACATCGGCGAGCACCTGGAGGCCCGCTTCCTGGACAAGCCGCGCTCGTGGCGCCCGCTGGTCTATTGCTGGCGGGGCGGCAAGAGGAGCGGCGCCATGACCCATGTGCTGCGCCAGGTCGGCTGGCATGCCTGCGCCCTGGAAGGCGGCTACAAGTCCTATCGCCGCCACGTCGTCGCCGAACTCGCCGAGCTGCCGCGGCGCTACGCCTACCGGGTCGTCACCGGCGCCACCGGCAGCGGCAAGAGCCGGCTGCTGGAGGCCCTGGCCGCCCGGGGCGCCCCGGTGCTCGACCTGGAGGCGCTGGCGGCGCACAAGGGTTCCGTCCTGGGCGGGCTGCCCGACGAACCGCAGCCGTCGCAGAAGATGTTCGAGAGCCGGCTGCTCGCCGCGCTGCATCGCCTCGATCCGGCCCGGCCCGCCTTCGTCGAGGCGGAGAGCCGCAAGATCGGGGTGCTGCAGGTGCCGGACGCCCTGCTGGAAGCCATGCGCGCCGGCCCCTGCCTGCGCATCGAGGCGAGCCAGGCGGCGCGCATCGCCTTCCTCATCCGCGACTACGACTACTTCCTCGCCGATCCGGCGGCCCTCATGCAGAAGCTGGACTGCCTCCAGGGCCTGCAGAGCGCCGAGACGCTCGCCCGCTGGCGGGCGCTGGTGGCGGCCGGCGACTGGCCCGCGCTGGTGGGCGAACTGCTCGAGAAACACTACGATCCCCTCTACCACCGCTCCCAGGGCAGGAACTACGTGCACTTCGCGGACGCGCCCCGCTACGCCGCGGACGATCTCTCGCCGGAAGGGCTGGCGCGCCTCGCCGGGCAGGTGCTCGCTACATCTGCTTGAAGCGGGGGGCGTAGGCGCGGCTCACCGTGAGCTGCTCGGGCCGGCTGCGCAGGCTGAGGAGCACCCGCCCGCTCTCGTCGTGCCGGGCGCCGGCCACTTGGCGCGCATTGACCAGCGTGCCCCGGTGGATCTGCCAGAAGCTCTCCGGGTCGAGCTGCTCCGCCAGTTCCTTGATGGGCGTGCGGATCAGCAGCTCTGCCGCGGCGGTAACCACCGCCGTGTACTTGTCCGCCGCCTGGAAGTAGCACACCTCCTCCACCGGCACCAGGCGCACCGTGCCGCCCACCGAGGCGCGGATCCATTTGAGCCGGGCGGCGGGGGCCGCCATCCCGCCGCGCCGCAACAGGTCCTCCAGCACCCGCGCCAGCGGCACCCCCGAGTCCTCGCCCGCCTGTTTCAGCCGTTCCACGGTCTTCGCCAGCCGCTCCTCGCCCACGGGCTTGAGCAGGTAGTCGGCGGCGGCGCGCTCGAAGGCTGCCACCGCGTATTCGTCGTAGGCGGTGACGAAGACGACGCGGCAGGGAAAATCGAGGCGCGCCGCCACCTCCAGCCCCGTCAGGCCCGGCATGCGGATGTCGAGGAAGGCAATCTCCGGCTTGTCCGCTTCCAGGCGCGCCAGCGCCTCGGTGCCGCTGTGGCAGACGGCAACGACGTCGAGTTCCGGCCACAGGCGCGCCAGGCGGGCGCGCAGGTCCTGGGCCAGCAGCGGCTCGTCGTCGGCAATAAGCGCAGTCATGGTCATGTGGGCAGTTCCAGCGTGGCGGTGACCCCGCCCGCCGCATTCTCGCCCACTTCCAGGCGCGCGGCATCGCCGTAGAGGCCCTTCAAGCGCTCGCGCACGTTGTCCAGGCCGATACCCGACGACGGACCACCCTCGCGCAGCCCCACCCCTGTGTCTTCCACGGCGATGCGCAGCCGGCCTTCGTTCAGGGCCGCCGCCACGCGCAGCTCGCCGCCCTCGATCTTCGGCTCCAGCCCGTGCTTCACCGAATTCTCCACCAGCGGCTGCAGCAGCATGGGCGGAAAGGGGCATTCGAGCAGCTCAGGCGGCACCTCGAACCGGTAGCACAGGCGGTTCCCCATGCGCAGGCCCAGGATGTCCAGGTAGGCGCGCAGCAGCTCGATCTCGTCGGCCAGCGTCGCGCCGTCGGCCCGCGTGCGGGCCAGGGCGGCGCGCAGGTAGCGGATGAGGTCCTCCAGCATGCGCTCGGCCCGGGCCGGGTCGCTGCGGATCAGCGCCGACAGGTTGGCCAGGGTGTTGAAGAGGAAGTGGGGCTCGATCTGCGCCTGCAGCATCTTGAGCTGCGCGCCCACCCGGCCGCGCTCGACGAGCGCCTCGCGCAGTTGGCGTTCCTTCAACTCCGCTTCGAGCTGGCCCATGCGCTCCCGGGCGTAGAACAAATAGCTCAGGGCCGTGCCGAACAGCAGGCCGATGATGAGCGCCTGGTAGGCGGTGGCCGACAGCCAGCCGGGCGCTCCGGCACCGGTCAGCACCAGGGCCAGGGTGACGCCCAGCGTCGCCCCGGCGGGCACCGCCAGCATGATGCCGATCAGCCGCCGGCGCCCATGGACGGTGAAGCGCAGCACGAGCATGCAGGCAGCGTAGATCGTCAGGCCGATGCACTGCGAAAAGACCAGGTTCTCCGCGACGCCCCGCCCCACGCCGATCGCCGTCAGGAAGGCGGCGATCAGGGTGTTGATGAGGACGCCGCTGAGCAGGTGCCGCAGGATCGCCATCGCTCACTTGTCGCCGCGCGCCATCAACTCGCGCACCTTGCGCTCTTCCCACTCGGCGCCCAGCAGGCGGCCGCCGAAGAAGACGGAAAGGCCGTGGATAGCCACGGCCACGCCCCAGCCGGCGAGCGGCCAGACCACCCAGAATTCGCCCGGACTGCGCAGGAGATCGATGAGCAGCAGTCCGGCATTCACGGCCACATAGATCAGGGCGTGACGGTAGAAGCCGCGCAGGCGGGCCACTTGTCGGCGCACGGCGAGTTCCTTGTTTGTATCCATCGTTTTTCCTCCGAAGTATGCCTTAGACAGGTTTGAAAACCATCACGTACAGATTGGCCAGCGGCAGCACCGTGGCGAGGATGCCGAAGACCATCCACAGGCGGCCGAGCTGCCAGTAGCGCGCGGGAATCGCGCCGCCCGCGGCGAATCCGCGGGCGAGCCGGGCCTGGCCGATCTGCACGGGGATGAGGACCACCGCCCAGATCACGCCCGAAGCCACGAACAGCCAGTGTCCGAGGGAGACCCAGGGCGTGGACAAGGGGATGCCGTGCAGCGCGGCGTTGCCGTAGCCGCCCGCGGCCAGCAGCGCCACGCCGCCGGCGGTGAACAGCCAGTCCGTCAGGGTGACCTGGCGCTGGGCAAAGGCGATGATGCGCGGGTCCCGGGTGCGGTCGGCCATGGCCTTCCACCAGCCGGTGACGATGATGTTGCCGAGAAAGATCATGACCCCCGCGAGATGCAGGGTCTTCAGGGCGAGATAGCTGTCCATGGCCGCCTCCGCTTCGTCAGCTCGATGGGCACAGCATAGGCGCGGGCGGGGCGGCGCCTCAATGGGGGTGCGACGAAACGGGGGATTCGGGGGATGAAGCGCGGTAGAGGCCGATCAACCGAGACCGGTAGGGCGCATTAGGCCGCAGGCCGTAATGCGCCGAATGAACCGGCCATCCGGCGCAATACGCTTCGCTATTGCGCCCTACGGCAGCCGCGGCGGCACGGAGGCCTTCACCGCGCAGATGCGCTGCACCACCGCGGGCTTCGGCGCGAGCACTTCGCCCTGCTCGAAGGCGACGACCAGCAACTGCTCGAGCACCAGGCCCAGCAGTTCCTCCGGCTGCAGGAGGAAATCCGGGTTGGAGGGCCGGCCGAAGCGCTCGTTGCCCACCATGAAGGTATCGTAGATCAGCACGCCGTCCTCCTGCAGCGCCGCGATGAGGTGCGGCAACAGCGGCCGGTGCAGGTAATTCGTGCCGACGATGCCGGCGAACTGGCCGCCCCCGTAAGGCCAGGGCCCCTCTTCCAGGTCGGCCTGCCGCGTCGTCACGCCGGCCGTCCCGGCGAGGGTGGCCAGACCCTCGGCGTCCCGGTCCACGGCCTCCACCGCATGGCCCAGGCCGGCCAGGAACCGGGCGTGGCGGCCGTAGCCGCAGGCCAGGTCGAGCACGCGCCCCCCCTTCGGTATGAGGGGCGCAAAGCGGCGCACCCATGGGGAGGGTTCTTCGGGATGCTTGTGTCGGAATTCGCTCATCGGTGCAGGGCCTCGGCAATCAAGCTATCCTATGCAGCGCCGATAATTCCCATGATAGCCCGTCCTGGCCCTTTACTCCCGTGAAAACCGCTAGAGCCCCGCTCCCCGAATGGCTCGCCCGCTGGGCGCCCTCCCTGGTGCTGGCCATTGGCCTGGTGCTGACCGCGGTGGTCACCTGGAACATGGCGGCCCTGCCCAACCCGCTGGTGGCGGTCGCCGTATTCGTGGTGCTGTCCCTCACCACCCTGGGCCTGTACCTGACGGCCCAGGTGCTGGCAAACGCCGCGGCCGACGCGGCGCAGCGCGCCGAGCAGGCCACCGCCGAGGCCCGCGCCAGCGAACAGCGTTTCCGCGACCTGGCCGAACTGTCCTCGGACTGGTTCTGGGAGCAGGACGCCCAGTTCCGCTTTACCGCCATGTCCGGCGGCGTGTTCGAGAAAGGCCGCTTCCGGCCCGAACTCACCCTGGGCAAGACGCGCTGGGAGCTGCCGATCCAAGGCATCAGCGAGGCCGAATGGCAGGCCCACCGCGCCCTGCTGGAGCGCCACGAGCCCTTCCGCGACCTCACCTACCGGATCGATCCGGGCGGGGGCGAGGTCCATTGGTTCACCATCAGCGGGCGGCCGGTGTTCGGCCCCGACGGCAGCTTCCGGGGCTATCGCGGCACGGGCCGCGACATCACCGCCGCCAAGCGCGCGGAAGCGGCGCTGCGGGAGAGCGAGGAGCGGCTGCGCACGGTCTTCGACACCGTGTCCGGCATCGCCGTGCAGGGCTGCGACGCCGAACGGCGCGTCATCTACTGGAACAAGGCGAGCGAGATGCTCTACGGCTACTGGGCCGCGGAAGCGCTGGGCGCGCGCATCGAGGAGCTGCTGCTGTTCGAGGAGGATCGCCCGGCCTTCATCCGCGGCGCCGAGGCGATGCTCGCCGACGGCGAATCCCCGCCGCCGGGCGAAGTTCGCACCCGGCGCAAGAGCGGCCAGGCGATCGAGGTCTATACGACCCACGTGGTCATCACCAACCCGGGCGGCGCCCGGGAGTTCTACCGCATCGACCTGGACATGTCGGAGCTGCACCGCCTGGAAAGCGAGCTGGCCGCCTCCCACGAGCGCTACCGCCAGCTCTTTACCCTCTCGCCCGACGCCGTGCTGGTGCACGCGGGGGGCATCATCCTGCTCGCCAACCAGGCCGCCGCACGCACCTTCCATGCCCGCAGTCCCGAGGACCTGGTCGGCCGCAGCATCTACGACCTGGCGGCACCGGCGGACCGCGAGATGGTGCAGGAGCGGGTGCGCGCCCTGGAGAACCCGGAGGCCGCGCCGATGCCGCTGTCCCTGGCGGAAATCGACTACGTCGCCCTCGACGGCCAGCCCATCATCCTGGAGGCCACCGCCACGCGCGTCTCCCTCTGGGGCCGGCCGGCCGTCCTCTCGGCGGTGCGCGACATCACCGAGCGCAAGGAGGCCGAGGCGGAAGTGCGCCGCCTCAACGAGACGCTGGAGCAGCGCGTGCGCAACCGCACCGCCGAGCTGGAAGCCTCGAACCGGGAGCTGGAGGCCTTCTCCTACTCGGTCTCCCACGACCTGCGCGCGCCCCTGCGCGGCATCGACGGCTTCGCCCAGATCCTCGCCGAGGACTACGCCCATCACCTGGACGGGGCGGCGCGCGAGCACTTGGCCCGCATCCGCACCGCCACCCAGCGCATGGCGCAGCTGATCGACGAGATGCTGGAGCTGGCGCGCATCACCCGCGTGACCATCCACCACCGGCGCGTGGACCTGTCCGCCCTGGCCCGCAGCATCCTGCCCGAGTTGCGCCAGGACTCGACGCGCCAGGTGGAGTTTCTCGTCGCCCACCAGGTCGAGGCCCTGGCCGACCCCACGCTCATGCGCGTGGTGCTGGACAACCTGCTCGGCAATGCCTGGAAGTTCACCGGGCGCACGGCGGCGGCGCGCATCGAGTTCGGCGCCCGTGCCGACAATGGCGAGCGGGTCTATTTCGTGCGCGACAACGGCGCCGGCTTCGACCCGGCCTACGCCGACAAGCTGTTCCGCACCTTCCAGCGGCTGCACCGGCCGGACGAATTTCCCGGCACGGGCATCGGCCTGGCCACGGTCCACCGCATCATCCAGCGCCACGGCGGGCGCGTCTGGGCGGAGGGGGCGGTGGGCGAGGGCGCGACTTTCTATTTCACGCTGCCGTAGGGCGCAATAAGCGAAGCGCATTGCGCCGGATGCTTTCGGCGCAATACGCCGCAAGCGGCGATCGC
>CAYZLI010000003.1:0-2483 GCA_964479195.1 uncultured Rhodocyclaceae bacterium
GGCGCAATACGCCGCGCCCTTCGACAGGCTCAGGACAGGCTTATTGCGCCCTACGGCCGGGCGACGCGGATCACCCCTTCGGAGTAGCGCACCGCACCGAGGGTCTCCGACTCGATGCCCTCGGCGAAGGAAACGATCGTGTAGCCGGCGAAACCGCCCTCGCGCACGATCTGCTCGGCATTGCGGCGGAAGACGCGCCCCGATTCCCCGTCTCCGCCCACGCTGCGGAAGCGCTTGGAGCGCAGCGAGATGCTGAACGTGTCTTCCGTCAGGCGTCTCATCTCGCCCTGCCAGTTGGGCGACAGGGGATCCACGAAATAGTAGACGGCCGCCCCGTACAGGAGCTTCTCCAGCGTGAGGGCATAGGAGGGCGTCAGTTGCAGGCTGGCATTGGGCACCAGCGGGCGCGGCAGAACCGTGTAGCCCGCCCCGTTTTCGTTCGTGGTGCGCGCGAGCAGTCCCGCATCCCGGGCATCGTTGACCAGGCTGTGGTTGCAGCCGGCGGCCAGCGCCGCCGCCAGGAGGGCGACGCCACGAAGTCCCCGGATTTGCCCCCCGCCCCTCACGTCTTGCGCCTCACACGAAGTCGAACAGGGAGAGGCTGGTCACCTGGACGAAGGACTTCTGCGCCGCCTCCAGGTAGACCTGCTGCTGGGTAAGGCGGGTGATCGCCGCCGTGTAATCCACGTCCCGCAGCCGGGACAGGCTGCTTTCGTACTGCAGGTCCAGGTCCTCGCTGGCATTCGCCTGGGTGTCGATCTCCCCCATGCGCGCGCCCACGGTCGCCCGCACGCGCAGCAGGTTGTCCTGCACCTGGTTGATGTTGCTCAAGGCGAAGCCGATCTCGTTGGCGAGCTTGGCCGCGCTCGCCCCGTTGTAGACGGAGTTCTCGACCGCCTCCACCAGGTTCTCGATGGTGGCAAATACGCTCTGGGTGCTCGCCGGGGCCACCGTAAAGGAGTCCGTATCGGCCGGTTCCCCCTTGACGGTGACCGTGGCGTAGGTCGTCGTCGCGGCAAGGTTGGTGAGGGCCATGCCGTCTCCGGCCGAGTACGCGGCGTCGTCCACGATGAGGCCGGAGGTGGAGCCCGTCACGTCGTAGGTGGTGGTCGTGCCGGTCACGGTAAACGTGATCGTGTAGGTTTCCGGCAGCGGCGTCCCCGGGTCGGCGATGCTGCCGGCGTCGATGACGCCCGTGCCCGTGTTGCCGGCCGTGTAGTCCGTGGTGAAGTAGCCGTTGCCCTGGCGCACGTTCATGAACACGGTGCTGCCCGCCTCGGTGACGGGCAATTGGCGCGACGCGGAAATCTGCAGCAGGCGCTGCCCCTCGTCGCCGGCATAGCTGACGCCGGTGGCGATGTTGCCGGTGAAGGCCTGGGTGTCCCCCTTGAAACCGGCGAAGAGGTATTGCCCGCTGCCGTCGCGGCTGTTGGCCACGCCCTGGAACTGTTCGAAGAGGCCGCGCAGCTCCGCGGCGATGCTGCGCCGGTCGCTGTCCGAGAGGGCGCCGCCGCCCGCCTGCACGGCGAGCTGGCGCACGCGGTCGAGCAACTGGCCGGCCGTGGTCAGCCCGTTCTCGACCAGGCCCAGGGTTTCCCCGGCCGCCTTCTGGTTCTCCAGATGCTGGCTGTTGATCGACTGGGACTGCTCGACCTCCAGGGCGCGGGCCGCCGCCACCGGGTCGTCGGCGGGCGTCAGCACGCGCCGGCCGGTCGACATCTGCTGCTGCACCTGGAGCAGGTCGGAGGTCCGGCGCTGGATCGAGGCGAGGCCCGCGTCGTAGATCATTCCGGTGGATACGCGCATGGAACTTCTCCTTCCTATCGCCCGAGCTCGAGCAGGGTGTCGAAGAGCTTGCTGGCGATCTCGATCATCTTGCCGGAGGCCTGGTAGGCCTGCTGGTAGCGCAGCAGGTTGGCCGCCTCCTCGTCGAGGTTGACCCCAGCCATGGACTGCTGCGCGGCCTTGGCCTGGGCGAGCAGGTTCTCCTGGGCCTCGCCGCTGACCTGCACCTCCCGCGCCTTGTTGCCCACCTCGCTGACGAGCTGGCTGTAGGCGGTCTGGTAGCCGGCGGTCCCGCCGATCAGGGTGTTGGCGGTCTGCAGGACCCCCAAGGCCAGGGCATTGCGGTTGTCGGAGACGCCGCCGGTGTTGGCGGAGATCGTGAAGACGTCGCCATCGGCCGGCTCCCCGGTGATGGTGAAGGCGAGGCCGTTGAAGGTGATCTGCTCGCCGCTGGTATAGGCGATGCTCGCCACCGCCGGCGTGGCACCGGCCACCGTAAACGTGGAGGTGGTGTCGTCGTAGGTGAGCGTGATGTCGGCCGAAAGCGGCAGTCCGTTCGCGCCGGGGAGTACCGAGACAACGCTGCCCTGGTCGATCTGGGCCGTTCCCGTATTGCTCGAAGCGGCGCTGGTGCGGAACGGGGCCGCGGCGGCGATGTCCCGCGTGTCGGTGATGGCCAGGCCGATGTCCCGCGCCCC
>CAYZLI010000003.1:2583-6638 GCA_964479195.1 uncultured Rhodocyclaceae bacterium
GGCCGGACGATGAAGGCGTCCCCCGCCGTCGGGGACCCGGAGGCCAGGGAGATCGTCACCCCGTCCACCGTCTGGGGCAGCGTGACGTCGGTGGCCACGGCGGTGTTATCGGACAGGCGGGTGATCGTGTAGTCGCTCCCGTCGTTGTTCGGGTCGTAGACCACCCGGTAATCGCTGTTGATGATCGTCGCCGACACCGTGCCGGTGCCCGTGTTGTTGGCGTTGGTCAAGACGTTCGGCGTCGGGACGTCGAAAAAGGCGCCGCCGACGTCGCCGTTCAAGTCCTGGCCGAGGGCATGCTGGTCGTTGAAGGTCTGCGCCAGGCCGATCGCGATGCGCCCGAGGGCGCTCTGGGCCGAGTCGAGGGTTGCGCTGCGGAAGGTGAGCAGTCCGCCGAGGGCGCCGCCCGTCAGCATGCTCTCCCGCAGCCGCACCGTGGACACCCCGTTGTCGTAGGCGATGGTGAGCCGGGACGCGTCGTTGAGGTCGTTGGCGGTGGCCAGGGTATAGGCCGTGGCACCCACCACCAGGGCCTGGCCGTTGCCGACGAAGACGTTGTAGCTGCCGTCGCTGTCCACCGAGGTGGTCACCTTCACCTGCTTGTTGAGCTCGGCGATGATCTGATCGCGCTGGTCGAGCAGGTCGTTGGCGGGCTGGTTGGAGCCCGCCGCCTGCACCAGGAGGATGCGTGCGTTCAGGTTGGCGATCTGGGTCGCGTAGGAGTTGATCTCGCCCACCACCGCGACGAGCTGGGTGTCGACCCCGTCGCGCATTTCGTTCAGGCGCTGGTCCAGGGCCTGGAAACGGCTTGCCAGGGCCTGGGCGCCGGACAGCAGCGCCTGGCGCGCGGGACTCGAGTTGGGGCTGGTGGCCACGCCCTGCACGGTACGGAAGAATTCCTGCAGCGCCGGGGTCAAGCCGGCGCTCGGGTCGGCGAGCAGGTTGTCGATCTGCTTGATCTCGCTGAAATACGTGTCCAGCTCGGCGCTGCGCGACTGGGCGCCCAGTACCTGGTTGGTGAGGTACTCGCTGTAGGCCCGTTTGACGGTGACGATGCTCGTGCCCTGCCCCATCGCCCCGGCGCCGGTCATCATGGGCTGTTGGGTCGATTGGACGACTTGCTGGCGGCTATAACCGGGGGTGGAGGCATTGACGATGTTGTGGCCCGTGGTGACGAGCCCGGCCTGCGCCGCGTTGATCCCCGTTACGCCGATGCTGAAGACGCTGCTGCCCATGTGCTTACCCCGTTCCTGTCGTTAACGGCACGTCGCGCCGTTTCTTGCGTCAACCCATCAGCCCGGCCCGCAGCGTCGCTCCGCCGATGATGCGTTCCAGCTTGGCGGCATACATCGGGTCGGTGGCGTAGCCCGCCTGCTGCAGGCCCCGGGCAAAGGCCGCCGCATCCTGCTGGTTGAGCACGGTCGCGTAACGGGGGCTGGAAATCAGCAGGTTGGCGTAGTCGCGGAAGGCTTCCGCGTAGGACGAATAGGCGCGGAAGGGCTCGACCGTCTTCTGCGCCGCGCCGCCCGCATATTCGGTCGTCGCGGCCTCGGCGACGGCGCCGTTCCAGGAACGCCCGGCCTTGATGCCGAAGAGGTTGTAGGTCGCCCGCCCGTCGGCGAACTTCAGCTCCGCCCGGCCCCAGCCGGTCTCCAGCGCCGCCTGGGCGATCATGAAGTGGGCGGGAATGCCGGTGGTGCGGCTCGCCTCCAAGGCATGGGGCCAGAGGCGGTTGACGAACTCCCGGGCCGCGGCAGGCACGTCATTCCCCCTCTCCCCGCCAAGCGGGGAGAGGGCCGGGGTGAGGGGCTGGGTCGCGGGGATGGTGCGCAACTGCAGGGGTCCGACCGGCAGCTCCTCGCCCGCCGCCGGCATTGTGGGCAGGCCGCGCGCCAGTTGCCGCTCGATCAGGTTGGCCAGCCCGCTCGAGCCCCGGGTGGCGAGGCTCTGGGCGAGCTGCTGGTCGAGCAGCGACTGGTAGAGCCGGGTCTGCTCGCTGTCGAACATGCCCTCCTGGGGCGTGGCGTCGCGCATCGCCTTGAGCACCATCTGCAGGAACAGCGCCTCGAACTGCTGGGAGGCGGTCTTCAGGGCCGCGCTCGGATCCTCCCGCGCCTGCCGCCTGACCTGCGCCAGGCTGTTGACGTCTATGGCGAGATTGGCCGCTATATCCATAGGGAAGGCATTTCCGGGGATATACAAGGGGGCTTGCCCCCTTGTTCCGAACTCGGGGGATTTACAAGGGGAGTTCTCCCCTTGTTCGTACCCTGCCGCTTTTCCGGCCGTCGAAGGCAACTGCCGATATCGTTCCGCCGAGGCCGGTTAGGGTGCAGGCGCGCGGCGGGACTCCCGATCCGGCGGTACTTCTTGCGCCCTGCCGCCGCGCGCCTGCATTCGGTCATGATCAGATGATCTCCAGCTCGGCGCGCAGCGCCCCGGAGGCCTTCATCGCCTGCAGGATGGCGATGAGATCGAGGGGCGTCGCCCCGATGGCGTTGAGCGCCTTGACCACGTCCGCCAGGGAAGCGCCGGCCTTGAGGGTCAGGAGGCTGCCGCCCTCCTGCTTGATCTGGATATCGGAGCGCTCGGTGACCACGGTTTGGCCGCCCGAGAACGGCGCCGGCTGGCTCACCTGGGTCTCCGTGGCGACGGTCACCGAGAGGTTGCCGTGGGCGACGGCGCAGGTGTCGAGGGCGACCGCCTGGTTCATCACCACCGAGCCGGTGCGGCCATTGACGATCACCTTGGCCGCCGACTGCACCGGCTGCACCTCCAGGTTTTCCATGCGCCCGAGGAAGGCGACCCGGTGGTCGGGATCCGTCGGTGCCCGCACGCGGATGCGCCGGCCGTCCTCGGCATGGGCCCGGCCCACGCCGAAGGCCGTGTTGACGACCTCGACCACGCGCTGGACGGTGGCGAAGTCCGTGGTATTGAGCTCTAGGTGGACGTACTCGCCCTCGCCGAGCGGCGTGGGCACACCCCGCTCCACCGTGGCCCCGGCGGCGATCCGTCCCACCGAGAGATGGTTGATCTGCACCTTGGAGCCGCCGGCGGCGGCCCCCGCCCCGCTCACCAGCACGTTGCCCTGGGCCATGGCGTATACGTTGCCGTCGGCGCCCTTCAACGGCGTCATCACCAGCGTGCCCCCGCGCAGGGACTTGGCGTTGCCCATGGAGGAAACGGTGACGTCGATCTGCTGGCCGGGGCGGGCGAACGCCGGCAGGGCCGCCGTCACCATCACGGCGGCGACGTTCTTCAGTTGCAGCGACGTGCCCGGCGGCAGGGTGACGCCCAGGTTGGAGAGCATGTTGACGATGCTCTGCACGGTAAAGGGCGTCTGCGTCGTCTGGTCGCCGCTGCCGTCCAGGCCCACCACCAGGCCGTAGCCGATCAACTGGTTCATGCGCACGCCCTGCACCGAGGCCAGGTCCTTGATGCGTTCGGCGTGGGCAGTGGCGGACATGGCGGAGAACAGAATGCCGAGGAGGGCCATGACCAGTCGCTTCACACCCATCGCCTTACTCATCTTCCCTCCGCGCGCTTCATCAGAACGGCAGGACGGTCAGGAAAAACCGCGCCAGCCAGCCCATGGCCTGGGCCGAATCGATGAAGCCGTTGGCCTTGTACTCGATGCGGGCATCCGCCACCTGGGTCGAATTCACCGCGTTCGCCGAGCTGACGTGGATCGGGTTCACCACGCCGGAGAAGCGGATGAACTCCTCGCCCTGATTGATCGCCACCAGCTTCTCGCCCGAGACCAGCAGGTTGCCGTTGGGCATCGTCTCGATGACGGTCACGGTGATGGTGCCGGTGAAGGCGTTGTTGGCGGCCGCCTCGCCCTTGCCGGCGAACTTGCTGTCATGGCTGGCATCGATGGTCGCCCCCTGGACGGTCTTGCCCGGCAGGCCGGCGATCGTCGGCACGGCCACGGTGAAGTCCTGGGAACGCTCGGCGGCGCTGTTGGATTTCTTGTTCGCCTGGGTATTCTCGATGATGTTGATCGTGAGCGTGTCGCCCACCAGGCGCGCGCGGCGGTCCTCGAACAGGGGCCGCAC
>CAYZLI010000003.1:6738-58537 GCA_964479195.1 uncultured Rhodocyclaceae bacterium
TCGTGAGCGTGTCGCCCACCAGGCGCGCGCGGCGGTCCTCGAACAGGGGCCGCACCTGGTTCGCCTGGTAGATCGCCCCGCTGGCCGGCGGCACCTCGTTGCGCGCCGCCGGGCGCGCCGTCATGGGCTGGTGCACGGCTGTGGGGGGGGTCGTCGTCACGCAGCCCGTCAGCACCGCTGCAAACGCAAGGATCGTTGCGCCGCGCATGGTTTTCTCCTCACCCCTCACTCCTCACCCCCCACTCACAACTGCGTCAGCCGCGACAGCATCTGGTCGGAAGTCTGGATGGCGCGCGAGTTGAGCTCATAGGCGCGCTGGGTCTGGATCATGCTCACCAGCTCCTCGACCACATTGACGTTGGAAGTCTCGACGTAGAACTGGTTGAGCAAGCCGACGCCGTTCGTGCCCGGCGTGTTGGGGGTGGCCGTGCCGCTGGAGGCGGTCTCAAGGAACAGGTTCTGCCCCATGCTCTGCAGGCCGCCCGCATTGACGAAGTTGGCCAACTGGATCTGGCCCACCTGCACCGGGGTGGCCGAATTGGGCTGCAGCACGGTGACCACGCCGTCGCTGCCGATCGTCACCGAGGTGGCGTTGGACGGGATGGTGATCGCCGGCGAGAGCGGGTAGCCGTTGGCGGTGACGATCTGCCCCTGGCTGTCCTTCTGGAAGGCGCCGTCGCGCGCGTAGGCAGTGGTGCCGTCGGGCAGTTGGACCTGGAAGAAACCGGGGCCGTTGATGGCCACGTCCAGCGCATTGCCCGTCTGGGTCAGGTTGCCCTGGGTGAAGATCTTCTCCGTGGCGATCGGCCGCACCCCCGTGCCCAACTGCAGGCCGGAGGGAATCTGCGTCTGGGCCGAGCTCGATGCGCCGGGCTGGCGCAGCGTCTGGTAAAGCAGGTCCTCGAACACCGCCCGCGCCCGCTTGAAGCCGTTGGTGGCGACGTTGGCCAGGTTGTTCGAGGTGACGTCGAGCTGGGTCTGCTGTGCGTCCAGTCCGGTCTTGGCGATCCAAAGCGAGCGAATCATTTCATGCCTCCTGCAGAGCCGCCTCAAAGGAGGCATGCGCCCCCTCGGGGGGCAGCGAACGAATGTGAGCGTGGGGGTACATATTCGCTCCTTACCTTAACGGGTCGTCAGCACCTGGGCGGCGCTGCGGTCGTTCTGTTCGGCGGTCTGCAGGAGCTTGGTCTGCATGTCGAACTGCCGGGCCAGGGCGATCATGGAAACCATCTGGTCCACCACATTCACGTTGCTGCCCTCGAGAAAGCCCGAAGCGACGCGCACGTTGGGGTCCAGCTCGGCCTGGCTGCCGTCGCGCAGCCGGAACAGGCCGTCGGCGCCGCGCACCAGATCGGCCTCCGGCGGATTGACCAGCTTGAGGGTGCCCACCTGGGTCACCGTGTTCTGGGCGCCGCTGGCGGGCTTGAGCGAGATGATGCCGTCCTTGCCGACCTCGATCTCGTTGTCGGGCGGAATGGAGATCGGCCCGCCGTCGCCCTGCACGGGGACGCCGCTGCGCGTCTGCAGCACGCCGTTGACGCTCACCTCCAGGCTGCCGTTTCGCGTATAGGCTTCGGTGCCGTCGGGCATGGCCAGCGCGATCCAGCCCTCGCCGTGGATGGCCACGTCCAGCACGCGGCCCGTCTGGTTGAGGGGCCCCGGCGTGAAGTCGTTGGCCACGGAGGCATCCACGGCGAAGACGCGCGTGGGCAGCCCCTCGCCTTGCACCGGCACGGCGCGCAGGCGGTGCTCCTCGGCCCGGTAGCCCGTGGACGAAGCGTTGGCGAGGTTGTGGGCGACGGAGGCCTGGCGCTCGAAGATATGCTTGGCGCCGCTCATGGCCGTGTAGATCAGCTTGTCCATGGCCCAGTCCTTCCGCGCACCGCTTCCCGCTCACCGCTCACCGCAGGTTGACCAGGGTCTGCATGACCTGGTCCTGGGTCTTGATGGACTGGGCGTTGGCCTGGTAGGCACGCTGGGAGGTGATCATGCTCACCAGCTCGGCGGTGAGGTCCACGTTGGACTGCTCCACCGCGGATGCCTGGAGCACGCCGCGGCTGCCGTCGCCCGGGGTGCCGCGCAGCGCCTCCCCGGAGGCCGAGGTCTGGATCCACTGGTTGCTGCCGCCGGCCTCCAGCCCCTCCGGGTTGGCGAAGGTGTAGAGCACGATCTGGCCCAGGGTGCGGGACAGGCCGTTGGAATAGCGGCCCTGCATGATGCCGTCCGAGCCGATGTTGACGCCCGTGAGCCGCCCCGAGGCATAGCCGTCCTGGGTCAGGGTGGACACGCCGAAGGCGCTGCCGTATTGGGTGGCATCGGTCATGTCCACGCTGATGGTCAACTCCTGCGCGCCCGTCGCCGCCGCGACCGTCGTGGTGGTGAAGCCCACGGTGCCGTTGCCGACAATACTGGTGTCGATCAGGCCATCGTCGCCGAAGACGAGGTTCGTTCCCGGCGCCACCACCGTGGCGGTGATGTCGGTGCCGTCCAGGCCCACGGCGATATCCCAGTCGTTGGCGGCCGCCTTGTTGAAGTAGAAGGTCACCGTATGGGCGTAGCCCAGCGTGTCGTACACCGTCATCGAGGTGGCGGCGTTGTAGGTGGCCGGGTCCGTGATGTCGATCGCGCCGCCGATCACGTCCTCCGTCGCATCCACGTTAAAGCCGAGGGTCGCCTCGGTGGTGGCGATCGGCGGCAGATCGCTCTTGTTGATCAGCAGCTCCACCGGCTCCGAATCGATGATGGTGCCGTCGGTGGCCACGGCGTAGCCCGTCAGGCGGTAGCCCTGACCATTGACCAGGTAGTTGCTCTTGTCGATGAGGAACTGGCCGTTGCGGGTGTAGCTGATCGCGCCTTCGTGGCTCATGCGGAAGAAGCCCTGGCCGTTGATCGCCACGTCGAGGGGGTTGTTGGTGGACTCGATGTTGCCCTGGGTGAACGCCTGCTTGACCTTGTCCACCGTCGTGCCGATGCCGACCTGGCTCGAGGCACCGGCCGACAGGGAGGCGGCGAAAGCGTCGGCGAACTGCACCTGGGCGGCTTTGAAGCCGACCGTGCTCGAGTTGGAGATGTTGTTGCCTATAGCATCCAGGGCCTTGGACGCCGCATTGAGACCGCTCAAACCTTGTTGGAAGCTCATCGTGTGCTCCTAGTCCGATTACAGAATCTCTCTCACGTCCGACATCTTGAATGTGCCCAGCGCGCCCACGTTGAGGCTGACGCCCTGGCTGGTGCGCACCACGCTGGAGACGATGCCCAGTTCCAGGGCGCTCGCCTCGACCGTCTCGGCACCGCGCACGGCGCGCACCGAGATCGTGTAATTGCCGTCGGCCGCTGCGGCGCCACTGTCGGCCACACCGTCCCAGGTGAAAGCCTGGCTGCCCGCCTCCTGGGCGCCCAGCTCCAGCGTCTTGACCACCAGGCCGGAGCCGTCCTTGATCGTCACGGTGACGCGGTCGGCCGGCCCGGCCAGTTCCACCCCGCCGATGGCCATGCCCTGGGTGAGGCCGAATCCCGAGCCGGGCACCAGCACGCCGCGGCCGACCAGGGCGGCCGCCTGCATGGCCTGGTTCTCGGTCGAGCCGGCCACCAGGGCCTGCAGGGTGGCGTTCAGCCGCTCGATGCCGTCCACCGTGCTGATCTGCGCCATCTGCGAGGTCATCTGGGCGTTGTCCATGGGATTGAGCGGATCCTGGTTCTGCAACTGCGCCACCAGCATCTTGAGGAAACGGTCCTGCGAAACCTGTTCCGTGCCCGAAGCGTTGCCGGCGAACAGGGACTGGGCGGCGCTGGAACTGGTCTGCTGCACGGCTGCGGTCATGGTCTAGTCCTTTCTCATTGGCCGAGGGCCAGGGTCTTCTGCATCAGCGTCTTCGCCGTGTTCATCATCTCGGCGTTGTTCTGGTAGGCGCGCGAGGCGGAGATCATGTTCACCATCTCCTCCACCACATTCACGTTGGGCATGGTGACGAAGCCCTGCTCGTTGGCGGCGGGGTTCTTCGGGTCGTAGACGATGCGCGGCGCGGCGCCGTCCTCGACGACGCCCGTGGCGCGCACGCCCAGGCCGCCCCCCGCCACGGCCTGCGCGGCGAACACCACCTGCTTGGCGCGGTAGGGTTGCCCGTCCGGGCCGGCCACGCTGTCGGCGTTGGCGAGGTTGCTGGCCACCGTATTGAGGCGGGCCGACTGGGCGGTCAGGGCGGAAGCGGCGATGTTGAAGACGTTGAACATGCTCATTCTTAACGCTCCTGCATGGCGCTCTGGATCTGGCGCAGCATGTGGTTGATGAAGGTAAGGCTCGCCTCGTACTGCACGGCGTTCTCGGCGAACGCGGCGCGCTCGGCATCGAGGTTCACCGTGTTGCCGTCCACGCTCGACTGGATCTCGCCGCGGTAGAGCAGCGGCGCACCCACGCCGGTGGCGCCGGCCGCCGGCAGATGGCCGGAGGCCGTGCGCGCCAGTTCGACCTGGCCGGCGCGCCCATTCAGCGCCCCCTGCAAGGCGGACTTGAAATCGATGTCGCGCGCCTGGTAGTGCGGTGTGTCGGCGTTGGCGATGTTCGAAGCCAGCACCTGCTGCCGCTGGGCGCGCAACCCGAGGGCCGTCTGCTGGAACCTCAGTGCATCGTCGATCTGGTTGGGCATGGCAGCCTCGTTCTCCTTGCCGGTCGTGTTGCATCATCCATGCCAGGCATCCTATGCCGGTGCGGCCGGCAACGATTTGCCGAAAAGCGGGGAAAAGCGCGCCCATTCCTTGCGCCGGGCGGCAGAAGCTGTCGTTCCGGCGGCAAATATTGCCGGCCTTGGGGGAGCGCCGCCTTGCCAGCCCGCATCGGGCATGATTGAATCGCCTTCATGAAAGCGGTCCATTTGTTTCTGCTGTTTGCCCTCGCCCTGCCGCTGCCCGCGGCGGCGCGCCAGGACCCTGCGCAGGTGAAGCGGGTCGTCGAGGAATTCCTGCGGGTGCAGACCAAGGGCTTGCCCGGCCAGGCGAGTTTTTCCGTCGGCACCATCGACCCGAACAACAACCTGGCGCCCTGCCCGGCCCTGGAGCCCTTCCTGCCGGCCGGTGCCCGCGCCTGGGGCCGGACCAATCTCGGCGTCCGCTGTCAGACGGAAGCCGGCTGGACGATCTACGTACCCGTCCAGGTGAAGGTGATCGGCGAATACTTCGTCACGGCCAAGCCCCTGGCCCGCGGCCAAGTGGTCGGCTCAGCCGATCTAATGAAACGCAGCGGCGATCTCGCGGAACTGCCGGCCGGGGTCGTCACGGAGCCGGCGCAGGCCGTGGGCCGGACGCTGACCGCGAGCGTGCAATCGGGCCAGATCCTGCGCAGCGACCTCCTGCGTGCCCAGTTCTCGGTGCAGCAGGGCCAGAGCGTCAAAGTCGTCTCCAAGGGGGCGGGCTTCCAGGTGGCGACCGAGGGCCGGGCTCTCAACAACGCGTCCGACGGCCAGGTGGTACAGGTGCGCACGGCCTCCGGGCAGACGGTTTCCGGCATCGCCCGGCCGGGCGGCATCGTGGAAATCGCCTATTGACCCGGACAGCGGAATCTGGCGTAGAATCATTGCATTGCGTTTTTGCCCTCAAGTTTCTTGGGGATATGCCGTTAGGAATACCTGAGGTCATCCATTTCGAGGTAATGCCGTGAAAATAGATAACTCAGTGGGTTCCGTCGGCGGGTTGCCGAGCGGCGAGTCCCGGCCGCGGCCGGCCAAGAGCGGCACCAGCGGCTCCGCCACCGCGCCCTCCGGCGACAAGGTTGAACTGTCCTCGCTTTCTTCGCGCATGCAGGAAGTCGAGGCGGCGCTGGCCAACATGCCGGTGGTGGACGCGGAGCGCGTCGCGGAAATCAAGCAGGCCATTGCCGAGGG
Organism: uncultured Rhodocyclaceae bacterium; assembly: GCA_964479195.1. GTDB lineage: Bacteria > Pseudomonadota > Gammaproteobacteria > Burkholderiales > Rhodocyclaceae > Desulfobacillus. Next base: position 12,612 of record CAYZLI010000003.1, read on the forward strand.
CCGCTTCAAGGTGGATGCCGACAAGGTCGCGGACGGCTTGGTCGAGAGTGTGCGCCAGATGCTGGCGCAGCAAGTGCGCAGGGCGTGAGCGGCGCCGCGAACCCCAGCCGCCTATCCAATCTCCTCATCGGGGAAGCTGCCCAGTTGCGCGGCTTTCTCGCCCTTCTCGAACGCGAACAGCAGGCGCTCATCGCCGGCGATGTGGACAGCCTGATGCCGCTGGCAGCCGAGAAATCCGAGATCTTCGGCCGTCTCGCCGGTCTCGGCGACGCGCGCAACCAGGCTCTCGCGGCGGAATCCCTCTCCCCGGATCGCCAGGGCATGGAAGCCTGGCTGGCGCGCCATCCCGGCTTGGCCGGCGCACGGCAGGCCTGGCAGGACTTGCTGGCGCTGGCCGCCCAGGCCCGCGAGCTGAACCGGGTGAACGGCAACCTCATTGTCACGCGGCTCGCCAGCAACCAGCAGGCCCTCTCCACGCTGCTCGCCGCCGCAAACCAGGCCGCGCTCTACGGCCCCGACGGCCAGGCTCGGCCCGTGGGGAGCGGGCGCAGCCTGGGCAGCGCGTAGGGCGCAATAGCGCAGCGTATTGCGCCGGATGCGCCATTCGGCGCATTACGGCTATGCCATAGCATCTACACCCTAAACTGCCCCACCAGGCCGCGCAGGCTGTCGGCCAGCTCGCGCAGGTGCCGGGCATCCTCCGTCGTCTCCCCCACCGCCGCGGTGTTCTCCGCCGCCATCCGGGCGATGCGCTCCACGTTGGCGGCGATATCGTTACTGGCCACGCTCTGCTCGCGGGTCGCATCGGCGATCTCGCCGACCCGTACTTCCGCCTGGCGGGCGCCCTGATTGATCTTTTCCAGGGATTCGGCCGCCCGGGCCGCCAGGCCCGCCCCCTGGTCGACCCGGGTGACGCTCGCGTGCATGCCTTCCACCGCGGCCTGGGTGTCCTGGCGCATGGCCTCGATCATGCGCGAGATATCCACCGTGGCCGCTCCGGTGCGTTCGGCGAGCTTGCGCACCTCGTCCGCGACCACGGCAAAGCCGCGGCCCTGCTCGCCGGCCCGCGCCGCCTCGATGGCGGCATTGAGGGCCAGCAAGTTGGTCTGGTCGGCGATCTCCTTGATCACGTTGACGATGCCGCCGATCTCCCGCGAGCGCTCCCCGAGTCCTCCCACCTGCCGCGAAGACTCCGTGACGGCGGCCGCCAAGGCCGACATCTCGGCCGCCATGCCGCGCACGATTCCCTCCCCCTCGGTCGCCAGCCCGCCCGCTGCCTTCGACGCCTCGAGGGTTTCCTTGGCCCGATCGGCCACCTGACCGATGCTGACGGTCACCTGCTCGACGGCACTGGCCGTGTGCTCCGACAGTTCGCCCTGTTGACGCGAGCCCTGGCTGATCCGCTCGCTCGCCGCCGTAAGCTTTTCGGCGGCTGCGGAAAGCTGCAGCACCGCCGTGCGGGTTTCGCGGATGATCTCCTGCAACCGCTCGACAAACCGGTTGAACGCCGCCGAGGTCTGGCCCACCTCGTCACCCGTTTCGGCGGGCAGCCGGCGCGTTAGATCCCCCTGCCCGCTGGCCAGCTCCGCCATGGAATCGCGCAGGCCGGCGACATGCTTGATCTTGGCGAGCAGGATAAGCGTGGCGACGGCAGTCACGACGATCATCGCCACGAACAGCGCCATATAGCCCACCATCTGGATGAAGCTGATCCGGGCCGAGCGTTCCGCCACCTCATTGCCATTCGCGGAATAAGCCTCCGACACCTTCAGGATGGTGTTGATGGCGGCGGTGGACTTGTCGAACCATTCCGCACTGCTGAGGCTGTATACCCCCCCTCCGGCGACCGTGGTCACCCCATCGGCCTCGGCATAGACCCGCTTGCGAACCTCTTCGAATTCGCCCAGGAAGACCCTTTCCATCTCGGCAATGGCCGCTGCCACCCGCTGGTCGCCGTCGGCGCTGTCGCGCACCAGCCGGATGTCCACCATGCTGTTGTCCACCGTTTGGCGGTAGGCATTGAGCCGCTGCACCACCTCGTCCGTCGCCGGGGCATGCGTATTGATGAGGGTCGCCACGGTCGCCCGCTCCAGGCCCGCATACTCCGATGCGACCCACACGCTCTGCTTGGTCGTCAGGTTGGGATAGGTGATTTCGGGCGGAAAGGCACCGCCGCCGAAGGCGGCGATGCGCATGCGCGCCGCGCTGTTGATGAAGCCGGTGATGAGGCCGATCCACTCCCCGGGCCGGATGTCCCGATCGGCCTTGGTCAGGCTGGCATCCACCCGCCTGCGCGCCTCCAGCAGCCGCCCGTAGGCCTCACCCGCCTGTTTGTGCGCCACGGCGAAGCGGGCGGAAATGGCCCCCTCGGCTTGCAGGCGCGCGGCCAGCACCTCGGCTTCCCGCCACAGGCCGTCGCCCTTGCCGCGCAGTTGGGCCAGGCGGTCGAGGGCGGGCGCGGCGGCCGGGCCGCGACCCGAGAGCAGGCTGGCCGTGAAGCCCCGCTCCATGGCCTCCACACCGGCGGCGGCGATGATGCGGTCGGCCATGTTGTTGGCGTAGACGGTGGCCTGCATGGTGCGGTAGGTCCGCCAGTTGTCCCAGGCGTAGTAGCCGGCAATCCACAGCAGCAGGGCCGGCGCGCCGAGGGCGGCCAGGACGATGAAGCGGAAGCTCAGGTTGTTGAGTCTGTACATGGTCGGGGACAGATCGATGAAAGAAAATCGTCGGCGGGGGCCCACCGGCCGCTCACGGCCTGCCGCCGCCCGTGATCGCCAGTTCCTCCGGAATGTCGGGGTTCGGCGCCTCGATGAGGATGGTGACGCGGCGGTTGCGCGCCCGGCCTTGTGTGGTGTCGTTGCCGGCGATCGGCCGCTGCTCGCCGTAGCCCGTGGCGGTGAGCCGCTGCGCCGCCACGCCGGCATCGACGAACAGGCGCACCACACTGGAGGCGCGCGCCCCCGACAGCTCCCAGTTCGAGGGGAACTGCGGGGTGCTGATGGGCGTCGGGTCCGTGTGCCCCTCCACGATGATCGGGAATTCCGTCGGCGCCAGCACCTCGGCGACGGCGCGCAAGGCCTTCATCGCCCCCGGCTGCAGCTTCGCCTCGCCGACGGGGAACAGCACGCTGGCGTTGATCTCAACGGTGACGCCCTTGAGGCCCTCGGTCACCCGCACCTGGCCCTGGCTCACCAGGGTGGCCAGGGCCTGCTGCAGTTCCTGGGCCATGTTGCGCATCCGGTCGCGCTGCTGGCGCTTGCGCTCCTCGTCCTTGGCGTTCTTCAGCGGCGTGATGGGCTTCGAGCCCAGTTGGGCGGTGGGCAGCGGCGTCGTGATGCCGGGGGTCAGCTCCGGCCCGGCCGTCTTGATATTGACGTTGCGGAAGGCCGCCACCAGGGAATCGGACAGCACCTTGTACTTGCCCTCGTTGACCGTGGACAGGGAATACATGACCACGAAGAAGGCAAACAGCAGGGTGATGAAGTCCGCATAGGAGACGAGCCAGCGCTCGTGGTTCTCGTGCTCCTCGACTTTGTCGCGCCGGGCCATGGCTGGGCTGGAAAAGGGTCCAGCCCATTATTACGGCGACGGGGGCCGAAACTTGAAACGGCCCGTCAGACGATATAGCCGTTAAGCCGGCTTTCGATGATCCGCGGATTGTCCCCGTTGGCGATGCCGACCAGGCCGTCCACGAACATCTCCCTCAGGGTGGTCTGGCGCGCCACGTGGGCGGCGAGCTTCTTGGCGACGGGCAGGAAGATCAGGTTGGCCGAGCCGACGCCATAGATGGTGGCGACGAAGGCCACGGCGATGCCGGACCCCAGTTTGGCAGGGTCGGACAGGTTTTCCATGACGTGGATGAGGCCCATCACCGCCCCCAGGATGCCGATGGTCGGCGCATAGCCGCCGGCGGACTCCCACACCTTGGCGGCCAGCTTCAACTGGTCTTCCTGGGAGTTCATCTCCACCTCCAGCACTTCGCGCAGGCGCTCCGGCTCGGCGCCGTCCACCAGCAGTTGCAGGCCCTTGCGCAGGAACGGGTCCGTCAGTTCCGCCAGGTAGCCTTCCAGCGCCAGCAGGCCTTCCTTGCGCGCCGTCTGGCTCCATTCCACGATGTGCTCGATCAGCGCCTGCGAGGCAAGGAAGGGCGGCATGAACACCCATTTCCCCATGGCCATGCCGCGCAGGAAGATGGGGAGCGGGCTTTGCAGCATGACCGCGCCGAGGGTGCCGCCGACGACGATGACAAAGGCCGTGGGCTGGACCAGCGAGGAAAGATTGCCGCCCTCGAGGAACTGGCCGAGAACGATGGCGCCGAGGCCAACGAGCAGGCCGGCAAGGCTGATGGCATCCATCGCGCCGGGTCGCTTTCGCTATTTCACGAGCTTGGCGCGCAGCCGCGCGATGGCTTGGCTGTGCAGCTGGCATACGCGCGATTCGGAGACGCCGAGGATCTCGCCGATTTCCCGCAGGTTGAGTTCCTCCTCGTAGTACAGCCCCATCACCGTCTTTTCGCGCTCGGGCAAGTCCCCGATGGCCCGGATCAGCACGTCGCGCATGTTCTTGTCCATGAGCATGGCCAGGGGATCGGCCGCGGCCCCGGCCACATGCCGGTCCAGGTAGTCCTCGTCGCCGTCGTCGCCGAAGTCCTCGAGGTAGATGAGCTGGTGGCCGCGCGCCTCCTGGAGCATCTTCTGATAATCGGCGAGCGGCATGTCGAGCGCCGTCGCCAGTTCGCCCTCCGTCGGCTGGCGGCCGTAGCGCTGCTCGAGCGCGGCGATGGCGTTCTCGATGCGCCGCATGTCCCGCCGCAGGCTCCGCGGCAGCCAGTCGTTCTCCCGCAGCCCGTCAAGCATGCTGCCCCGGATGCGCTGCACGGCGTAGGTTTCGAACTGGGCGCCCAGCCCCTCTTCGAAGCGGCTGATGGCATCAATCAGGCCGAGCATGCCGTTCTGGATAATGTCCTCGGCCTGCACGCTGGCCGGCAGCTTCGCCATGAGGTGATAGGCGATCCGCTTCACCAGCGGCGCGTACTGGAGAATGAGTTGTTCCCGGTCCAGGTTGCCCGTTGCGGTATACATCCGCTAGCCGTTCGAATCTCGAGTTTAGGGTTGCGTAATTGGTGTTCTAGCTTCGAGTCCGGCGTTGCGGGTCTCGGGTTCGGGATGCCGCCCCACGAATTCCGGCGCGATCCGACACCATCCCAACTATACCACCGGATTCGCGGCCACCGCCTTGCCCAGTCCCCCTGCGAAGGCCGGCCACCGCACCCCGCCACCCTCGCCGCCCGGCGCGGCGGCCGGCCGGCGCACCCGCAGCAGCGTTTCGGCCAGGGCGTTGCACGCCGGCTGGATCGCCCCGCCGGCCGGGAGGCATCCGAGCGGCTCCAGGGCGGCGCCGAGATGGCGCCGGGCCACCTCGCGCAAGTTGGCGAAGACGGTCTCACCCTCCTCGGGGCCGGTGGCGCGGGCGACGATGACTTCGAAGCCGTGCCGGCCGTAGCCCTGGGCCAGGCGCTTGATCTGCGCATAGGCCTCGGTAATGGCGAGCTGGCTCGCCGCGGTCACGACGATCACCCGCTGTGGCGCCGGCACCAGGGGCGAGAGTTCGCCGTCGCCCCGCCCGGCCGTGTCCACCAGCACGAAGTCCGCCTCCTTCTGCAGGCGGCGCAGCCATTCGGCCACGGCGCGCCGCTGCAGGTTGTCCGACCGGCCGGCTTCGCGCGCCGCCCGCGCGGCCGGCACCAGCCGTACCGCCGGCGCGACCCGAAGGACCACGCTGTCCCCCGGTACGTCGCCATTGACTGCCTGCAACAGGTCGAAACGGGACGCGACCCCGAAGGCCGCGGCCACGCTGTCCGGGCCGCAGGTCTCATCCACCACGATGACTTCCTTGCCCGCGGCGGCCAAGCCGCGCGCCAGCCCGGCGACGACGCCGGGACGCCCGGCGGCGCCCCGGGCGCCGGCAAAAGCGACGGCAACCGGCTCCTTGGCGCGCGCAAACAGCCGGCGCAGGCCGGCCGCCTGGTCTTCGACGAGGCTAACCACGAAGCGCCCCCGAGGCCATTTCCCCGCGGGCCGCCCCCGCCGCGAGCAGCAGGCCCGCCTCGTCGCCGGCGAGCCGATGCGGCGAATCCTCCGGCGGCTCCTTCAGGGCCCGGTGCAGCAGGTAGGCGCGATTGGGCAGGTGCAGGTCTTCGGGCACCCGCTGGCCGTTGGCCACGTAGTACAGCGGCAGGTCGTGCCGCACCAGGGCGTCGAGCGCCGGCGCCAAGCTCGCCGCCTCATCCACCTTGGTGACGATGGCGCCGGCAAGCGCCGCCCCGCCATAGGCGCGCACCACGTCGTCCAGCGTGTCGCCGCGGCTGGTGGCGTTGAGCAGGAGCAGGCGCTTCACGTCGCCGGCATGGCCGAGCATGGCCGCCTGCTCGGCCACCAGGCGGTCGCGCTGGCTCATGCCGATGGTGTCGATCAAGACCATGTGCTTGTTGGCGAGCTCCTTCAGGGTTTGGCGCAGCTCAGCGGCATCGCGCACCGCGTGCACCTGGACGCCGAGGATGCGGCCGTAGATGCGCAACTGTTCGTGGGCGCCGATCCGATAGCCGTCGGTGGTCAGCAATGCGACGCGCTCGGCGCCGTGGCGCACCACACAGCGCGCCGCGAGTTTCGCCGTCGTGGTGGTTTTGCCCACGCCGGTGGGGCCGACCAGGGCGTAGATGCCGCCGCGGTCGATGATCTCCTCGTCGGAGCCGATCGTCGTCAGGCTGCGGTTGAGCGTGGTCTTCAGCCAGTTGCGGCCCTGTTCGCGGCTCGCCCCCTCGGGCAGCTCTGCGACCAGGCGGCGCGCCAGCTGGGCGCTGAAGCCGGCATCGAGCAGGTCGGTCAGCAGCAGGGTCTTGACCGGCTCCTCGCGGGCCAAGCCCCCCCAGGCAAAACCGGCGAGCTGCTGCTCGATCAGCCCCTTGATGCTGGACAGCTCGCGCATCAACTGCACCGGATCGGCTGCGGCAGCGGCGCCCTGTGGGAGCAGCGCCTCGCCGCGATTTCCGGCGCCCGCATTTCGCGGCGAGGGCGCCGCTCCCACAGCCGGCATCCATTCGCGCACCTCGGCTTGCGCCGACGGCTTGGCCTGGGCTGCGGCCGGCTTGCGCGCGCCGCCGGACAGGCTTACGGTGAAGTCGTCGTCCGCATGCACCACCGGGGCCGGCCGCGGCGCCGGCGCCGCCGGCCTCGCGCCGGCCGCGCGCTGCAGCCCCTGCACTTCCTCCGCCGGCATGGCCATGATCTCCACGCCGCCCTCGACGCTGCGGTTGGACAGGACGATGGCATCGGCCCCGAGTTCTGCTTTGACCAGGCGCAGGGCCTCGCGGGCGGTGGTTGCGAAGTAGCGTTTGACGTTCATGCCTACTTACCTCCAATGATGGAAGTGACTTTGATGGTGCGCGAATCCGGCACTTCCGCATTCGCGATGACCTTGAGCTGGGGCACGGCCCGGCGCAGGAAGCGGGACAGCAGCCAGCGCAGGGGCCCCGGCACGAGCAGCACCGCGGGCAGGCCGACTTCCTCCTGGCGGCGGGAGGCCGCGGCGGTCTCGCGCAACAGGGTGTCGGCGAGCCCCGGCTCGATGCCGCTGCCGTCGGGGCCGACGGTCTGGATCGCCTGCAGCAGCACCCGCTCCAGGGTCGGGTCCAGCGCCATGACCGAGAGCTCGGTGTTTCCCGGGTAGAGCTGCTGGACGATGGCGCGGCCCAGCGCCATGCGCACATGGGTGGTGAGTTCCACCGCATCCTGGCTGCGCGGGGCATGCTCGGCCACCGTCTCGATGATGCTGCGCATGTCGCGGATGGGAACCCCCTCGTCGAGCAGGTTCTGCAGCACCCGCTGCAGGGTGGAGAGCGGGATCTGCTTGGGCACCAGGTCCTCGATGACCTTGGGCGCGTCCTTGCCGATATGGTCGAGCAGGGCCTGGGTCTCCTGCCGGCCGAGCAGTTCGGCCGCATGGCTGAGGATGACATGGTTCAGGTGCGTGGCGACGACGGTGCTGGCATCCACCACCGTGTAGCCCAGGGCGTGCGCCTGGTCGCGCATGCCGGCCTCCGTCCAGACCGCCGGCAGGCCGAAGGCCGGGTCGCGCGTCTGCGTGCCCGGCAAAGTTCCGGCAACCCGCCCCGGGTTGATGGCGAGGAACATGCCCGGGTAGGCCTCGCCCGCGCCCACCTCCACACCCTTCAGGGTGATGCGGTAGCCATTGGGCTTGAGTTCCAGGTTGTCGCGGATGTGCACCGGGGCGGCGAGGAACCCCACCTCCTGGGCGAATTTCTTGCGCAACCCACGGATGCGCTTGAGCAGTTCGCCGTCCTGTCCCTTGTCCACCAGCGGGATCAGGCGGTAGCCCACTTCCAGGCCCAGCACGTCCACCGGCGCCACGTCGGCCCAGCTCGCGTCCTGGGACTCGGCGGGCGCCGCCGCCACCGGCGCCTTGGGTTCCTCCTGCACGGGCTGCGCCTTGCGCTGGGCCCTCCACCAGGCCAGCCAGCCCGCCGCGCCGCCGAGCAGCAGGAAGGCGAAATGGGGCATGCCGGGGATCAGGCCGAGGATGCCGAGGATGCCGCCGGTCAGGGCCAGCACGCTGGGGTTCGAGAAGACCTGGCCGATGAACTGCTGGCCGATGTCCTCGTCGGTCGCCACCCGGCTCACCACCAGGCCGGCGGCGGTGGAGATGATCAGCGCCGGGATCTGCGCCACCAGGCCGTCGCCGATGGTCAGCAGCGTGTAGGCGCGCGCCGCGTCGCCCAGCTCCATGTCGTGCTGGGCCACGCCGACGATGAGGCCGCCGATGATGTTGATGAACAGGATCAGGATGCCGGCGACCGCATCGCCGCGCACGAACTTCGAGGCACCGTCCATGGAGCCGTAGAAATCTGCCTCCTGGGCGATCTCCGCACGGCGCTTTCTCGCCTCATCCTCGCCGATGAGGCCGGCGTTGAGGTCGGCGTCGATGGCCATCTGCTTGCCCGGCATGGCGTCCAGGGTGAAGCGCGCCGACACCTCGGCGATGCGCCCGGCGCCCTTGGTAATGACCACGAAGTTGATCACCACCAGGATGACGAACACCACCAGGCCGACCGCGTAGTTGCCGCCCACCAGGAACTGGCCGAAGGCCTCGATCACCTGGCCGGCGGCGTCCGGCCCCGTGTGGCCCTCGAGCAGCACGACGCGTGTCGAGGCGACGTTCAGGCTCAATCGCAGCAGCGTGGTGACCAGCAGCACCGTGGGGAAGACCGAGAAGTCGAGCGGCTTCTTGGTGTACATGGCCACCAGCAGCACCATCACGGCCAGGGCGATGTTGAAGGTGAAGAAGAGATCGAGCAGCACCGGCGGCAGGGGCAGCACCATCATCGACAGGATCATGACGATGAGCAGCGGCGCCGCCAGTTGGCGCAGGTTGCCGCCGGCGAAGAGCACCTTGAGGCTCAGGCTGTCGTTCATTCACTTGCTCCCGGGTCCAGGTCCGCGGGCACCGGCAGATCGGTCGGCGCCACGGGCGGCCGCCCGCCATGGGCGAAGTAGTGGCTGAGCTGGTAGACGTAGGCCATCACCTCGGCCACGGCGCGGTAGAGCGCCGCGGGAATGACATCGCCGAGCTCGGTGTTGCGGTACAGGGCGCGGGCGAGCGGCGGCACTTCCAACAGCGGCACCCCGTGCTCGCGGGCGATCTCGCGGATCTTCTGGGCAATGATGCCGCGGCCCTTGGCCACCACCCGCGGCGCGGGCATCTTCTCGTCGTATTGCAGGGCCACGGCGAAATGGGTCGGGTTGGTAACCACCACCTGGGCCTTGGGCACCTCGGCCATCATGCGGCGGCGGGCGATCTCCCGCTGCTGGCTGCGGATGCGCGCCTTGAGCTGCGGGTCGCCCTCCAGTTCCTTCGCTTCCTGGCGCAGTTCTTCCTTGGTCATGCGCAGCCGCTTGTGGTACTGCCAGAGCTGGAAGGGCACGTCCACCCCCGCGATCAGCGCCAGCGAGGCGACGATCGAAACCGCGCTGAACAGGACCACGCGGCCCATCGCCTGCAGCCCCGCGTCGAGGGGCTGGCCGATGAGCGCGAACAGGTTGTCTTTTTCGTGCCAGATCACCCAGGCGGCCACCCCGCCCACCAGCAGCGACTTGAGGACCGCCTTGACCAGCTCACCCAGGCTGTAGGTCGAGAACATGCGGCCGAAACCCTTGAGCGGGTCGAGTCGCATAAAGTCGAAGCCCAGCGCCTTGGGGGAGAAGACGAAGCCGCCGATAAGGAACGGCCCGGCCAGGACCGCGCCGAGGAGTATCACGAACAATGGGGCCAACGAAACCAAGGCCTCGCTGGCCAGGGTCATGAAGAGCTGGGGCATGGCGCCCGGATCGAAGGCCGCGGCCCGGTCGATGGTCAGGCCGCGGCTGACGATGGCGGACACGCGCTGCATCAGCCAGGAGCCCATCACCCAAAGGGTGCCGGAGCCGGCCATCAGCACGAGAAAAGTCGACAGCTCGCGCGATTGCGGCACCTGGCCTTCTTCGCGCGCCTGCTCCAGCCGCCGTAGCGATGCTGATTCTGTTCGTTCGAGATCGGAGTCTTCCGCCATAGCCCGTTCTTGCTTTTCGCGTAGCGATCACGACGCTCCCCTCTCCCCGTGGGGAGAGGGGTTGGGGGTGAGGGCTACTCCACGGCGGAAATTATTGCCGGTCCCGGCAAGGGGCGGCGGCAAGAAAAGAACGGGATTACCCCGTTATTTCAAGGATTGGCGCAAGCGGTTCACGGATCGCCATTGCGGAAAGCTTCCGCCTGTTCGGCGCGCTCCCGAACGAACTGCTGGCTCTCCCGCACCAGCTCTGCCCGCTGCCCGTGGTCCGGCAAGAACGGCAAGCTTTGCTGCAAGGCCTCGTGGCGCCGCGCCTGCCCATCGTGCAGGTCGCGCTGGCGCTGGCGCTGCTCCAGGTGTCGGTGCTCCAGCGCCCGCCGCTGTCCATGGGTGAGCGTCGGATCGATCTGCTCCGCGAACTGCCGCTGCCGCAATTGCAGCTCATCCTGGTAATGCTGTTGCCGCAGCAACGCCTTTTCCACCTCTCCGGGCGGCGGCTGGGCTGTCGCCAGCGACGCTCCCAGGCAGGCCAGCCCGAACGCAAGCAGAGCCGCGCGCCTGGCGTAATCCGAAAGAAATGTGCCGATGTCCATATGTCTTGGACAGGGGTTCCCGGATTCGGCTCCGGGCCTCGGTGAAACCGCGGTCAGTGGCCGCGGCGCACCAGTCGTTGCAGCAGGTCGGTCTGTTCGTCGAGTTGCTTGAGGTGGCCGGCGAGGGCTTCCAGGTGGTCGCCGAGCATGCGGGCAAGTTCGCGTGCGGCCACCGCCGGCGCGCCGGAGACGGCACGCACTTGGTCGATGGTAGCCTGCAGGTCACGCAGGCTGCGCTCGGAATCCGGGCGTTCGGCAATGAAGGCCGAGATGGTGCGCTCACGCTCGCGGAAGAAGGCGGCCGGATCACGCGCCGCCAAGTCGCGCCACGTGTCGAAGTCGAAAGGGGGCAAGATGCGGTCCGTCTCGAAGCGAGATGCTATTTGATCACGTCGCGGGCTTGCCCTCAACGTCGTGCGAGCGACGCAGCCGATTGGATTTGTTGCAGGAGCGTTTCTACTACGGTGCCTACCCGGTCGGCGTCGTCGGCAGTGGCGCCGGCCCGCGCGGCGAGGAGTTCCATTTCCTCCGCCAACACGGCATCCGTGCCCACCCAAGCCGATTCCAGGGCCGCATTCAGGGCGAGCAGCTTGGACTCGGCGGCGAGAAGGCGAATCTTCTCGAGAGCGGCACACAATCCGGGGTCCTGGGGAGGGCCTTCGGCCGCGGTGTCCCGGGCGGTTGTGCTGCGCAGCGCGATCTTCATATCCTTTCCTCCTCTGCCCTCAGGCCGCCTTCGCCAGGGGCGGTTCCGAGTCCGCCGTGGCCTGTTCGGGGGCGGGCTCGGGCATAAAGGAGTGGCGCGCCACGCCGCGGCTGTCGCCGAGCGTGCCGAGCAACTCCTTCATGTCCAGAATCAGTACGATCTGGCCGTTGGCCAGGGTGGTGACACCGGCCACACCCTTGGGACGGAAGCCCTCGAGCGACTTGACCACCGCGTCATCGCGACCGGCGAAGCTGTCGACGGCAAGGATAAAACTGACTTCGGCGGTCTGCATGAGCACACCGAATTGGGGCGGCGCCTCCTGCGGCCACTCCAGGAGATGGGCGAGCGGATAGACCGGCAGCACCTCACCGCGCACCACCATGGTGGCCTTTCCGCCGACCTCCTGCACCTCGCCGGGGACGATGGGCAGGATCTCGCGCACCATCGACAGGGGCACGGCCAGGGGCTGGTCGCCCAGCTTGACGATCAGGACCGGCAGGATGGCCAGGGTCAGCGGCAGGGAGATGACGAAGCTGGTGCCCTTGCCCAGTTCCGACTTGATCTCGATGGTGCCGTTCAGCTTCTGGATGTTGGTGCGCACCACGTCCATGCCGACCCCACGGCCGGACACGTCCGACACCTTGGCGGCCATGGAAAAACCCGGCAGGAAGATCAGGTTGAAGCTCTGCCGCTCGTCCATGGTGTTGGCCTCCTCATTGGAGATGAGGCCCTTGTCCAGCGCCTTGGCGCGCAGCTTCTCTGCGTTCATGCCGCGGCCGTCGTCGGCCACGATGATGACGATGTGGTCGCCCTCCTGGCGCGCCTCCAGGCGCACCTCCGACTTCTCCGGCTTGAAGGAGGCGACACGCTCGGCAGGCGATTCGACGCCGTGGTCCACCGCGTTGCGGATGAGGTGGATGATCGGGTCCGACAGGTCCTCGATCATCGTCTTGTCGATCTCGGTCTCCTCGCCGGCGAGCACCAACTCGACCTCCTTGCCCAGGCCGCGGGCGAGGTCGCGGGCGATGCGCGGGTATTTCTGGAACAGCCGGCCGATAGGCTGCATGCGCGTCTTCATCACCGCGTTCTGCAGATCCGAAACGAGCAGGTCCAACTGGCCCACCGCGGCGTCGAGCGCCTGCAGCGTCTCGGTGCCGGTCATGCCGGCCAGGATCTCGCTGCGCAGGCTGGTGAGGCGGTTCTTGGTCAGGCCGATCTCGCCGGAGAGGTTGAGCACCTGGTCGAGGCGGGAGGTGTCGACGCGAATGGTGTTGTCGCGCGCCTTCTCGCTTTCGCGCCGCCCGACGGGGCCGGCGTAGCCCGGCTTGTCGGACAGGCGGCGGCCAATGGCCGCCTTGATGATCTCTTCCGGCGCCTTGCCGGCGACATCCGCTCCGCCGGTCCCAGGCGCAGCGGCCGGCACCGCGGGGGTCCTGCCGGTGGCCGCTTGGTAGAAGGCGTTCCAATCCACCACGCCGCCCTTGGCGGGCTGGGCAGGCGCCGGCGCGGCTGGCGCCGCCGGCTCCGCGGCTACGGCCGACTCCGCGGCGGTCGCGCCGGACAGCTCGCCGACGATGGCCTGCTTGAGGTTGGCGATGAGCCCGGGGTCGGCCGCGTGGGGTTGCGTGCCCTGCTCGAGGAAACGGAACATGTCGCGCACCGAAGCCGTGGCGGCGAGGATCACGTCCATCGCTTCGGGGGTGATTTCGAGTTCGCCGTTGCGCAGGCGGTCGAAGAGGTTTTCCGTGAGGTGGCAGAGAGTGACCAGTTCCGTCGCCGACAGGAAGCCGGCGCCGCCCTTGATGGTGTGGAAGCCGCGGAAGATGTCGTTGAGCAGCCCCCGGTCCTGCGGATTCTTCTCCAGATCGACCAGCTTGTTGTCCACGCCGGACAACAAGTCCGTCGCTTCCACCAGGAAGTCCTGGAGGAGATCCTCCATGCCTGCGAAATCGCTCATGATCCGCTCCGCTCGCGAGGTCTCAAGTTTCAAGTTTCAGGTTTCGGCAGCACACCCTGGCTTGAGACGTGGGACCTGAAACTTGAAACTAGAAACCCAGGCTCTCCAACAGATCGTCCACCTGCTCCTGGCTCGTAACCACATCGGCGCGGCCCTCGGCGCTGACCACCGGACCGTTGAGCAGCCCCTCCGGCGTTTCCGCCTTCTTGTCCTCGGGCATCGCCTCGATCAGTACCTGCAGGAGCTGCTGCTCCAGGCTCTGGGCCAGGTCGACGATCTTCTTGATCACCTGGCCGGTGAGATCCTGGAAATCCTGGGCCATCATGATTTCCATGAGCTGGTCGCTGGTCGCCGCGGTCTGCTTGGGCACTTCGGCCAGGAAGGACTTGGTGTCCCCGGCCAGGGCCTTGAACTCCTCCACCGACAGGTCGCCGACGAACAGGCGGTCCCAGCGGTCGTTGAGCGCGGTGGACTTGGCCTGCAGATCGTCCTGGATCGGCTTGGCCACGTCGGTGGCGTTGAGTACGCGGCTGGCAGCCTGCTCGGTCATCTGCGCGATGTAGGCCAGGCGCTGGCGCGCATCGGGAATGGCCTTGGCGGCCTCCTGCAGCGAGCGATCATAGCCGAGCTGGCGCAGGGTGTCGTGCAACTGCCGGGTCATGTGGCCGAGGCGGTTGAACACGTTGTCGCAGCTGTGCCCGGCCGGCGCGCCGGCCGCGGGGACGGCGGGCGCCTGGTAATGGTTGGAGACGCTGTCGAACAGTGCCTCGAGTTCGTCCGAGTCGCCGCCGATCGCGGCCGTGCCGCCCACCGCTTCGAGGTGCGGGCGCGCCGGCGCGGGCGCTGTCGCCTGGGCGGCAATGCTGTCGAAGAGCGACTGCAGCTCCTGCGAGTCGCCCGAATCGTCGAAACTGAACCGCTTGGCCATGCTGTTCTCCGTTTTTCTAGGCACCTACGACGTCAAGCCGCGGCCTTTTGACTACGGCCGGCGCTACGCGCCTTAACATTCGCTCCGCTCATGTTAGCCTCCGCCGAAAGGAGGCCGCATGAAGCCAGCCGCTTCATGCGGCCGCCTTTTCCATTTTCTCGAAAATCTTCGAGAGCTTCTCGTTCAGCGTCGCCGCTGTGAAGGGCTTGACGATATAGCCGCTCGCCCCCGCCTGGGCGGCGGCGATGATGTTTTCCTTTTTCGCTTCCGCCGTGATCATCAGCACCGGCAGGTGCTTGAGCGGCGCGCTGGCGCGGATCGCCTGGAGCAGGGCCAGCCCGTCCATGTTGGGCATGTTCCAGTCGGTCACGACGAAGTCGAAGTGCTCGCTGTTGAGCTTCTGCAGCGCCACCGCGCCGTCCTCCGCCTCGTCGACGTTGAGGAAACCGAGCTCCTTGAGCAAGTTGCGCACGATGCGCCGCATGGTGGAGAAATCGTCGACAACCAGGAATCTCATTTTCATATCGGCCATGTTGTTCTCCAGATTACTCCCTGTCTGGTTTACTCCCTATGGGCGTGTGCCTTGGCCAGCAGCGGGCGCAAGGTCTCCGCCAGCACCTCGGCGTCGAACTTGGCGACGTAGGCGTCCACGCCGACGCTCTTGCCCATGGCGCGGTTCGCCTCCGACGACAGCGACGAATGCATGACGACCGGGATGCCCTCGAAGCGCGCATCGTTCTTGATGTTGCGCGTGAGCACGTAGCCGTCCATTTCGGGCATCTCGGCATCGGCCAGGATAACATTGACCTCGTCGGCCAGGCGGGCGCCAGTCTGCTGCGCGTGGCCGGCCATGCCCGTCAGGCGTGTCCACGCTTCCAGGCCGTTCAATGCATGCTTGTGCTTGACGCCCATCTTGTCGAGGGTCTCGATGATCTTCTTGCGCGCCACGGCGGAATCGTCCACGAAGAAGACGCTGTATTCGTGCTCGCCTTCCATGGGGGCGACGTCGGCGACGGGGCTTTCGCCGAAGGTGTTGGCCATGATCTGCTCGACGTCGAGGATCGAGACCAGCCGGCCGGCCAGCCCGGCACCCGTGTCGGGCGGCAGCTCGGTGATGGCCGTGATGAAGCTCTGGCCGGCGGCGATCACGCCCTCGGGAGCGCGCACCTTGTCCCACTCGACCCGGATGATGCGGTCCACGTCGTGCACGAGGAAGCCGAGGGTGCGTTTGCTGTACTCGGTCACCATCATGGTGCCGCCCTGCCCGGTCGGGGCGCCTTGCAGGTTGAGGACCCGGGCGAGCGAGACCACGGGGATCACGTTGCCGCGAAGGGAAATGAGGCCCTCGACCCCGGGCGGCATGTTCGGCGCCCGGGTAATGACCGGGGTCTTGCTCACTTCGCGGACCTTGAAGACGTTGATGCCGAAGGTCTCCCGCGTGCCCAGCGAGAAGAGCAGGATCTCCATGCGGTTCGAGCCGACCAGCGTGGTGCGGGCGTCGACGTGGTGCAGGAGGCTATTGTCGGTGCGGTCCATGGCCATATTCCTCCCTGGTCAGGCGACGGCGGCGATCTGCGGGGCGCTGCCCGCGGCCTGCAGCAGCCGGATGATGGTCGCCGCAAGCTGCTGGGGCTCGAACTTCGACACGTACTCGTCCACACCGACCGAACGGCCCAGCTGCTGGTTCGACATGCCGGACAGCGACGAGTGCATCAGCACCGGAATGCCGGCGAAGCGGGGGTCGGTCTTGATCGTCTTGGTCAGGATGTAGCCGTCCATTTCCGGCATTTCGATGTCGGTCAGGACCACGCTCACCACGTCGCGCACCGGCCGCCCGTTGGATTCGGCATAGGCGGCCAGCTTCTGCAGCTCATCCCAGGCCTGCCGCCCGTTGATGGCGGCGACATAATTCACGCCCATGGCCTCCAGCGTGCGCTGGATTTGGCGGCGGGCGACGGAAGAGTCGTCGGCGAACACCACGGTGGTGTTGGGCCGGCCGATGGGGTGGATGTCCTTGAACAGGAGCTCGTCGTCGAAATGCGTGGTCTCGGAGAGCACGCGCTCCACGTCGAGCAGCATCACCAGGCGGCCGTCGGCGAGTTCGGTGACCGCCGTCACCAGCCCGCCCATGTGGGCGGTCAGCATGTCGGGCGGAACCTTCATCTGCGCCCAATCCAGGCGCAGGATGGTATCGACCGCCTCGACCAGGAAGCCCTGCGTATGGCCATTGTATTCGGTGACGATCATGATGTCGCGCGGCTGCTCGGGGGCCACGTGGGCATACTTGCCCAGGTCGACCACGGGCACGAGGATGCCGCGCAGGGACACCATGCCTTGCACCGCCTCGGGCATTTCCGGGGCGGCGGTGATGGGCGGTGTGCGCATCACCTCGCGCACCTTGAACACGTTGATGCCGAAGGTTTCCCGCCGATTGGTCCGGCTGTCGGTCCCGAGGCTGAACAACAGGAGTTCCAGCTTGTTGGTCCCGGCGAGCTTGGTCCGGGCGTCGATGCTTTTCAGCAGTTCTGACATAGCGCGTCTCCTATGGGGGCAGTTGCGTTTGTGCACCGCACCATCACCCCCTCACTGACCGTGGCTGTATGAGGTAACGGCAGCTCCGGCCAATCCTTGAGCATCGAAGGAACGGGGCTGGGCGGCCGTTTCCAGGATGCCGACATCTTTTTTTCCGCTTCGGACTGTCGGCTTGTCCAGGCGCAGGCTACTCCGTGCGGTATCCCATGCGGAAGCCGCCCCAATGCCGGCCGCCGACCCGGACCGGCGCCGAGATATCGTGCAGGATCTCCCCGGTATCGCGGCGATAGGTCTGCACCAGGAACGGGTGCTCGTGGGCGCCGCACTTCTTGCCGACCGGGTCGTTGAAAATGCGCTTCGTGCGGTTGTTGACGAAATCGACTTTTTCGTCGCCGGTGAGCGGCTGGGAGAAGCGCTTGTTGTGGGTCGGAACATAGCCGTTGACGTCGCAGCCGATGGCGTAGGTAAGCTCCGGATTACGCTCGACCAGCCCTTCCTGCAGCGGCGCGGCGATCCTGTCCGTCAGGGCGTCGAAGCGCGTGTGGTACTTCGGCGGCTTGGTGTTGGGGATCGGCACATAGTTGTTGTCGAACAGCTCCTCCTCCCGGATCTGGCCCGCCTTCACCGCCTCCTCCAGCAGCCTGCCGATCTCCTTCGCCGCCTGCTGCACGATGGCCGGCATCTTGGCGTGGGTGGCCATCGCGCGCTCGCCGCGCTCGCCCAACTTGAACACGTTGCCCACTTCCTTCAGGTTGGCTGCCAGCACGTCGAGCCGGCCGGCCTCGGCCAGAGTACGGTTCGCCACCTCGTTGTTGTTTTCGGCGTTGGCCAGCACATCCTGCATGTGGTGGGAGATGCTGGCGCCGTTGCCGCTCTGCTGCTGGATCGCCGCGGCGATGGCCTCGATCTTCTCCATCGTCTCCTGCGCGCCGGAGTTGATCCGCTGCAGCGCGTCGGCCGCCTCGCGCGCCAGATCGGCGCCCACCCGGGCCTGGGCGCTGCCTTGCTGGATGCTGCCGATGGCCGACTGGGTTTCCACCTGGATGGCGCTGATCATGGCACTGATCTCGCCCGTGGCCGCGGTGGTGCGTTCCGCCAGCTTCCTCACCTCGTCGGCCACCACGGCAAAGCCGCGGCCCTGTTCGCCGGCCCGGGCAGCCTCGATGGCCGCGTTCAGGGCGAGGAGGTTGGTCTGATCGGCGATGTCGTGGATGACCCGGACGATGCCGGAGATGGCCTGGGAGCGTTCACCCAGGGCGGCCACCATCTTGGCCGAGTCCTCGACCGAGCGGGCGATGCGTTCAATCTCGGTGGAGGCCCGACCGACGATGTCGGCGCCCCGCTTGGACAGCTCCCGCGCGCTCTGGGCGTTGCGGGCAGTCAATGCGGCATTCGCCGCCACCTGGTCGATGCCGGTCGTCATCTCGTCCACCGCGTGCACCGTTCCCTGGGCCGCATCCCGCTGCAACTGGGAACCACCGGCCACCAGTTGGGCTTCGGCGATGAGGGTCTCGGCCACTTCCGCCACCTGGACCGAGTTGAAGCAGACCTTCCCGAAAATGCCCTGGATGCTGCGCACCAGGTCGTTGAAGGCCTCGGCGGTGGCCGCCACTTCGCTGGTGCCGGAGACCTGCGCCCGCCGTGACAAATCGCCGTCCCGCTTCATGGCGTCGATGGTGTTGCGCAGCGACACCATCGGGGCCAGCAAGATGCGGCGCAGCAGCAGCCAAGGGAGCGTCGCCACCACCAGGCCGACGAGAACCTGATAGGCCACCAACCCGGCCCCGAGCGGCGCGCCCGCGGTGCTCGCGACCCAGAGGCCGGCCCCAGCCAATAAAATACCGAACAGTCCGAAGCCGATGGCGACGGCCGTGCTTGAGTTCTTCATGTTTCCGTTCCTCCACCCGGGCGCAAGCTCGAGGCGCCGCAGCATCCATCATTTGTAGCTTTTTTTGGCTCCCTCCGTATCGGGGAAGCGTCTATCTGGGAATATCGGCGGGGAGGCGGAAGGCTTTAGGGCAGGCGTATAACTTTAGTTATAAGTGCCTAAAGCGCCAACTGCTTATGAGGAAAGAAAAACTCCGGCGGAAACGAAGCGGGGCCGGGGCCGGCAAAGCTGCGCCATGATGCGGCTGCCGATCTCGGACAGGGGCGCGATCTCGTCCACTGCGCGCAGGGCCACGGCCTCCCGCGGCATGCCATAGACCACGCAAGTCTCGGCGCTCTGCGCAATGTTGTAGGCCCCGGCCTGCTTCATGGCCAGCATGCCGGCGGCGCCGTCCTTGCCCATGCCCGTCAGTATGACCCCCAGGGCGTGCCGGCCGGCACACGCGGCGGCCGAATGGAACAGAACATCCACCGAGGGCCGGTGGCGGTTCACCGGATCGCCCTGGGACAGTTCCAGGGCATAGAGAGGGCCCGGCCCCGGGCCGCCTTTGCGCACCAGCAGGTGGGAGTGGCCGGGGGAAACGTAGGCGGTACCCGGTTGCACCCCCTCGCCATGCTCGGCCTCCTTCACGCGAATGCGGCACAGGCTGTCCAGGCGCCGGGCAAACGAAGCCGTAAACGATGGCGGCATGTGCTGGACGATCAGGATGCCGGGGCAGGTTTCCGGCAGGGCGACGAGGACGTCCTTTAGCGCCTCGGTGCCCCCGGTGGAGGCGCCGACCACCACCAGGTCTTCCGGCGCCGGGCGCCAGCCTGCCGCTGCCACTGCCGGTGTCGGCACGGGCGACGCGGGGGAACGCGGCCGTGCGACCGTCGGCCCGGCCAGCCGGGTACGGGCGGCATAGGCGGCGCGGACGCCCTCCCGCACTTCCCCGGCGAATTCGCCGAGGGTGGCGGCCGCCTCGGCGCGCGGCTTGGCCACGAAATCCACGGCCCCCAGTTCCAGCGCCCGCAGCGTCTGCTCGGAGCCGCGGGCCGTGAAGGACGAGACCATCAGCACCGGCATGGGGTGGAACTGCATCAGTCGGCGCAGGAACTCCAGGCCGTCCATCTTCGGCATCTCGACATCCAGCGTCAGCACGTCCGGATCGAGGGCCTTGATCATCTCGTGGGCAGCCATCGCATCGGCCGCCACGCCCACGGCGCGCATGTCGCCGGCGCCGTTGACGATATCCGCCAGCAGCCGCCGACTCATCGCCGAGTCGTCGACGACGAGCACTTTGATCTTCGCGCCCTGCGGCGCATCAGCGGCGCCGGTCGTTCCGCTCATAGACGGTCCTTCCCAGGGGACGGAACAAATCGGCGGCGTGCAGCAGGCTTTCCGAATGGCCGGCGAAGAGCAGCCCGTCCTCGCGCAGCAGCGGCACGAACTTCTGCAGGATGCGGTACTGGGTCGGCTTGTCGAAGTAGATCATCACGTTGCGGCAGAAGATCGCATCCAGCGGGCCCTGCACCGGCCAGGAGGCGTCGAGCAGGTTGATGCGGCGGAAAGCGACCAGCCGCTGCAGCTCGGGACGCACCCGCAGCTGCCCCGGCGCCGCGGCATCGCGCTGGAAGAAGCGGGAGACCAAGTCGCGCGGCAGCTTGGCCACCCGTTCCTCCGCGTAGACGCCCCGGCTGCCTTGCGCCAGCACACTGGTGTCGAGGTCGCTGGCCAGGATCGACACCGGCGGGCTGAAGCTGCTGAAGGCATCCACCGCGGTCATGGCGATCGAATAGGGCTCCTCGCCGGTAGAGGCCGCGCAGCACCAGATCTTGATCGGCCGTTTCTCGCGGATGGCGGCCAGGTGCTTGGCGAGGACCTCGAAGTGATGCGCCTCGCGAAAGAACGAGGTCAGGTTGGTGGTCAGCGCATTGACGAAGGTTTCCCACTCCGCCCGGTCGCCGCGTTCGAGCCGGGCGAGATATTGGGCGAAGCTCTTGTCGCCGCAGGCGCGCAGGCGCCGCGCCAACCGGCTATAGACCATGTCGTGCTTCACCGGCGAGAGGGCAATTCCCGCATGCTCATAGATCAGCTTGCGGATACGCTCGAAATCGGCGGCGGTGAATTCGAACTCGCGCGCCGGCTGCCTTTCCGTCAACATACCTTCGTCATATCCCGTGGAGGCATGCCACTCAAAAGTCCGGCCATTCCTTGCCATCGGCGGTGCCGGCGACGCGGCGGAACTTCGGCAGCGGCGCCCGCGGCCGTGCGCCACCCTGGGCAGGCGGGCGCGCGCCGGCTTCGCCGGGCAGGGCGAAGCCGGCAACCGCCTGGGCCAGGGTCTCGAAGCGCCGGCGTAGCTTGGCCGCGCTCTGCGTCCCTTGCCGGACCCGCTGCTCGTTCTCGCGGATCGCCTCACCCAGGTGGCGCACGGCCGCGGCGATGGCGCGGGCTTCGACTCCGCTCGCCCCGGCCGCCATGCCGACGACGACACCTTCCAGCCGACGCAGCGAGGACATCACGTCGCCGATCGACTCCTCCGCCTCCCGGGCCAGATCCGCGTCCTCCTCCTCCGAGTGCCGGACGAGCTGCACGATTTCCCGGGCCGCGGTCGCCGCCCGGTCGGCCAGTTCGCGCAGCTCACCCGCCACCGCGGCGTAATCGCGCCGGGGTGCCGCCACGGGCGGCTCGAGCGGGATCGGTACGGCGGCCTCGCCCCCCTCGGCGAGACGCGTCAGGCGCACGCCGGCCAGGGCGGCCGCCTCGGCGTCTTCCTGGGCGCCGCCGCGCCGGGCGGCGAGCAAGGCCTTCAGGACGCGGCAGGCATGCACCAGTGCGGCCAGGACGTCTTCGCTGAGCCGGTGCGGATCCTCGCGCACAACCTCGATGAGCGATTGCATCCGTTGCGTCAGACCGGCCATGGCCTTGAAGCCGAGCGTGCCGCTCGAGCCCTTGACGGAATGGACGGCCCGGAAAAGATCGTCGATCTGCTGGGGATCGGGATCCTCCGGGTCCATGTACAACAGCAGCGCCTCGGCGGTGGCGATGTACTCCGCTGCCTCCTCGAAGAAGACCGGGTGGAACTGGCTCATGTCCACTGCCATGCCGCCTCTCCGGTCAGTCGCCCGGCTTGGCCGCCGCAGCTTCGGCCGGCGCCCCGGGCGAAGGCAGCAGGCCATCGGCGAGGATGGCTTCTTCGGTCTTCTTGTTCAGCACGACGATGCTGATGCGCCGGTTCTGCGGGTTGAAGGGATCCTGCTTGTCGAACAGGACCGTGGAGGCCAGGCCGACGACGCGGATCACCTTGCTTTCGGCCATGCCGCCGGCGATCAGCTCCCGGCGCGAGGCGTTGGCCCGGTTCGCGGAAAGCTCCCAGTTGCCGACACCCTTGTCCCCCCCGGCGAAGGGTTTGGCGTCCGTGTAGCCGGAAAGCGCGATGCGGTTTTCCACCTCGTTCAAGGCGTTGCCGATCTCGCGCAGGATGTCGCGCATGTACGGTTTCACTTCCGCGCTGGACAGGTCGAACATCGGCCGGCTCTTCTCGTCCACGATCTGGATGCGCAGGCCCTCGTTGGTGATGTCGAGCAGGAGCTGATTCTTGTACTGGCGAAGCGCCGGATTGTTCTCGAT
Organism: uncultured Rhodocyclaceae bacterium; assembly: GCA_964479195.1. Lineage (GTDB taxonomy): Bacteria > Pseudomonadota > Gammaproteobacteria > Burkholderiales > Rhodocyclaceae > Desulfobacillus. Next base: position 35,446 of record CAYZLI010000003.1, read on the forward strand.
GGACTGCTCGATCTTCTTCTTCAGCTCGCCCAGCCGCTCGCGCTCCTTGCGTTCCATCTCCGCCTTCAGGGCCTGCAAGTTGATGGTCTTCTTCTCGGCCCTGAGCTCGCCGGCCTTTTCCTGGCCGGAGGTGCGCGTAAGGTCCCGGCCGCCGCCCTGAATGACGCTCGAGGCGTCGCCGCTGCCCGAGCCGCCCTGGAGCGCCACCTTGAGCGGCGTGGCGAAGTAGTCGGCGATGCCCTTGAGGTCGCCCCTGGTGGTGGAGCCAAGCAGCCACATGAGCAGAAAAAAGGCCATCATCGCCGTCACGAAGTCGGCATAGGCGATCTTCCAGGCGCCACCGTGGTGAGCAGCGCCGCCCTTCTTGATGCGCTTGATGACTATCGGTTGCTGGGTTTCGTCACTCATTTTGGCGAGCGGTGAGCGGTGAGCGGTGAGCGGTCAGTGGGGGGCGGGGTTACCGCTCACTGCTCACCGCCTGCCGCTCACCGGTTCTTTCTCTGCTTGACCTCGTCCTCCAGCTCGCGGAAGCCCGGGCGCTCGGTCGAATAGAGCACCTTGCGCCCGAACTCCACGGCCACCTGGGGCGCATAGCCGTTCATGCTGGCGAGCAGTGTGACCTTCATGCACTGGAACATCTTGGTGGATTCGCTCAGCTTCTGCTCGAGCAGGGAAGCCAGCGGCGCGACGAAGCCGTAGGAGAGCAGGATGCCGAGGAAGGTGCCGACCAGGGCGGCGGCGATCAGCTTGCCCAGCTCCGCCGGGGGCAGACCGACCGACTCCATGGTGTGCACCACGCCCATCACCGCCGCGACGATGCCGAAGGCGGGCAGGGCGTCGGCCAGCTTGGCCAGGGCATGGGCCGGCACTTCGCCTTCGTGGTGATGGGTGTCGATCTCGTTGTCCATCAGGTTCTCGATCTCGAAGGCGTTGAGGTTGCCTCCGACCATGAGGCGCAGGTAGTCCGTGAGGAACTCCATGGCGTGATGGTCGTTCTGGATCGAGGGATACTTGGAAAAAATCGGGCTGGCCTCCGGATTCTCCACATCGGTTTCGATGGACATCAGGCCTTCCTTGCGCACCTTGGCCAGTATCTCGTAGAGCATGGAGAGCAGCTCGATATAGAGCGCCTTGGTGAACCGCGAACCCTTGAGGACGGTAGGCAACTGCTGGAAAGTGGCCTTCACCGTCTTCGGGCTGTTGGCAACGAAGAAAGCACCGACCGTCGCGCCGCCGATGATGACGAGTTCGTTGGGCTGGATCAGGGCGGCGACATGCCCCCCGGCCATGAGGAAGCCGCCGATGACCGAACCGAACACGACGGCGTAGCCGATGATGACGTACATGCTTCTTTCCTGTTACTTGTTCTTTTTCGCGGGAAGATGCCCGACTTGTCGCATTGACATATAGTGGATATCGGCCCTCGGGAGTGGAACTTGAGGACCCGAAACCACCGCGAAATCATACACAAGGCGGGCGCCCCGGATACGAGGAAGATCAAGAAAAAACCGCCCGGAACAAAGGCCGGGCGGTTTCAATCCCCTTGCGAACGCAAGGAGGGGGTCAGACGGTCATGGCCGCAGCTTCGGCGCTGCGCCTGGTCTTGCCGGCCCGCGCCGGCACGTGGCACAGGCCGCAGGCGTAATCCTTGGTCAGGTCGAAAGCATGGGCGACGAAATGGCCGCCGCATTCCGTGCACTGCGCCAGTTGCAGCATGTTGGCGTCGAAGAAGCGCACCAGCGTCCAGGCGCGGGTGAGCGAGAGCACGCACTCCAGGCCATGCAGCTCGATGTGCTCCAGGTACAGGCGGTAGGCCTTCACCACCGCGTCCAGGCCGCTCAAGCCCGTGTGCTCCAGCATGAAGCGGTAGCAGGACATGAACAGCGAGGCATGCACGTTCGGCTGCCAGGTGAGGAACCAGTCGGTCGAGAAGGGCAGCATCCCCTTTGGCGGGGAAACCCCCTTCACCTCCTTGTAGAGCTTGAGCAGCCGCTCGCGGGACAGGTTTGTTTCGGCCTCCAGCAACTGCAGCCGGGCACCGAGGCGGATCAGCTCGGCGGCGAGCTGGATCTCGCGTGCTTCCGTGACGACGCTCTTGTTGCGCATGGCCCCCTCCGTCTCAGGCAACCGCTTCCACCGGCCTGGCGGCGGCCAGGATGGCGGCATGGGTGTGGGAGGTGCCGCGATCCCGCTCGTGGCTGGAAAGGAGCCCAAGCAGCAGTCGGTCGTCGAAGCGAAAGCGGCAGAGCACCATGTTCGAGCCGGCCATCTTGAGCACCTGGCCGGGGGTGAGGCGTTCGATCACGTCGGCCACGTCGGCACCGATCCCCAGGCGGTACTGGGCGGTTTCCCGGTCGGCGCGGATGAGCTGCTGGGCCAGCATCAGGTACGCGAGGTTGAGTTCCTTGATTTCGTTGTAGACGTCGGCGGTGTTCACGCTTGCGCTCCTTCCCTGGTTGTCGCGCCTTGGCGGCGCTTCCGGTTGTTGAGCGCATTGTGCGACCGCGAGCGGGCCGCTTGAATCAGGCGTGGTCGGAATTTTGCGTAGGAACGAGCGATGGCCAGCCTGTAGGAGATCCTCCTACACAGGCCGGTTCCATCGCTTCTGCTGATTATTACGGCGCGTCCCGGGAAAACTTTAGGGTCGCACCGAAAAATATTTTCAACTAAAAATCAAATTGTTATCAAAAAAGCGCAAAATTTTGCCACTCCAGATGCGTTTTTTTTGCCCCTCAATGCAGGACGGCACGGCTGCGCGTCTGGTCCGTCGCCAACCGCTCGGTCAAGGCATCGGGGTCGACCGGCCGGCTGAAGAAAAAGCCCTGAAAACGGTCGCATTCGGCGCGGCGCAGGAACTCGGCCTGCCCCTCGGTCTCGACACCCTCGGCGATGGTCATCAGGCGCAGGCTCTTGGCGAGGGCCATGATGGCGCGCACGATGGCCGTGTCCTCCTCGTTCACCCCGAGGGCGCGCACGAAGGACTTGTCGATCTTCAGGATGTCGATCGGAAAGCGCTTCAGGTAGGAGAGCGACGAATAGCCGGTGCCGAAATCGTCCACGGAGACCTTGACCCCCATGGCTTTCAGCGCCCGCAGCATGCCGGCCGCCGATTCCGCGTCGTGCATGATCACGGACTCGGTGATTTCCAGGGTCAGCGCCTGGGGACGGAAGCCGGAATCCGCCAGGGCCCGGTTTACGATTTCCAGCAGGCGCGGCTGGCCGAACTGCACGGCGGAGACGTTTACGGAAACCGAGAGGTCCGTATGCCCCAGGTCGTGCCAGGCCTTGCCCTGGCGACAGGCTTGGCGCAGCACCCACTCGCCGATCTCGACGATGAGCCCGGTCTCGTCGGCAATGGGAATGAACCGGTCGGGGGGAATCAAGCCCCGCTCGGGATGGCGCCAGCGCACCAGCGCCTCCACGCCCAGGGTCATGCGGGTCGTCGCGTCAACGCAGGGCTGGTATTGCAGGAACAGTTCGTCGCGCTCGACGGCGTGGCGCAGTTCGCTCTCCATGGCGATGCGCTCGGCCGAGCTGGCGTTCATCTCGCGCGAGTAGAAGCGGCAGCCGTTGCCGCCGGCGCGCTTGGCGGTGGCCATGGCCGTCTCCGCATTCATCAGCAGGTCATAGACCTGGCTGCCGTCCTCGGGCACCAAGGCGATGCCGATGGAGGCGGTGACGTAAAGTTCCACATCGCCCCGCATGAAGGGCGCGTCGAAGGCCTGACTGAGCCAGTGGGCAAAGTTCTTCACCGCCTCCCGGTCCGCCAGGCCGGGATAGAAGATGCCGAACTCATCGCCGCCGAAGCGCGCCAGGATGGCGCCGGCCTCGGCGCACTCGACCAGGCGCTTGGCCGCTTGGCGCAGGATATCGTTGCCGACTTCGTAGCCGAAGGAACTGTTGATCCTCAGGAAGCGGTCGAGGTCGATGTAGAACAGGGCTCCGCAGGGATTGCGGCCCTGCTGTTCGCACTCCGCAATGCGCTCGGTCACCCGGGCGCAGAAATAATTGTGGTTGGGCAGGCTCGACAGCTTGTCGAAATAGGCCAGTTCCTTGATACGGCTGTCCGCCTGCCGCACGGCGTGGCGCGCTTCCGCCCCCTTCAGCTCGCGCTCGATGACCGGGATCAGCCGGGCGAAGTTGCCCTTCTCGATGTAGTCGTTCACCCCGTCACGCATGGCCGAGGTGGCCGTCTGGTCGCTGATGTGGCCGGAGTAGATGATGAAGGGGATGTCCCTGCCGCTTTCCTTGAGCACCTCGAGGGCGTTCAGGGCATCGAAGCCCGGCATGGCATGGTCGCAGATGATGATGTCCCATTCGCCGCGCGCCAGCGCCGCGGCCATGTCCGTGGCGGTATCCACCCGCTGGTAATCGATCTTCGCGCCGCGGGCGGCCAGTTCGGAGAACAACAGGAAGGCGTCGTCTTCGCTATCTTCGACAACCAGCATGTTGATGGGCCGCTCACGCAACAGCATCCTCACGTCTCCGCGTTCCATTCCCAACGCTTCCGTTTGGTGGCCAAGGGGCAGATCAATCGGTATTACGGCGGAGATGGGGGAAACTTTAGCCGGTCTACGATGGCTTTATAAAGCGCTTCCCAATCAAGACGTTGCCTGAGTGGAAGCGACCCGGTTGCGGCCGCGCTGCTTGGCCAGGTAGACCCCCTGGTCGGCGCGCTTGATCAGCGTTTCGGCATCGGTCATGGCCGGCTCCCGCACCGCGACCCCGACGCTCATGGTGGCCTTGAGCTGAAGCAGCCCGGCCTTCACCGGGGTCGATTCCACCGAATGGCGCATGCGCTCGGCGCAGACCAACGCGGCCGGCAGGTCGGTGTCCGGGCAGATCACCAGGAATTCGTCGCCGCCGGTGCGGCAGACCACGTCCTGGACGCGCAGTCCCTTGCGCACCGCCTGGGCCGTCTGCTTGAGATAGGTGTCGCCCACATCGTGGCCGTAGGTGTCATTGACCTGCTTGAACTGGTCGAGATCGATCACCATGCACGCCAGGGGCCGGTTGCTGCGGGTTGTCGCCGACCATTCCTGCTGGAGGCGCTCCATGGCATAGCGCCGGTTGGGAAAGCCGGTGAGGGCATCGGTGAGGGCGGCCTCCTGCAAGCGGCGGTTGCTGATCGCCAGCTCGGCGGCGAAGCGGCGGATATCCTCCCGGTCGCGCTCGATCTCCTGCTGCATGCGAACGACGCGCTGACCGGCGCGCAGGCGCGCGCCCAGCAACGGCAGACTGACGGGCTTGGCGATGTAGTCGTCGACGCCGCTCTCGAAGGCGGCAACCAGCTTCGCCTCGTCCACCACGCCGGTCATGACAAGGATGTATACGCCCCGCCCGAGGCGCGTCTCGCGCAGCGAACGGGTGAGCGCCAGGCCGTCCATGTCCGGGATCATGCAGTCGACCACCATCATATGCGGCTGATAGTCGAGGGCGGCGCGCAAGCCTTCCTGCCCGTCGGCGGCCTCGAACACCTGGTAGCCCTCCCGCTCCAGGACGGCGCGCAGCGTGCCGCGCACGGCCGCCTCGCCCTCGACCACCAGCACGCGCAGGCTCGTCGCGGAATCCGGCGTTTCCCCGGCTGCGGCGGCTGGCGCCGGCTGCACCTTGGCCAGTTCCTCGAAAGACGGCAGCGGCTGCGACACCACATTGAGGGTCGCGGCCCACTCCCGCCACTGCCGCACCACCCCATCGCACAGGAGTGTCAGCTCCTCCTCCTCGATGGAAAGCCGACTGCCGAGCGCAAACAGGCACGGCAAGTGCTGCGCCCGCCCCTCGTCGGCAGCCAGGCAAACCTCGGCGATCGCGCGGGACAGGGCGAGCGACAACAGCAGCGCAGACTCGCGGCCGCCCTGGGCAAAGCCTGCATAATCCGGCTCCTCATGGTGAAACACCGGATCGGAAAATATCTTCGGCAGCCCCCAATCGGCCAGCATGGCGGCGGTCAGTTCCCGGTGGTTCATGGCGAACCGGCCTTGTTCCAGCTCGATCAGGCGAGCGCCACGATCCCCGCCGGCCTCGCTCAGGACGCGGCTGTACTGCTCCGGAAACATCGTCGCCAGCGCCAGTTCGCCGATGCGCGCCAGCAGCCCGATGGAAAAGCTCTCTTCGGCCCGGGCCGCGTGGATGCGCAGGGTGAGCGCCTGCAGGCCCAGGGCGCAAGCCAGGGCCCCAGACCAAAAACGCTGATAGTCGAAGCCGTCGCACGCGCCCTGCTTGTATTGGGAGAGCAGGGAGAAGCTGAGGGCCAGGCTGCGTACCGCCGGCATGCCGAGCACCAACAGCGCGTCCTGGACCGAGACGATCGGCCGCCCCGGATTGACGTTCACCGAGTTGGCCGCCTTGATCAGGCGGCCGACGAAGGCCGGGTCGGACTTGACGATGCGCGCCAGTTCGGCCATCGAGGCGTCTTCCTTCTGGGTCAGGCGCAGGATGGCCAGCGCCACGCCCTTGGGCGAGGGCAGGTTGCCGGAAGCCTTGAGTTGCTGAAACTTGGAGATGTCGATCGGGCTCATCGTCGCGCGGACTTGACCATTCGGAGCGTCTGGGAACGGTTATGCATTTGGAATTACGGACAAATCGGCCCGATCGCAATATCCAACGGCCTGCCCGGCAAAAACTTGAGGGCCATCGCGTAAAATGGCTGCATGAACTACTGCAGCCACTGCGGCGCCCCCGTCAGCCTGAAGGTCCCGGCCGGTGACCACCTGCCCCGCCATGTCTGCGAGCGCTGCGGCGCCATCCATTACCAGAACCCGAAGCTGGTGATCGGCGCCATCCCCGAATGGGACGGCCGCATCCTCCTCTGCCGGCGCGCCATCGAGCCACGCAGCGGCCTGTGGACCCTGCCCGCCGGGTTCATGGAGAACGCCGAAACCACGGCCCAGGCTGCGGCGCGGGAAACGCTGGAGGAGGCCTGCGCCCGCATCGAAGTGGGAGAGATGTTTACGCTCATCAATGTGCCGCACATCAGCCAGGTGCACATCGTATACCGGGCCAGGCTGCTCAACCTCGATTTTGCGCCGGGGGCCGAATCCCTCGAGGTGCGGCTTTTCGATGAGGCGGCGATTCCCTGGGAGGCCATCGCCTTCCGCACGATCGGTCTGACGTTGCGCCACTACTTCGCCGACCGCCAGGCCGGCCATTACGGCTTCCATGTGGGAGATCTGGTGTGAGCGGCCATTACCGGTTTCCCGGTATTGCCGGCGGGTTTTCCGCCGCGTGCTCCATCAATGCCGGCGATCACGGCTCGGAGAGATCGAACAGCACCGGCAGGCTGACGGCGAATTCCCGGCCGCGCAGCGACTCGGGGACGGCGGCGGCGGCGGCGGCGCGCGCCAGCATGGCGACGGCTTCCCGGTCCAGCAGTTCGTGCCCACTCGAGCGCGCCAGCAGGACTTGGCGCGGTCGGCCTTCGCGGGAGACGTCCACCCGTACTTCCGCGGTGCCCTCCCAGCCGCGCTCGCGAGCCAGTTCCGGGTAACGCTTGTAGGCCCGCGCACCCCGCGCAAGGCCAAGACGATAGGCGCGCACACCGTCCGGATTCGGCCCCTCGCTTGCGGCGGCAAGCGCGCCGGCCGGCGCCGGGGTGGCGGGCACAGCCGCCTGCGGCCCAGGCTGCCCGGCCGCCCCTGGGCCGGGGCCGGCTTCCTCTGCCGGCGCAGGCTCCGCAACCACGGCCTGGACGGCGAACGAGCGGGGTTTGTCGGTGTCTATTTTTTGGGTATGGTTTGCCTGGTGCGCCGGCAGTCGGCGCCGGGGCGCGCCACCGCTATCGACAGCAGGAAGCGGAGCGGCCGGTGCCCGCAGGGTCGCAAGCAGGGGCTGGGCAGACTCCAGAAGCGCTTTGGGCCGCGGGGTCGGCCACAGCAACAGGAGGTGCAGGAGCACGGACGCGATCAGCGCAGGGGCCAGGCGGCGCCCGCCGGCCCCGGCGCCGGCCAGGATAGATTCACCCGCTGTGCTATGAAAAACCACCGTGCTCTGATAATCTAAGACAACCTGATGATTTTACACTGAAGACGATCGTGATCAGCGCCACACAGCCGCTCATTCTCACCCTGGATATGCATGGCATGCCGCACCGCTGGGTGACGTGGCAACACGCGTGCTTCTACTACGCCAAGAACCTGGTGGCGTGGGTCGCGGGCGATCACAGCTTCACCTTCCACGGCGGCACGAACCGCCTGACCGGGGAGCGCTCCTCGATTACGGTGGACAGCATCATCGCCATCAAGGGCAAGACCCTGGCGCCGCGCCACACCTCGGTGGTGCCCCCGCTCAACAACCGCGAACTGTTCCACCGCGACCGCCACGTCTGTGCCTATTGCGGGCACGAGTATTCCTTCCTGCGCCTGACCCGCGACCACATCGTGCCCGTTTCCCACGGCGGACGCGACATGTGGATGAACGTCGTCACCGCTTGCCGCCACTGCAACCAGCGGAAAAGCGGGCGCACGCCCGAGCAGGCGGGGATGGAACTGTTGTACGCGCCCTATGTGCCCAACAAGGCCGAGTTCCTCATCCTCTGCAACCGCAACATCCTCGCCGACCAGACGGACTTCCTCGCCCAGCACGTGTCGGCCCACAGCCGCTTGAAGGCGGGCTGACTGCCTTTTCCCGGCCGCTCGCTTCCCCCTGGAAGCCATCCGCCAAGGGCGGCGCATACCTTGTCAATGCTCCCCCGGAACACCCGCGCAAAGCTGCTATAAATCAAAATGAATAGCGGGCGGCCCGGTACGGGCCGCAGGGCTGGTACGAGAGGAGAACGGCCATGGCAGTAAACGTGAAGAAGATCGTGCTCTGGCGCAAAGAGGTCGGGAACGAGCCGGGAGCACTCGCCGGTGTGCTGGCGCCGCTCGCCGAGGCAGGCACCGATCTGCAGGTCATCATGGGGACCAGCCTGCCGGACGACGACACGAAGGCCAGCATCGGCCTGTTCCCGGTCAAGGGCAAGAAGTCGGTGGCCGCCGCCCAGGCGGCGGGCCTCACCGAAGCCGCCGTGCCGGCCTTGCTGGTCGATGGCGACAACAAGCCCGGCCTCGGTCACAAGATCGCCGGGATGGTAGCCGATGCCGGCATCAACATCGGCTTTGTCTTTGCCCAGGTGCTGGGCAAGAAGTTTTCGGCGGTCTTCGGCTTCCGCAACGATGCGGATGCCGCGAAAGCGGCCACCCTGATCAAGAAGGCCGCGGCGGTCAAGGCATCCGCGGCGAAGAAGCCGGCGAAAAAGGCGGCGAAGAAGCGGTAGGGGCGGGAAACAACTACGCCCCTCGGGGGGCTCGCTCTTGGCGGAGAGGGTGGGATTCGAACCCACGGTAGGCTTGCGCCTACGCCTGATTTCGAGTCAGGTACAATCGACCACTCTGCCACCTCTCCGGAGGCGCGCATTCTAGCATCAAACTCCCGCTTCTTGGCAGGCGGCGGGGAAGCACAATCGCCCACTCCTCCCGCCGGGAGCCCGCATGCGTCCGTTGCTCTGCGTGATCCTGCTGTCGCTGCTCGCCGCCTGTGGGGAACGTCCACTCCCCCCGTATTCCGAGCTGGGCAAGCTGGTCGTCGTGACCCGGGAGGGTCCGACTACCTATCAGGTGGACGGCAACGGCAAGGCTTCCGGTTTCGAGCACGACTTGGCGGAACTCTTCGCCCAGGATCTCGGCGTCGAAGCGCGCTTCGTCGCCGCCCGCGACCATGCGGAAATCGCCACGATGCTGGTCGAAGGGCGCGCGCACCTGGCCGCCGCCGCGCTTGCGCCTTCGACAAACGGCGCCCTGCGCTTCACCCAGCCGATCCGCGAGCTGCGCCAGTTGCTGGTGCAGCATGAGGACGCGCTGCCGGTGGAGGAGGTGGCCGATCTCGCCGAGCGCACGGTGATGGTGCTGGCCGGCTCGACGCAACGGGCCGCGCTGGACACCCTGCAGCCCAGGCCCGCGGGCCTGCGCATCGTCGAGTTGGAAGGCACGGGGGAGATGAGCCTGCTCGAGCGGGTGAGCGAAAACGCCGCCGCCCTCGCCGTCATCGACTCGGCGCATTTCGGGATCGGCGCCAACTTCTTCCCCGCCCTGCAACCCGTGCTGGAGCTGGCCGGAACGCATCCCCTGGTCTGGGCCTTTCCGGCCGGCGCGGACGAGGACTTCCAGCAGCGCGCCGAGGCCTTCATCGCGCGCATCAAACGCGACGGCACACTCGCCCGCCTCAACGACCGCTATTTCGGCCATGTGCAGCGGCTCAACCAGCAGGACGTCGTGCAATTCCTGGAACGGATGAGCACCGCGCTGCCGCACTACCGGCGCGAGTTCGTGGCGGCGCAGGACATCCACGGCATCGACTGGCGGCTGCTGGCGGCATTGGCCTACCAGGAGTCCCATTGGCGGCCTGACGCCACCTCCCCCACGGGCGTGCGCGGCATGATGATGCTGACGGCGGACACGGCCGACCGGCTGCGCGTGACCAATCGGCTCGACGCGCGGCAAAGCATCCTCGCCGGCGCACGCTATTTCGGCGAATTGCGCGAGCAGTTGCCGGCGCAGGTGAAGGAGCCGGACCGCACCTGGCTGGCGCTGGCCGCCTACAACCTGGGCATGGGCCACATGAACGGGGCGCGCGCCGTGGCCCAGATGGTGAAGCGGGATCCGGATTCCTGGTACGAGATGAAGAAGGTGCTGCCGCTGCTGGCGCGCCCCGAGTATGCCGCCCGCCTGAAGAGCGGCGCCGCACGGGGCGGCGAAGCGGTGATCATGGTGGAGAACATCCGCACCTACTACGACATCCTGGCGCGCTACGAGAAGCCGGCGACAAGCCCTCAGGCCCTCTCGATCCGATCCAGCCCGCCCATGTAGGGCCGCAGCGCGACGGGAACGTCGACGCTGCCGTCGGCGCGCTGGTAGTTCTCCAGCACCGCCACCAGCGTGCGCCCCACCGCCAGGCCCGAGCCGTTCAGGGTGTGCACCAGCTCCGGCTTGCCCTTCTCGTTGCGGTAGCGCGCCTGCATGCGCCGCGCCTGGAAGGCCTCGAAGTTGCTGCAGGAGGAAATCTCCCGGTAGGTGCTCTGGGCCGGCAGCCACACCTCGATGTCGTAGGTCTTGGCCGCGGAAAAGCCCATGTCGCCGGTGCACAGCGCAACACGGCGGTAGGGCAGCCCCAGCTTCTCCAGGATGGTTTCCGCGTGGCCGGTGAGTTCCTCCAGCGCCTCCCAGGATTTCTCCGGATGCTCGATGCGCACCAGCTCCACCTTGTCGAACTGGTGCTGGCGGATCATGCCGCGGGTGTCCTTGCCGTAGGAGCCGGCCTCGCGGCGAAAGCAGGGCGTGTGGCAGACGAATTTCAGCGGCAGGCTCTCCAGCGGCACGATCTCGTCGCGCACGATGTTGGTCACCGGCACTTCCGCCGTGGGGATGAGGAACAGGCCATCGCGCTGAATGTCGAACTGATCGTCGGCGAACTTGGGAAATTGCCCGGTGCCGAACATGCTTTTGGCATTGACGAGATACGGCGTATACACTTCCGTGTAGCCGTGCTGCTGCGTGTGCACGTCCAGCATGAACTGGGCGAGCCCCCGGTGCAGGCGCGCCACGGCGCCCTTCATTATCGCGAACCGCGCGGCGGCAATCTTGACCGCCACGTCGAAGTCCAGGCCCCCCAGACCCGCGCCGATATCCACGTGATCCTTCACGGGGAAATCGAAGCTGCGCGGCGCACCCCAGCGGCGCACCTCGACGTTGTTCGCCTCGGCGGCGCCGACCGGCACGCTCTCGTGGGGCAGATTGGGAATGACTGAAACGAAGGCGTTGAGCCGACTGAGGATGTCGGCCTGCTTCTCCTCGTTCGCCTTCAGCCCGTCGCCCAGGCCGGCGACCTCCCCCATCACCGCGGCAGTGTCCTCGCCCTTGGCCTTGAGCTGGCCGATCTGCTTGGAAAGCGCGTTACGCTTGGCCTGCAGCTCCTGGGTGCGCGTCTGAATGGCCTTGCGCTCGTCTTCCAGCGCCTGGAACGCCGCCACGTCGAAGCTCGCTCCCCGGGTGGCGAGGCGCTGCGCCACCTGGGCCGGTTGGCTGCGCAGAAGTTGTATATCCAGCATGTCTTGGTTCCTTCGTCACTTCAACAGAATACCGCACCCACTTCACCCATCGGCTGCGCATTTTGCTACAGCTTCCGGAATTTTTGGGGCTTTTGACGTCGGCGCCCCCATAAACCCGTCAGGAAAAAAATTCTTCTTGCGAACCACCGCCGCAAGGCTTAAAAAGGCAGCCTAAAAAACAAACTGTCGTTCAGGCGACAAACCAATAACTCCGAAGAAGGAGGCGGCAATGCTGTCATTGCAGGAGTGTCTCGACCTTTCCGGTCTCTCCGAAGAAGAAATTGAGGCAATCGCGGAACACGAGCACGTCCCTGAAATCGTCGCGGCCGAAATCGGCAACACGCTGCTGCAGACGAAAGCCGGCATCTGTCTCATCAAGCTTTATCTGCTCGAGAATGTCGAGCATGCCCGCTGCCTGGGCCAATTCGAGAAGGCGAAGCAGCTCGACGCCCTCTACCGGCGCTTCGACAGCGAGCATCCCGGCGCCGCACCGGTCCGGGAAGAATTGCTGCACTAGGCTGCTTTTTCCTTCTCCTATTTGCCGTCCCGCGCCTTGCGGTCCAGCTCGCGCAGGCGGGCGAGCTTGTCCGCGATTTTCGCTTCCAGCCCGCGCCCGCTCGGCTTGTACCACTCGACCTTGGGCATGCCCTCGGGGAAATAGTCCTCCCCGGCCGCATAGGCCTCGGGCTCATCGTGGGCATAGCGGTATGCGCGGCCGTAGCCCAGCTCTTTCATGAGTTTCGTCGGCGCATTGCGCAGGTGCACCGGCACCTCCCGCGAAGCGTCGCGGGCGACGAAATCGCGCGCGGCATTATACGCGACATAGACGGCGTTCGACTTCGCCGCGCAGGCGAGGAAGATCACCGCCTCGGCCAGGGCCAGTTCCCCTTCGGGGGAGCCCAACCGCTCGTAGGTCTCGACGGCATCGAGGGCAATCCCCAGGGCGCGGGGATCGGCCAGGCCGATGTCCTCCGCCGCCATGCGCACGATGCGCCGGCCGAGATACCGTGGATCAGCGCCCCCGTCCAGCATGCGCACCAGCCAGTAGAGGGAGGCATCCGGGTCGGAGCCGCGCACCGACTTGTGCAGCGCCGAGATCTGGTCGTAGAAGACGTCGCCGCCCTTGTCGAAGCGGCGCAGATTCTTCGCCAGGGCCTCCTGCAGGAAATCCGCCTCGATCTTCGTCACGCCCCGGGTCGTGGCCGCCGTATGGACGATCTCCAGGGCATTGAGCAGGCGGCGCGCGTCCCCGTCGGCCAGGCCGATCAGCCGCTGACGGGCCTGTTCGTCGAACTCCAGTTCAGGAAAGGCGCTGCCCCGGGCCCGGTCGAAGAGCATGCCGAGTTCTTCCTCGGACAGGCTTTTCAGCACGTACACGGCGGCGCGCGAGAGCAGCGCGCCGTTCACCTCGAAGGAGGGGTTTTCCGTAGTGGCGCCGATGAAGGTGATCAGGCCCCGCTCGACGAAGGGCAGGAAAGCGTCCTGCTGCGCCTTGTTGAAGCGATGCACCTCGTCCACGAACAGGATGGTGCGCCGTCCCGTCTGCGCCAGCGTGAGCTCCGCCCGCTGCACCGCCTCGCGGATGTCCTTGACGCCGGAGAACACCGCCGAGAGGGCGATGAACTCGGCGTCGAAGGCCTGGGCCATGAGCCGCGCCAGCGTCGTCTTGCCCACCCCCGGCGGCCCCCACAGGATCATCGAGTGCGGCTGCCGCGACTCGAAGGCGAGGCGCAGCGGCCGGCCGGGGCCGAGCAGCTCGCTCTGCCCGACCACCTCGGCGAGCGAGGCGGGCCGCATCAGTTCCGCCAGGGGAGCCTGCGGCTTGGTTTCGAAAAGGTCACTCACCGATCACGTCCGCCCCCTTGGGCGGCACGAAACGGAACAGGCTTGCGGGCAGGGCCGGGTTGCGCTCGAACTGGCTGAAGACGAGCGTCGTCGTCTGGCCGAAATTGTCGCGCAGTTCCATGGCCCTCAGGACGTCGCCGGCGAAGCCGATGCGCAGGGACTCGAAGGAAGCGTCGGCCGCCTTCGGCTGCGCCTCGACCCATTCTATGCCCTCGGACTCGCCGCCTTCGCGCAGCGTGAAGTTCTTCTCCAGCGCATTGTCGCCGGCGAGCAGCGCCGCGGGGCTGGTGCCGAGCGCCGCGGAGAGCTTCTTGGCGGTGACCTGGTTGAGGTCGCGGTCGTAGATCCACAGTTTCTCGCCGTCACCGACGATGAGCTGGTAGTAGGGCTTGTCATACACCCAGCGGAACTTGCCCGGGCGGGCGAACATCATGGTGCCGGCCGCCGTCTGCGGCTTGCGCCCGCTCTTGGCAACGACGGTCTGGGTAAAGGCCGCCCTGGCGCTCTTCGTGCCTTCGACAAAGGACTTCAGCCGGTCGAGCGCCGCGGCATGGGCCACGGTTGCCAGCGTGGCCAGGACGAACAAGACGAGAGCTTGAACCACAGCCGAGTATCTTTCCGGACCCATCAGCTTTCCCGCGCCGGCACCAGCACGTCGCGGTTGCCGTTGGCACCCATGGGCGAGACCAGTCCGGCGCGCTCCATCTGTTCGATGAGGCGGGCGGCGCGGTTGTAGCCGATGCGCAGGTGCCGCTGCACCAGGGAGATGGACGGGCGGCGCGTCTGCAGCACGACCTGCACCGCCTGGTCGTAGAGCGGATCGGCCTCGCCGTCGAGCTCGCCTTCGCCGCCGGCGCCATCGTCGCCTTCGCCGGCGCCCGCATCGAGAATGCCTTCGACATACTCCGGCACGCCCACCTGCTTCAGGTACTCCACGACCCGGTGCACCTCGCCGTCGGCGACGAAGGCGCCATGCACCCGCACCGGCACGCCGGCGCCGGGCGCCAGGTAGAGCATGTCGCCCTGGCCGAGCAGGGCCTCCGCGCCCATCTGGTCGAGGATGGTGCGCGAGTCGATCTTGCTAGAGACCTGGAAGGCGATGCGCGTGGGAATGTTGGCCTTGATGAGGCCGGTGATGACATCCACCGAGGGCCGCTGCGTGGCCAGGATGAGGTGGATGCCGGCGGCGCGCGCCTTCTGCGCCAGCCGGGCGATGAGTTCCTCCACCTTCTTGCCGGCGACCATCATGAGATCGGCCAGCTCGTCGATGACGACGACGATATGCGGCAGCGCGGCGAGCGGCTCGGGGCTCTCGGGCGTCAGGGAGAAGGGGTTGGGCACGGGCGCGCCCGCCTTGGCGGCATCCTTGAGCTTGCCGTTGTAGCCGGCGAGATTGCGCACGCCCAGGGCCGACATGAGGCGGTAGCGCCGGTCCATCTCCACCACGCACCACTGCAGCGCGTTGGCGGCGTGCTTCATGTCGGTCACCACCGGCGCGAGCAGGTGCGGGATGCCCTCGTACACGGAGAGTTCCAGCATCTTCGGGTCCACCAGGATCAGCCGCACGTCCGCCGGCTCGGACTTGTAGACCAGGCTGAGGATCATGGCGTTGATGCCCACCGACTTGCCCGAGCCGGTGGTGCCCGCCACCAGCAGGTGCGGCATCCTGGCCAGATCCGCCACCACGGGCAGGCCCGAGATGTCCTTGCCCAGGGTCAGCGTGAGCGGCGAGGCCATGTCGTGGTAGCCTTTGGAGCCGAGGATCTCCGCCAGGCGCACGGTCTGGCGCTTCGGATTGGGGATCTCCAGCCCCATGCAGGACTTGCCGGGGATGGTCTCCACCACGCGCACGCTCACCACGGAAAGGGCGCGCGCCAGGTCCTTGACGAGATTGACGATCTGGGCGCCCTTCACGCCCACCGCCGGCTCGATCTCGTAGCGGGTGATGACCGGGCCGGGATAGGCGGCCAGCACCTTCACCTGCACGCCGAAATCGGCCAGCTTGCGCTCGATCAGGCGCGAGGTGAATTCCAGCGTCTCGGCGGACGGCGGCTCGACGTCGTGGGCGGGCTCTTCCAGCAAATGCAGGGGCGGCAGCGCCCCGCCCGGCATGTCGTGGAACAGCGGCGCCTGGCGCTCCTTTTCCCGCCGTCCGGATTTCGCGATGACAATGTCGGGCACCTCGATGCGGATCGGCTCGATATGGATCTCCTCGATGCGCTTGCGCTCCACTTCCACCACCGCTTCCCGCTGCTGGGCCACCTCCCGGCCGATGCGCCGGTCCTGCCAGCCTTGGTAGAGCGCAATCGAGCCGAACCAGGCCCGCTCCAGAGCGGCGCCGAAGCGCTCGATCAAGCCGAGCCAGGACAAGCCGGTAAAGAGGGACAGGCCGGCAGCAAACAGGGCGAGCAGGATGAGCGTGCCGCCGGTAAAGCCGAAGAACTGGGAAAACAGCCGGCCCACCTCATGGCCCAGCATGCCGCCCGGATCCAGGGGCATCGGCCGGGTCATGCTGTGGAAGCGCAGCGCTTCCAGGCCGCTGGACGCCGGCAGCAGCACGGAAAAACCGGCCAGGGCGATGAAGAAGGGCCGCCGATCCGTGCTGAACAGGCCATCGAGCCGCCGATAGCCCCAAGCCACGGTGAAGAGCAGGAACAGCACCCACCACCAGGCGGAGATGCCGAAGAGATAGAGCAGAAGGTCGGCGAGCCAGGCACCGAAACGCCCGCCCGGATTGGCGATGCGCTCCACCTGCACGGCATGGGACCAGCCCGGGTCGGCCTGGCTGTAGCCGAACAGGACCAGGCCGATGTACAGGGCGATGGCGGCAAGCACCAGCCAGCGCGCCTCCTGGAGAAGCGCCGCGATTTTCTCGGGCAGCGGTTGGGCGGCGGTCTTTTCGGGCACGCTCGGGGGTCGGAAGGGCTATCGGCCCATTATAAACGACGCGCCCGGCGAGAAAGAGCCTGGGGCAGATGGCGTTGTTCGGCGCCTGATGCCCATCAGGCCCGTCTCCTCGCCATCGGCTTGCCTTGAATTCCGGCCTCGGCGCCTCAAGTATAATTTTGTTTTTCGACGCCAACCCCGGACAACGACATGAGCGCCCAGACTCGACATGCCCGCCTCATCATCCTCGGCTCCGGCCCCGCCGGCTACACGGCAGCGGTCTACGCCGCCCGCGCCAACCTGAAACCCGTCCTCATCACCGGGCTGGCCCAGGGCGGCCAGTTGATGACCACCACCGACGTGGACAACTGGCCCGCCGACGCCGAGGGCGTGCAGGGTCCGGATCTCATGGCGCGCTTCCAGAAGCATGCCGAGCGCTTCAACACGGAGATCATCTTCGACCACGTGCACACGGCGCGGCTGAAGGAAAAGCCCTTCACGCTGATCGGGGACGCCGGCACCTACACCTGCGACGCCCTGATCATCGCCACCGGCGCCACGGCGAAGTACCTGGGGCTGCCCTCGGAGGAAGCGTATCAGGGCCGCGGCGTGTCCGCCTGCGCCACCTGCGACGGCTTCTTCTACAAGGGCCAGGACGTGGCCGTCATCGGCGGCGGCGATACCGCCGTCGAGGAAGCGCTCTATCTGGCCAACATCGCGAAGAAGGTGACCGTGGTCCATCGCCGCGACAAGTTCCGCGCGGAGAAGATCATGATCGACAAGCTGCTGGACAAGGCGCGCAACGGCAACGTCACCCTGGCGCTGGACAGCGTGCTGGACGAGGTGCTGGGCGACAAGTCCGGCGTCACCGGCATGCGCGTCAAGAACGTGAAGAGCGGCCAGACCCAGGAGATCGGCCTGCAGGGCGTCTTCATCGCCATCGGCCACAAGCCCAACACGGAGCTCTTCGAGGGGCAGCTCGAAATGGAGAACGGCTACCTCGTCACCCGGGCCGGCCGCGGCGGCAACGCCACGGCCACCAGCATGCCCGGCGTGTTCGCCGCCGGCGACGTGCAGGACCCCATCTACAAGCAGGCCGTCACCAGCGCCGGCACCGGCTGCATGGCGGCCTTGGACGCCGAGCGCTACCTGGACAGCCTGGGCCAATGAGATGAACGACCCCCACGCTCGCGTTGCTTCGCTGCCCCCCGAGGGGGCGCAGTCCTCCCTCGGGACGGCCCATCGGGAGGACTGAGGCCATGAGCAAGCGGCGCGCGCCCTTGCTTCCGTCGGAGGAGGAGCGCGCGCTGTTCCGCAGCGCGGTATCCGGCGCTACCCCCCTTTCCTCCGACCGGATACACCACGAACCGCCCCCGCCGCCCGCGGTCCCGGCCCAGCATCGGCGCGACGAGGCCGAGGCGCTGGCCGAATCCCTCGCTCCCGCCCCCCTCGACCTGCGCCTGGAAGGCGGCGACGAGCCGACCTTCCTGCGCCCGGGCCTGCCGCGCACGATCCTGAGGGACCTGCGGCGCGGCCGCTGGGTGATGCAGGACCAGCTCGACCTGCACGGCGCCACCCGCGAGGAAGCGCGGCTGCTGCTGGGCGAGTTCCTGGCGGGCTCGCTCCGGCGGGGCCTGCGCTGCGTGCGCGTCATCCACGGCAAGGGGCTCGGCTCGCCGGGCCGCGAGCCGGTGCTCAAGGGCTTGGTGAAAAACTGGCTGATGAACCGCCAGGAGGTGCTGGCCTACTGCCAGGCGCGCGCCGCGGAGGGCGGCGCGGGGGCGCTGGCGGTGTTGCTGAAGAGTGGCCGGTAGCTTGAGTCGTCCCCGCGAAGGCGGGGACCCAGTGGCTTTCCGAAAGACGCTGGATTCCCGCTTGCGCGGGAATGACAACCCCAGTCAGATCGCCGCTTCGTTCGTTTCCCCCGTGCGGATGCGTACAATCTGCGCCACGGCCGTGACGAAGATCTTGCCGTCGCCGATCTTGCCGGTGCGCGCTGCCTTGACGATAGCCTCGATGGCCGGTTCGACGGTGTTTTCGGCCACGACCACCTCGATCTTTATCTTCGGCAGGAAGTCCACCACGTATTCAGCGCCGCGGTAGAGCTCCGTATGCCCCTTCTGCCGGCCGAAGCCTTTAACCTCGGTAACGGTGAGGCCGGTCACGCCGACCTCGGAAAGGGCCTCGCGCACTTCGTCGAGCTTGAAGGGCTTGATGATCGCTTCGATTTTCTTCATGGTCGCTCCAGGTTCAAAAATCACCACTCATCCGCATAGCGCGATGTTATCGGATAACGCCAGTCCTTGCCAAAGCCCCGCCGCGTCACCCGGATGCCCACCGGCGCCTGGCGCCGCTTGTATTCGCTGCGCTTGAGCATGCTCACCGTGCGGCGCACATCGGCCGACCCATAGCCCATCGCCACGATCTCCCGCGGCGAGAGGTCGCGCTCCATGTAGGCCTCAATGATGGCGTCCAGCACCTCGTAGGGCGGCAGGGTGTCCTGGTCGGTCTGGCCGGGCTTCAGCTCGGCCGAGGGCGGCCGCGTAATGATGCGCTCGGGGATCACCGGTGAAAGGCCGTTGCGGTAGCGCGCCAGGCGCCAGACCATGGTCTTGAAGATGTCCTTGATGACGGCGAAGCCCCCGGCCATGTCCCCGTACAGGGTGGCGTAGCCCACGGCCATCTCGCTCTTGTTGCCGGTGGTGAGGACGATGGAGCCGTACTTGTTCGACAGGGCCATGAGGAGCATGCCGCGGATGCGCGCCTGCAGGTTCTCCTCCGTGGTGTCGGCGGACAGCCCCTCGAACTCCTTGGCCAGCATGCGGGCGAAGGTCTGCATCGCCGGCTCGATGGGAATCTCGTCGTAGCGCACGCCCAGCTTGACCGCCATCTCGCGCGCATCGGCGAGGCTGATGTCGGCCGTATAAGGCGAGGGCAGCATCACCGCCCGCACCTTGTCGGGGCCGAGGGCGTCCACGGCGATGGCCAGGGTGAGCGCCGAATCGATGCCGCCGGACAGCCCAATGACCGCGCCCGGGAAGCCGTTCTTGCCGAGATAGTCGCGCACGCCCAGGGTCAGCGCCTGGTAGACCTCCGCTTCCAGGGGGCCGCTCGGCGCGATGGCGCCAGGCCGGATGTCGCCGTCGGCGTACTCGATCACCTCCAGCGCCTCGGCGAACTGGGGCAGTTGATGCGTCAGGCGCCCCTGCCGGTCCAGGGCGAAGGAAGCACCATCGAACACCAGCTCGTCCTGGCCGCCCACCAGGTTGGCGTACACGACCGGAATTTCCGTCGCCGCGATGCGCTCGCGCAGCACCTCGTAGCGGGTCGCCTGCTTGTTCATATGGTAGGGCGAGGCGTTCAACGCCAGCAGCAACTCCGCGCCGGCGGCCCGTGCCGCATCCGCCGCCCCCGCCTCCCAGACGTCGGCACAGATGTTGATGCCGCAGCGCACCCCATTCACCTCCACCACGCAGGGCGCGAAGCCGGGGATGAAGTAGCGCTGCTCGTCGAAGACCTCGTAGTTGGGCAGGCGGTGCTTGTGGTAGGTCGCGGCAACGCGCCCGCCCTGCAGGAAGGAGGCGGCATTGTAGTACTCGCCCTCCGCCTCATCGGGGTGGCCCAGGACGACGGCGATGCCCTCGATGCGCGCGGCGAGGCCGGCCACCTCCCGCGCGCAGGCGCGGTAGAAATCGGGGCGCAGCAGCAAGTCCTCGGGCGGGTAGCCGGCCAGCGCCAGCTCCGGGGTCAGCATCAGGTGCGCGCCGGCGGCCCGGGCGCGGGCGGCGCATTCGGCAATCTTCCGGGCATTGCCGGCCAGATCCCCGACCGTGCAGTCGATCTGGGCGATGGCGATCTTCAGGGCATTCATATTTCGCTAATATACCGCCGCGCCGTCCTTGCCGACATGTCCCGGCATTCGGATAATGCGTTTTTCCCAATTCGGCGGGCCGCCCCATGCGCAATGGCAGCATCCACCCCTGGCTGCAGTACTACGCCGGACACTTCTTCTCATTCTTCAAGCGCTACGACCAGGCCATCGAGAAATACCGCGCCGCCGTCGCGGCACTGCCGGAACTGCATGAAGCCTGGCGCTGCCTCGGCTTCCTCTACCAGAGCGCCGGCCGCGGCCGCGACGCGGTCGAGGCCCTCGAGCGGGCGCTCCGGCTGCAGCCCGAGGACGCGGTCACGCGGTTCAATCTCGGCTTCATCCTGCACGAGCAAAAGGACCTGGAGCGGGCGCTCGAGCACTTCGAGGCGGCCATCCGCCTGAACCCCACCATCGACCGGGCCTGGTACGGCATCGGCCTCATCCACAACGAGCGGGGCGACTACGCCAAAGCGGCGGAGGCTCTGCAGGAGGCGGCGCGGCTGCAGCAGTTCAACCCGCACGCCGGCTACCACCTTGCCATCGCCTACCGCGGACTGGGCCAGCGGGACAAGGTGCTGGCCGAGTATCGGCGGGTCAAGGGCTTCGACCCGCAGATGGCGGCGCAGATGCGGCGGGAGTTCGGCATCTCGTAGCCCTCACCCCCGGCCCCTCTCCCGCAAGCGGGAGAGGGGGAGGGAAAGCCACCCGGCCGCTCAGAACATCGGCTTGGTCGCCGCGCCCTGGTAGCGGGCGACCCCGTCCAGGATTTCCTTCTTCGCCTCTTCCGCGCCGACCCAGCCCTGCACCTTCACCCACTTGCCGGGCTCCAGGTCCTTGTAGTGCTCGAAGAAGTGGGAGAGTTGGGCAAGCATCAGTTCCGGCAGGTCGCGCGGCGACTCGATGGCGCGATACAGGCTGCACAGCTTGTCCACCGGCACGGCGAGCAGCTTGGCGTCGCCGCCCGCCTCGTCCTCCATTCTCAGCATGCCCACCGGCCGGCAGCGCACCACCACCCCGGTGATGAGGGGCACCGGGCTCAAGACGAGCACGTCCACGGGATCCCCGTCCTCCGAGATGGTATGCGGGATGTAGCCGTAGTTGCACGGGTAATGCATGGCGGTGGACATGAAGCGATCCACGAACATGGCGCCCGTTTCCTTATCCACCTCGTACTTGATGGGATGGGCGTTCATCGGGATTTCGATGATGACGTTGAAGTCGTTGGGGAGGTCTTGCCCCGAAGTCACGCGATCGAGGTTCATGTTCTTGTCCTTGCTGGGAAAAGCGTAATTATACAGGCTGCCATCTCACCATACTGCACCGCAGCATCCCGGCTCCGGGGCAAACGACAAGGCTCTTGACGGTCCGGGTTTCTTCCGTAATAATGCGAATCGTTATTGTTTGCGTTTTTACTAAAGGGGAATTCATGAACCGCTTCAAACACGCGGGCGCCAGCGCCTTGTTCGCCCTGGGTCTTTTCGCCGCCTCCGCGGCCCAGGCCCTGGAATATCCGATCGGCACGCCGCACAACGTGGCCGGCATGGAGATCGCCGCCGTCTACCTGCAGCCCATCGACATGGAGCCGGAGGGCCATATGCGCAAGGCGGCCGAATCCGACATCCACATCGAGGCGGACATCCACGCCCTGGGCAACAACCCCTACGGCTATCCGGAGGGCTTCTGGATTCCCTTCCTGCACATCAAGTATGAGATCACCAAGCTGGGCACCAATGAGACTATCAAAGGCGATTTCATGCCCATGGTGGCGTCCGACGGCCCCCACTACGGCGACAACGTGAAGCTCAAGGGCCCGGGCAAGTACAAGGTGAAATACACCATCTATCCGCCCAACGCCAAGGAGAACACCGCCGGCCAGCACTACGGCCGCCACACGGACCGGGCCACCGGCGTGCGCCCCTGGTTCAAGACCTTCGAGATGGAGTGGGAATTCACCTACGCCGGCATCGGCAAGAAGGGCGGGTACTGAGCATGGGCCGCACGTCCACACTGCGGGCGTTTTCCGCCCGCAAGACGGCGCTCGCCGCGGCCCTGGCGCTCGCCGGCATCAGCGGCACGGCGTTCGCCGCCAGCAATGACGCCGCGCTGCTGGCCGAGCTGAAAAAGCTCGCCGAGCGCATGGAGAAGCTGGAGAAGCGCAACACGGAACTGGAAAAGAAGCTGGAGCAGAGCAACGCCGGCGAGCAGCGCCTGAAGGCCCTGGAAGAGCACCAGGCCCAGGCGGACAAGGCCCTGCAGACGGAGCGCCTGAGCGAGAAGGAGCCGGAAATGGTCACGCGCCTCAAGGCCGTGGAGTTCCAGACCCTCTCCATGCAGAAGCAGGCGCGCCAGATCGAGGCCCTGGAAGGCATCACCGTGGGCGCCAGCCTCACCGGCGTGGTGCAGAAGGTGAA
>CAYZLI010000004.1:0-17021 GCA_964479195.1 uncultured Rhodocyclaceae bacterium
CCCATGTGCAGCGTGCCCGTGACGTTGGGCGGCGGCAAAAGAATGCAGAAGCTGCTCGGGTTGGCCGTGTCGGTGCCGGCCCGGAAGTAGCCGCGGGACTCCCACAGGGGGTACCAGCGCCGCTCGATGTCGGCCGGCTCGAAGGATTTGGCGAGTTCCATCTGGGAACGAAGGGAAAAAACGAAAATTATACCGGAGCGCTTCCCCCATCCGGCCGCGGGCATCCGGGGGGCTGCGCTTACTCCGGTTCCTTGGTGCGCTCGGCGGCCGCGTGGACGAGGTCGGCGATGAGCAGGGGCAGGCTGTCGCGCAGGGCGGCGCCGACTTCCTCGGCGACCTGCTCGGCGATGCCGTCCAGTCGTTTTGCGACCAGACGGGGCAGGGTGGCGGCGAGCCAGTTCTCCACGGCGCGGGCGATGTCGGGCGGCAGCGGCGCGAGCAGCTCGCGCATGCGCTCGGCCAGCTCCTCGGCGCCGGGCCCGCCGGAAAGGGCGGCAGGCAGGGCGGGTGCCGTCGGACCGGGATCGAAGACCTCGGTGAGCACCGGCACATCCTCGTCCGCCGACGCGGGCTGGGCGCCGCCGGCGACGAAGGAGCGGTGGCGCCGCATCAGCGCATCCGCCTTGCCGAGAACGTCGCCCTGTTCTTCGCCCATGGATGCCTTACCCGTTGCCGAGATCGTGCGCTTCCAGGGGATAGCCGCGCTCCCGGTAGAACTTGAATCGGGCGCGCGCCGGGGTGCGGTCGGCCTCGTCCGTGCCGACGATCTCCAGCAACGTTTCAAAGCGGGAGAAGGCCGGCGGCAGGTCGCCGTCCAGATTGACCAGCACATCGTGATGGTTTGAATTGTCGATGGAGCTCCCTATGAGGATCGGCGTCTGCCCGGCGAGGGGGGAACCGATGCGGCAGTGGGGCACGAAGCCGATCGACGGCTGCACCCACAGCATGCGGTCCACCTGGGCCGCCGCGGCCTCCGCCGGAGCATAGACCAGCACCTGGCGGCCTTGGGCGTAGAGCTCGCCGATCAGCCGGCAGGCGGCCTGAACCTTGTCCTGGGCCCCGTGGTAGAACTCGATGCGGGTCACAGCTTGCCCGCGCGCTTGAGCAGGAAATGGGTGAGCAGCGGCACGGGGCGGCCAGTGGAGCCCTTTTCCTTGCCCGAGCGCCAGGCCGTGCCGGCGATGTCCAGGTGCGCCCAGCGGTACTTTTTGGTGAAGCGCGCCAGGAAACAGGCGGCGGTAACCGTGCCGGCCGGCCGGCCGCCGATATTGGCCATGTCGGCGAAATTGCTCTTCAGTTGCTCCTGGTAGTCTTCCCACAGGGGCAGTTGCCAAGCGCGGTCGCCGGCCGCCTGGCCGGCTTCGAGCAGTTCCCGGGCCAGATCGTCGTCGTTGGCGAGCAGGCCGGTGGCGACGTGGCCGAGGGCGATGACGCAGGCACCGGTGAGGGTGGCGATATCCACCACGCATTCGGGCTGGAAGCGCTCGGCATAGGTGAGGGCATCGCACAGGATGAGGCGCCCTTCCGCGTCCGTGTTGAGGATTTCGATGGTCTGGCCGGACATGGAGGTGACGATGTCGCCCGGCTTGCTGGCGGCGCCGCCCGGCATGTTCTCCGTGGTGGGGATGAGGCCCACGACATTGAGGGGCAGCTTCATGCGGGCGATGGCGTGGAAAGTGCCGAGCACGCTGGCGGCGCCCGACATGTCGAACTTCATTTCGTCCATCTCGGCGCCGGGCTTGAGGGAAATGCCGCCCGTGTCGAAGGTGATGCCCTTGCCGACCAGGACGACGGGCTTGGCGGGTTTGGCTTTGGCCTTGCCGCCCTGGTACTGCAGGACGATGAAGCGCGGCGGCTCGTGGGAGCCCCTGGCGACGGAGAGCAGGGAGCCCATGCCCAGCTTCTCCATGCGCGCCCGGTCGAGCACCTCGCATTTTAGCTTGAACTCCCGGGCCAGCTTCTGCGCCTGCTGGGCGAGGTAGCTCGGCGTGCAGATGTTGCCGGGCAGGTTGCCCAGCTCCCGCGTCAGGTCCATGCCCTGGGCGATGGCCTCGCCCTGGGCGATGGCCTCCTCGGCCGTCTTGGCGTCCTTGCCGGCGGGGGCTGAAAACGCGAGGTGCGCGAGCGCCGGCTTGGCGTTGTCCTTCTTCGACTTGAGCCGGTCGAAGCGGTAGAGGGCGCCATTGGCGATCAGCACGGCTTGGCGCAGGCGCCCGGCGAGGCCGCTGCCCGCCTCGAGCTCGCCCAAGGTGACGAGGGCGTCGGCGGTCCCCGTCTCCTTCAGCGCCCGCATCATCGCGGCGATGGCATCGCGGTAGGCCTTCTCGCCGAATTCCTCCTGCTTGCCCAGGCCCACCAGCAGCACGCGCTCCGCGGCGACGCCGGGCACGCCGTGCAGCAGCAGCGTCGAGCCGCCCTTGCCCTCCATGTCGCCGCGGCGCAGGATGCCGGCGAGGTGGCCCTTGGCGGCCTTGTCCAGCGCCTGCCCTGCGGGGGCAAGCTTGCGGGATTCGAAAACGCCGACGACGACGCAGCCGGTCTTCGCCTTGTCCGGGTTGCCGCTTTTTATGCTAAATTCCACGCGCTGCTCCTTGTTGTATTTCCTGAAAAATCAGGTCCCGATTATCCCTTCTCCCCTCTGCAAAAGTCAAAAAGGTGCGCGAAGGGACCGCCCATGAGTAGGTCCACGATCTTCGAACGGGCGGTCGTGCGCGAATTCGCCGGCACTGCCGGCGCCGTCTTCGTCGCCCTCTTTGCGATCCTGTTGACCACGCAGTTGATCCGCCTGCTCGGCCAGGCGGCGGGGGGCAAGCTTGCCTCGGAGGCGGTCATCGCCCTGCTCGGCTTCGGCGCCCTCAACTACCTGCCCGTGCTGCTGTCGCTCACCCTGTTCATTGCCGTGCTGATGACCCTGTCGCGCAGCTACCGGGATTCCGAGATGGTGGTCTGGTTCGCCTCCGGTGTGCCGCTGACCGCCTGGGTGCGGCCGGTGATGAAGTTTGCCGCCCCGCTGGTACTGGCCATCACCGTGCTCTCCCTGTTCCTCTCGCCCTGGGCGCTGTCGAAAAGCGCCGAGTACCGCAGCCGCATGGACAGCCGGGGCGACGTGGCCCGGGTGTCGCCCGGCTCCTTCAAGGAGTCATCCAACGCCGAGCGGGTATTCTTCGTCGAAGCCGTTGCCGGTGAGGAGGGCCGCGTGAAGAACATCTTCATCAGCTCCATGCAGCATGGCCGGCTCGGCATCATGATGTCGGGCAGCGGCCACACCGAGACGGCGCCCGGCGGCGACCGCTTCGTGGTGCTGGAGAACGGGCGCCGCTACGAGGGCGCGCCGGGCACGCCCGAATACCGCGTCATGGAATTCGAGCGCTACGCCGTGCGTATCGAAACCAAGGAGGGTCGGGGCATCGAGACGACGCCGCGGCACCAACCCCTGTGGGAGCTCGCCCTCAACCCCACCAATCCGAACAAAGGCGAGATCCTCTGGCGCATCGGCATACCGCTCGCGGCACTCAACCTGGCCCTGCTGGCCATCCCGCTCTCCTTCGTCAATCCGCGGGCCGGGCGTACCACCAACCTGGTGCTGGCGCTGCTCGCCTACATGCTCTACAGCAACCTGATCTCGGTCAGCCAGGCCTGGGTGGTCCAGGGCAGGCTCAGGTTCGAGGTCGGCTGGTGGCTGGTCCACATGGTCATGTTCGTGCTGCTGATCCTGCTTTTCTTCAAGCGGCTGGCGGTGTTCTCCTGGATCAGGATGCGGCGATGAAAGTCTATCAGCGCTATTTTGCCAAGGAGATTTATGCCGCAGTGACGCTGGTCCTGGTGGCCTTCCTGCTGTTGTTCGCCTTTTTCGACCTGATCCACGAGCTGGAGGACCTGGGGCGGGGCGACTACCAGCTCCAGCACGCTTTGCTCTACGTGCTGCTGACGCTGCCCGGCCGCGTCTACGAACTGGCGCCGATCGCCGTGCTCATCGGCACCCTCTATGCCCTGACGCTGCTCGCGCGTCACTCGGAGATCACGGTGCTGCGCGCCTCGGGCCTGTCCACGGCGAGGATCCTCACGGAGCTGACCCGCCTCGGCCTGCTCTTCGTCGGGCTTACTTTCGTCTTCGGGGAATTCGTGGCGCCGCCGGCGGAACGCGTCGCCCAGCAACTGCGGCTCAAGGCCCTGTCCTCGGTGGTGGCCCAGGAATTCCGTTCCGGCCTGTGGATCAAGGACGAGTCCAGCTTCGTGAACGTCCGCACCGTGCTCCCCGACACGCGGCTGCAGGGGGTGCGCATCTACGAGTTCGACAAGAACCAGGTATTGCGCTCGATCTCGGAGGCGGCGGAGGGCGAATACCTGCCGCCGGACAAATGGCGGCTTACCGGCGTCGTGCAGACGGTGATCGGACAGGACCGGGCGACGGTGCGGCGGCTGCCGGAGGCGGAGTGGCGCTCGGCGCTCAATCCCGACATCCTGGGCGTGCTGCTGGTGGTGCCCGAACGCATGTCCGTCGCCAACCTGTACCGGTACATCCGCCACCTCAAGGAAAATCAGGTCAAGACCCAGCGCTACGAGATCGCCCTGTGGAAGAAGCTGATTTATCCGCTGGCGGCTCTCGTGATGATGGCGCTGGCCGTGCCCTTCGCCTACCTGCAGGACCGCATGGGCGCCGTGAGCGTCAAGGTCTTCGCCGGCATCATGCTCGGCATTGCCTTCCACATGCTGAACGGCCTTTTCTCAAACCTCGGCATCATCAACAGCTGGCCACCCTTCTTCTCCGCCATCACGCCGAGCGCGCTGTTCCTGGTCGCCGCGGCGGGGATGCTGTGGTGGGTCGAGCGGCGCTAGTCTGGTTCAGGCGGTGAGCACGAGCTTCGTCCCGGCCAACCGGTCATGCAGGAACTGCCGGTCGCGGTCGAAGAGCGCCCAGAGGATGCCGAAGCCCCCGAGGCACAGGCTGGGCCAGGCCAGGGCATAGCGCAGCAGCGCCTGCCTGGGGGTGACCGGTGCCGCGCCGTCCGCGCCGACCAGCCGGATCCGCCAGGTCCGCATGGCCAGTGTCTGGCCGGCCTTGCGCCAGAACCACAGGAAGTACGCCATCAGGACGAGGAACACGTGCAGCCACAGCGCCGCCCCTGGGGCCGCGACTTTCCAGACTACGCCCAGCACCAGGTGGGGCACCATGAAGGCGAGGCTGAGCACGCCGAGCAGCAGCAGGGATTCGTAGAGCATGCTCGCCAGCCGCCGGCGAACCGTCGGGATCTCGGGCTGGGATGGGGCTTCGGCCGCGGCCCGCGCCGCCCTGCCGGCCACCGGCGGCTAGCGCGCCGGGGCGGCCGGGGCCGCGGGCGCGGACTGGGAATCCGCCGGGGCGGCCACAGCCGATGGTGCGGACTGGGCATCCGGCGCAGCGGCCGTAGCCGACGGCGCGGACTGGGGATCGGCTGGAGCGGTCGGGATCACCGCAGGCACTGGCGTCGGCGCGGCGGGCTGCACCGGGGCGACGGCTTTGACGGGCGGCTTGGCCACGCCGGGCTTGGGGGCCGCGCGCCGCACCGCCTTTTCGGCCAGGCGTTTCTTCTCGTCCTCGGGCAGTTCCTTGTACTCCTGCCACTTCTGCTTGACCGCTTCCCGCTGTTCGGGCGGGGCTTTTTGCAGGCGCTTGTATCGCTCCCGTGCCTTCTCCCGCTGCTCGGCGGTCAGGCTGGCCCAGTCCTTCATGCGCCGCTGCACGCGGGCCTGCTCCTCCGGCTTCATGCCGGGATAGCGCTTGGCAATGCCCAGCCATTTCTTCTTCCGGTAGGACTCCATCTGGTCCCAGTCCCGGGCCAGGGGGGCGAGAATCTGCTTCTGCTCCGGGGCGAGCTCGGCCCAGGCAGGCTGCCGCAGTTCGGGAACGGCAGCTTGGACGGGCGAAAAAACCAGGAGAAGAAGGACTACTGCTGCGGCGAGTGCTGCTCGTCGAGCCATGCGTGGAAACCCCGGTCGAGGTAGGCATTGATCGGCAGATCGTCGGTGAGCAGGGCGCTGTCGATTTCCTCGTTTTCCAGCGCCTGCTGGTAGGAATTCCAATGGCTGGCCCCGGCCACCGCCAGCGCAAGACCCACCACGGCAGCCAGGGCCCAGCGGTGGCGCAGCAAGGTTTCTACGGCGATATTGCCGACGCCGGCCAAGCTCAGACGGGCCTCGGCCTTCTGGCGCGACAGCGCCGCCTGGCGTGCGGCGAACAGTCGGTCCGCCTGCCTCCGGTCCATGCGCTCAGTACCCAGATTCAGGTAGTGCCTGATCCTGTATGCGAATTCTCTTTCGTTCATAGTGCGATGCCTCTACCCTTCAGCGCCGCAGCCAATGCGTGCGTGGCGCGCGAGCAATGGGTTTTCACACTGCCTTCCGAGCAACCCATAGCCGTCGCCGTTTCGGCAATATCCATATCTTCCCAATAACGCATGAGGAAGGCTTGGCGTTGACGAGGCGGCAATTTGCCGACCTCCTGGTCAATGATAGCAAGGATTTGCGCCTGCTCCAGCCGGGCGTGGGGCGAGTCCGCCGCCCGCCCCGGGGTGTCGACCGCCAGGGTCTCCAGGGGGTCGGCATCCTCGTCCTCGCCGGGTGAAAAGGCGGACAGCAGGGTGGTCCACAGGGAGCGCACCTTCTGCCGGCGGTAGAAGTCGCGGATGGTGTTCTGCAGGATGCGCTGGAACAGCATAGGCAGCTCGTCGGCCGGCTTGTCGCCGTACTTTTCCGCGAGCTTGAGCATGGCGTCCTGGACGATGTCGAGGGCGGCCTCGTCGTCGCGCAGGGCGAACAGCGCCTGCTTGTAGGCGCGCCGCTCCACGCTGGCGAGAAAATCCGAGAGTTGTGTGCGGGTGGCCAGGGGTTAGAGCCCAAGTTTTGCATAGGGCGCACCCGTGGGTGGGATGCGCAAAATGCCTTGACCAAAGGGGGGCGGGTCGGTAAGGTTACAGGTTTTTCAGCCGTTTATCGTAGTTTTTTGGAACAGTCATGGTCTTGACCGGTGCGGAAATTGTAATCAGGTGCCTGCAGGAAGAAAAGGTCGAATACGTCTTCGGCTATCCGGGCGGCTCGGTGCTATTCATCTACGACGAGCTGTTCAAGCAGGAGTCGGTCACCCAGAACCCGGTGCGCCACGTACTGGTCCGCCACGAGCAGGGCGCGGTGCATGCCGCCGACGGCTATGCCCGATCCACCGACAAGGTCGGCGTGGCCATGGTCACCTCCGGCCCGGGCGTGACCAACGCCGTCACCGGCATCGCCACGGCCTACATGGATTCCGTCCCGATGGTCATCATCACGGGGCAGGTGCCCACGGCCGCCATCGGCCAGGACGCCTTCCAGGAAGTGGATACCGTGGGCATCACCCGCCCCTGCGTCAAGCATAACTTCCTGGTCAAGGACGTCCGGGACATTGCGCCCACCATCAAGAAGGCCTTCTATCTTGCCAAGACCGGCCGTCCCGGCCCGGTGCTGGTGGATATTCCCAAGGACATCACGGCGCAAAAGTGCGAATTCGTCTATCCCAAGTCGATCGCCATGCGCTCCTACAATCCGGTGGTGAAGGGCCACCAGGGGCAGATCAAGAAGGCGGTGCAACTGCTGCTCGAGGCCAAGCGGCCGATGATCTACACGGGCGGCGGGGTCATCCTCTCGGATGCCGCCGACAAGCTGACCCGGCTGGTCAGGATGCTCGGCTTCCCCTGCACCAACACGCTGATGGGCCTGGGCGGCTACCCGGGGACCGACAGGCAGTTCGTCGGCATGCTGGGCATGCACGGCACCTACGAGGCCAATATGGCGATGCACCACTGCGACGTGCTGTTCGCCGTGGGCGCCCGCTTCGACGACCGGGTCATCGGCAACCCGGCGCACTTTGCCGAAGTGCCGCGCAAGATCATCCACATCGACATCGATCCCTCCTCCATCTCCAAGCGGGTGAAGGTGGACGTGCCCATCGTCGGCCACGTCCCTGACGTGCTCGACGACATCATGAAGCTCCTGGAGGCGGGCACGGAGCGGCCCGACCGGAAGGCGCTCGCGGAATGGTGGAAGCAGATCGACGAATGGCGGGCGAAGGACTGCCTGAAGTACGACCGCAAGAGCGAGATCATCAAGCCGCAATTCGTCGTCGAGAAGCTCTACGAGGCGACCAAGGGCGACGCCTATGTCACATCCGACGTCGGCCAGCACCAGATGTGGGCGGCCCAGTACTACAAGTTCGACAGGCCGCGGCGCTGGCTCAATTCCGGGGGGCTGGGCACCATGGGCTTCGGCCTGCCCGCCGCCATGGGCGCGCAGCTGGCCCATCCCGGCTCGCCCGTGGCCTGCATCACGGGCGAGGGCAGCATCCAGATGTGCATCCAGGAGCTGTCCACCTGCAAGCAGTACCGCCTGCCCCTCAAGATCGTGCTGCTGAACAACGGCTACCTGGGCATGGTGCGCCAGTGGCAGCAGTTCTTCCACGGCAACCGCTACTCCGAGTCCTACGTCGATGCCCTGCCCGATTTCGTCAAGCTGGCCGAGTCCTATGGCCATGTCGGCATGCGCATCGACAAGCCGGCCGATGTGGAGGGCGCGCTGCGCGAGGCCTTCAAGCGCAAGAACGACCTGGTCTTCCTCGACTTCCTCATCGACCAGACGGAGAACGTCTACCCGATGGTGCAAGGCGGCAAGGGCCTCACCGAAATGATCCTGTCCGAAGAACTGTAATCCGCCGCAAACAACATGCGACACGTCATCTCCCTTCTCATTGAAAACGAGGCCGGGGCGCTCTCCCGCGTCTCGGGCCTGTTCTCGGCCCGCGCCTACAACATCGAGTCCCTCACAGTGGCGCCGACCGAAGACCCCTCCATGTCGCGCATGACCATCGTCAGTGTCGGCTCGGACGATGTCATCGAACAGATCACCAAGCAGCTCAACAAGCTGATCGAGGTGGTGAAGGTAGTGGATATCTCCGAGGCGGCCCACCTCGAGCGCGAGCTGGCTCTCGTCAAGGTGCGCGCGACGGGCAAGGACCGCGAGGAGATGAAGCGGATGTCGGACATCTTCCGGGGCCGCATCATCGACGTCACGGAAACGACGTTCGTCATCGAGCTGACCGGCAACACCGCCAAGCTCGACGCCTTCCTCGAGGCCATCGACCGATCGCTCATCCTCGAGACGGTGCGTACCGGCGTGTGCGGCATCGGCCGGGGCGACCGAATTCTGAAAATCTAGTGAGGAGCGAGGGGCCGGGGGGTGGGGAGTCCCCCTGGATGGGTCCCTCGCTGCTCACGTTTCACTCCTCACGCATCTGAAAGGGAACCCATGAAGGTCTATTACGACAAAGACGCCGATCTCTCTCTGATCAAGGGCAAGAAAGTCACCATCGTCGGCTACGGCTCGCAAGGCCACGCCCACGCCCAGAACCTCAACGATTCCGGCGTGAAGGTCACGGTCGGCCTGCGCAAGGGCGGCTCGTCCTGGGGCAAGGCCAAGAAGGCTGGCCTGGCGGTGAAGGAGGTGGGCGAAGCGGTGAAGGGTGCCGACCTGGTCATGATCCTGCTGCCCGACGAGAACATCGCCCAGGTCTACCGTGAGGACGTGGAGCCCAACATCAAGAAGGGGGCCGCGCTCGCCTTCGCCCACGGCTTCAACATCCACTACGGCCAGGTGCAGCCCCGCGCCGACCTGGATGTCATCATGATCGCGCCCAAGGGCCCCGGCCACCTGGTGCGCTCCACCTATGTGCAGGGCGGCGGCGTGCCTTCCCTCATCGCCGTGCATCAGGACGTGTCGAAGAAGGCCCGTGACATCGCGCTCTCCTACGCGGCGGCCAACGGCGGCACCCGCGGCGGCGTGATCGAGACCACCTTCCGCGAGGAAACCGAGACCGATCTCTTCGGGGAGCAGGTCGTGCTCTGCGGCGGCCTCACGCAACTCATCCAGAACGGCTACGAGACCCTGGTCGAAGCTGGCTACGCCCCCGAAATGGCGTACTTCGAGTGCCTGCACGAGGTGAAGCTGATCGTCGACCTCATCTACGAGGGCGGCATCGCCAACATGCGCTACTCCATCTCCAACAACGCCGAGTACGGCGATATCACCCGCGGCCCGCGCATCGTCACGGAGCAGACGAAAGCGGAGATGAAGCGCATCCTCAAGGAGATCCAGACCGGCCAGTACGCCAAGGAGTTCATCCTGGAGAACCGCGCCGGCGCGCCGACGCTGCTTGCCTCCCGCCGCAACATGGCCGCCCACTCGATCGAACAGGTCGGCTCCAAGCTGCGCGACATGATGCCCTGGATCAAGAAGAACAAGCTGGTCGACCAGACGAAGAACTAGTGCCGCCCTATCCGCATCCCCTTATCGCCAGGGAGGGCTGGCCCTTCCTGGCGATTTCCGTTGCGGCGGCGCTCGCCGTAGGCGCGCTGGCCGGCTGGGCCTGGTCGGTGCCGGTCTGGTTGTGGACATTCTTCGTCCTCCAGTTCTTCCGGGATCCGGCGCGGCCGATTCCCGGCACGGCCAAGAGCGTGCTGTCCCCGGCCGACGGGCGGATCGTCGCGGTGGAGAAGACGCGCGACCCCTATGTCGATCGCGAGGCGCTCAAGGTGAGCGTCTTCATGAACGTCTTCAACGTGCACTCCAACCGCAGTCCGGTGGACGGCGAGGTGAAGGGCCGCTGGTACCACGCCGGCCGCTTCCTCAATGCCGCCCTGGACAAGGCCTCCCTGGAGAACGAGCGCAACGCCCTCTGGCTGAAGACGGCCGACGGCCGGGACGTTACCTGCGTGCAGGTGGCCGGCCTGATCGCCCGGCGCATCCTGTGCTACGCGAAGGAGGGCGATGCCCTGTGCCGCGGGCAGCGCTACGGTTTCATCCGCTTCGGCTCGCGGGTGGATGTCTATCTGCCGACGGATTCCCGCGTCCGGGTGGCGATCGGCGAGAAGGTCTGCGCCTCGGCCACGATTCTCGCCGAACTTTCCTAGGGGGTTGTGGGAGCGGCCGGCCGGCCGCGAATCCACCCGCCGATCGACCGCCACAATCGCGGCGGGGACGCCCCTCCCACACGGGGGCGCCGCGCAATCGGCTACAATGCCGGCGTTTCCCAGCTAGCCAAGGCCATGCCGGAACTTCGACCCCGAAAAGCCCTGATGAATCCCGAACTGCGGCGGCGCGGCATCTACATCCTGCCGAACCTGTTCACCACCGCAGCCCTGTTCGCCGGCTTTTTCGCCATCGTCCAGGCGATGAAGGGCCAGTTCGAGCATTCCGCCGTCGCCATTTTCGTCGCCATGGTCTTCGACGGCCTGGACGGCCGGGTGGCGCGGCTCACCCGCACCCAGAGCGCCTTCGGCGCCGAGTACGATTCCCTCTCCGACATGGTGTCCTTCGGCGTCGCCCCGGCACTGGTGATCTACGAGTGGGCGCTCATCGGCATGGGCAAGCTGGGCTGGATCGCCGCCTTCATCTACTGCGCCGGGGCGGCCCTGCGACTGGCCCGCTTCAACACCACGCTGGAAGTGGTGGACAAGCGCTATTTCCAGGGACTGCCCAGCCCGGCGGCGGCGGCGCTGGTAGCCGGCCTGGTGTGGGTCCTGATCGACAACAATTACGGGGGCGAGGAAGCGCGCTGGTATGCCTGCGTGCTCACCATCTTCGCCGGCGTCACCATGGTCAGCAGCTTCAGGTTCTACAGTTTCAAGGACATCAACCTGCGGCGCAGCGTGCCCTTCATCGTCGTGCTGGCCTTCGTGATGGTCTTCGTCCTGGTCTCCAGCTACCCGCCCGGCATCCTGTTCGCGCTGTTCCTCGGCTATGCCGTTTCCGGCTACGTCATGGCGGCGTGGCAGTGGATCGCCAAGCGCCGCGCCGCGGGATAACCCCTTGCGCGCCTTTGGGAAACTGGCTATATTCGGCCGCATGGCATCCAAGACGCGCATCTTCGCTTCTTCCCCCCGCCTCCCCGGCCTGCTGCCGGCGCAGCTCCTGCTGCGCGGCAAACTCCGGCCGCTGCTGCGCTTCGCGCGCTAAATCCGACCCCCACAATTCATGTTGTATCGAGCCGGCGCGGCGGCAGGACCGCAGGCCGGCGACGAACCGTATTTTTCAGCACTCGACCGGAGATGATGATGAAAGACCACTTGGTGATTTTCGACACGACCTTGCGCGACGGCGAGCAGAGTCCGGGCGCCTCCATGACCAAGGAGGAGAAGCTGCGGGTGGCCCGCCAGCTCGAGCGCATGCGGGTGGACGTGATCGAGGCCGGCTTTGCCGCCGCTTCCCCGGGCGACTTCGATGCCATCCGCTCCATCGCCGAGACCGTCAAGGAGTCCACGGTCTGTTCGCTGGCCCGGGCCAACGAGAACGACATCCGGCGCGCCGGCGAGGCGATCCGGCCGGCCCGCTCGGGCCGCATCCACACTTTCATCGCCACCAGCCCGATCCACATGGAGAAGAAGCTGCGCATGACGCCCGACCAGGTCGTCGAGCAGGCGGTGAAGTCGGTGCAGTGGGCGCGGGAGTACACGGACGACATCGAGTTCTCCGCCGAGGACGCCGGCCGCTCCGAACTGGACTTCCTCTGCCGCGTCTTCGAGGCGGTGATCCGGGCGGGCGCCAAGACCCTCAACGTGCCGGACACGGTGGGCTATAACGTGCCGGCCCAGTTCTCCGCCACGATCCGCAGTCTGCGCGAACGGCTGCCAAACGCGGATAAGGTGATCTGGTCGGTGCATTGCCACAACGACCTCGGCCTGGCCGTGGCCAACTCACTCGCCGCCGTGATGGAAGGGGCGCGCCAGGTGGAATGCACCATCAACGGCCTGGGCGAGCGCGCCGGCAACGCCGCGCTGGAGGAGATTGTCATGGCCGTGCGCACGCGCCAGGACATCTTCCCTTGCGAGACGCGCATCGACACGACGCAGATCGTGCCGGCCTCGAAGCTGGTCTCGGGCGTCACCGGCTTTCCGGTGCAGCCCAACAAGGCCATCGTCGGCGCCAACGCCTTCGCCCATGAATCCGGCATCCACCAGGACGGCGTGCTCAAGCACCGCGAGACCTACGAGATCATGCGGGCCCAGGACGTGGGCTGGATGCAAAACAAGCTGGTGCTGGGCAAGCACTCCGGGCGCAACGCCTTCAAGACGCGGCTGGCCGAGCTGGGCATGGTCGTCGAGTCGGAAGAACAGCTCAACGTCGCCTTCGGCCGGTTCAAGGAGCTGGCCGACAAGAAGCACGAGATCTTCGACGAGGATCTCCAGGCCCTCATGAGCGATGAGGCGGTGACGCCCGACCAGGAGCACTTCAAGCTGGTATCCCTGCGCGTCTGTTCCGAGACCGGGGAGACGCCGCATGCGCGCATCACGCTCTCGGCCGGCGGAGCCGAAAAGCACGCCGAGGCGGACGGCGACGGCCCGGTGGACGCCTCCTTCAAGGCCGTCGAGGGCATCGCCGACAGCCGATCCGAGCTGCTGCTCTTCTCGGTGAACAGCATCACCGGCGGCACCGATGCCCAGGGCGAGGTGACGGTGCGGGTGGCCAAGGATGGGCGCATTGTGAACGGCCAGGGCGCCGATACGGACATCGTTGTGGCCGCAGTCAAGGCCTACATCAATGCCTTGAACAAGCTCTACTCGAAGCTGGAAAAACTCAATCCACAGATCCAACTCTAGGCCGGGGAGTACCCAGAATCGGGTATAGGGAACCCGGTATGGAAGTGCTATAAGCGTTAACATATAACTTTCGTTATGCACTGGAAGAGTGCCTCATCCCCGCGCTCTCCGGTTCGTGGACCTGAGCCGTCCGACTGAACCTTGACGCGCCCCGCCCTCGCGCCCCGGCCTCCGGCCGAATTCGTTGCCGCCGCGGAGAGAACGCATGCCACGGATCGCCCGGCCGTCCAAACCGGCCGGAGTCCACTCCCAATCCCAACCCCGATGCGAAACGGAAAAGCGAATCACGCTCCGTTTCGACGATAGCTTGCGCATCCTGGGCATGTTGGCCGGGGGCGCCGCCCTACCCGAGGTGCTCGGCGCCCTGTGCGAGGCGATGGCCGAGGAATCCGATGCCGGTACCCGGTGCGCGGCGGCTTTGCTCGACAATGGCCGCTTGAGCGTGGTCGCGGCCCCCGGACTGCCGGCGACGTTCGTCAGCGGCGTGCACGGCCGCCTTCTTGTCCCCGATCAGGATTCCCTGGGTATGGCGGTGTTCGGCCATGAACCCGTGGTCATCGAGGACGTGAGAAGGGATGCCCGCTGCCGCCATTTCCGGTCCCTGGCCTTGCCCCACGGCGTCCTTTCCCTGTGGAGCATGCCGATCAAGTCCGCCTCCGGTGCCGTCGTCGGCGCCCTGGTATCCCTTTCGCCAACGCCGCGCCAGCCAGGCCAAGCCGAGCTGGAGTGCGGCCGGCGCGCCGCGCAGACGGCGGGCATCGTCCTCGAACATCATGCCGCGGCCGAGGACATGCGCCGGCGCAATGCCGAGCTGGAGGAGCGCGTCCGCCGGCACACCGCCGAGCTGGAGGCCGTCAACCGCGAGCTGGAGAGCTTCACCGGCGCCGTGGCGCACGATCTGCGGGCGCCCCTGCGGGCCATCGCCGGCTACGGCAATCTGCTGCTGTCCGACTGTGCCGACGCCCTGGGGGCCGAAGGCAAGGGCTACCTGCGGCGCATCGCCGTCGTCGGCAAGCGCATGGCCGACATGATCGACGCCCTGGTCCACCTTTCCCGCCTTTCCCGGGTCGAGCTACGGCGCGCGGAGGTCGACCTGAGCGGGATGGTGGCATCCCTTGCCGGGGAACTGCCCTCCGGCGACGGGCGCCCGGTCCAGTTCGCCATCCAGCCGGGTGCGGTGGCGAACGCCGATCCGAACCTGATCCGGATCGCCCTGGGGAGCCTGCTGGGAAATGCCTGGAAGTTCACCCGCGACGTGCCCGAGCCGCGCATCGAGTTCGGCGTCGTCGATGGAACCGAGGGCCGCGCCTATTTCGTGCGGGACAACGGCGCCGGTTTCGACATGCGTTACGCGGGGAGGCTGTTCGTCCCCTTCGAGCGGCTGCACAGTGGCGCCGAATACGAGGGCGGCGGCGCCGGGCTGGCGACGGTGCGCCGGGTAATCCACCGCCACGGAGGGCGCGTCTGGGCCGAAGGGCGCCCTGGGGAGGGGGCTACGTTCTACTTCACGCTTTAATTTCGGCCGGCACGCCTCAAACTAAAACGAAGTGCCAAACTGGCCGTTAACGATATCCATGGAGAAAGCAACCGGCAGGGGATCAGGTCGCGCCCGGGCTACCACGCCCGCCGAGGGCGCGTCCGGCGGTTTGGCCCATGCGGAACCGGGGCGCCTGCTCTTCCCGTTTGCGGAGCAGATGGAGGACGCGGCCTGGATCCGTTCGATCGCCGACGGCCGCTTCGCCTACGTGAACCCGGCTTTCGAGCGCCTGTTCGGCATTTCGCGCGAGCAGGCTTATGCCGATCCGGGCGTGATGCGGCGCCTGGTCTATCCGGACGACGCCACGGCCTACGAGCGGTTTTGGTGCTCGCGCACGCTGCTGTCGGCAGCCGCCGAGTTCCGCGTCCGCCGCGCCGACGGCGCGGTGCGCTGGCTCCTGACGCGCTCATTCCTGATCCGGGACGCCTCGGGCGAGGCGATGTGCGCCGGGACCGCCAAGGACATCACCGAGCGCAAGCAGGCCGAGCAGCGCCGCCTGGACGCTGCCCTGTCCCAGCGCGATGCGCTGGTGCGGGAAGTGCACCATCGGATCAAGAACAACCTGCAGGGCATCATCGGCATGCTGCGCCAGTTGGCGGCGGCCCACCCGGAATTGCGCTCGGCCATGGCCCAGGCGATCACGCAGGTGCATACGGTGGCCGTCATTCACGGCCTGCAAAGCCGCACGGTGAGGGACCAGGTGGCGCTGTGCGAGCTGGTGCCCAGCATCGCCGCCAGCGTGGAAAGCCTGCTGCGCACGGAGTTGGCCGTGGAGGTGGACGTCAGCCGCACGAGCGTGGCCTGGATCTGCGAGGCCGAGGCCGTGCCGGTGGCCCTGGTCCTGAATGAATTGATGTTCAACGCCGTCAAGCATTGCGCCGCCCGGGGCGGCGCCCCAGTGCGCGTCATGGTCGGCGGCACCGCCGAGCGTGCCGAGGTGCGCATCGTGAATCCGGGCCGGCTGCCGGCCGGCTTCGATTTCGCCCGCCGCAGCGGCGTCGGCGTCGGCCTGCAACTGGCCCGGTCCTTGTTGCCGCGGCAAGGGGCGCTCCTGACCATCCGGGATTGCGCCGACGGGGTCGAGACCGTCCTGGCGCTCGATTCCCCTGTCATCGCCGGTATTTCAGCTCGTTGGGAGGTCTTATGAAAGAGTCGAACGCGCTGTCACAGCGCAAAGTATTGCTGGTCGACGATGATCGACTGGTGCTGTCCACGCTGGCGAGCGGGCTGGAGCAGGCCGGCTATGCGGTGCAGATGGCCGGCTCAAGCGACGAGGCGTTGCGCGTGCTTGCCATCGCCAAGCCCGACATGGCCGTGCTGGATGTGCGCATGCCCGGGCAATCGGGCCTGGAACTGGCGCGCCACCTGCGCGAGACCGCCGACGTGCCCTTCATCTTCCTTACCGCCTACAGCGACAACGACGTGGTCAAGGAGG
This sequence comes from uncultured Rhodocyclaceae bacterium, assembly GCA_964479195.1. Taxonomy (GTDB): domain Bacteria; phylum Pseudomonadota; class Gammaproteobacteria; order Burkholderiales; family Rhodocyclaceae; genus Desulfobacillus. The sequence continues at coordinate 16,628 of CAYZLI010000004.1, forward strand.
CGGCCGAGAACGGAGCGCTGGGCTATGTCGTCAAGCCGGTGGACATTCCGCAACTGGTCCCGGCCATCGAGGCGGCCCTGGCGCGCGCCGCCGAGCTGCGCAAACTGCGCGAGACGGAAAGGCAGTTGCAGACCGCGCTCAACGAAGGGCGCGAGGTCAGCATGGCGGTCGGCCTGATCATGGAGCGGCGCCGCGTGGACCGCCAGTCGGCGTTCGACATGCTGCGCTCTTCGGCCCGTACCCAGCGGCGCAAGATCGGCGAAGTGGCGAAGGAGGTGCTGGCCGCTGCCGAACTGCTCAACGTCGGCCATCCGTAATTCGGGCGCAGCATCGTAGGGTGCAATAGCGCAGCGTATTGCACCGGATGGCAAGCGACCGGTGCGGCGCGCCGTCC
>CAYZLI010000004.1:17121-19810 GCA_964479195.1 uncultured Rhodocyclaceae bacterium
GCAATAGCGCAGCGTATTGCACCGGATGGCAAGCGACCGGTGCGGCGCGCCGTCCATTCGCCCCAAGGCAAAGCGGCGCACGAGATGACGAACAAGTTTCCATATAATACGTTGAAGCCGCCCTGGCGGAGATCCGAGACAAGCGCAAAGCCTATGTAGGGTCGTTCTCCGCGGTGGCCAAGCTGCTCGATGCGGGGAGGGAGGCGAGAGCGCCTACCTTCCTGCGCGGCAGATGCCGGGTGGTTCCGGCGCTTCGGCGTCGACCTCCAGGTCAGTCACGAAAGCCTGGAAAACCGGAAAGCCGATGCGTAGGGCGAAGTCGACGCCGGAGGCGACCGCACATGCGAGGCCGGGCTCCGGGTCCTTGTTGCCCCCTCGGACGACTTCCAGCTTGAAAGTCACGGGCTGGTCCAGGCCGTTGTGCAGGCGCAACTCGCTCGCCTGGCGCTGCGCTGGGTCGGGCTGGTCGAGAGCGAGCACGAAGAACCTTCCGGCGGGTTCCGGGTTCAGACTGCGCATATCTCGCACTTGGCCCTCCCGCACGTCGATGCCGTAGGCGATCCTTTCGCCAAGAACCACGTTCATCACGCCCTGAAAGACGTAGGGTGATTTTGGCACCCGAACGATCGTGTCGGTCTCCGGTGTCGCGCCGCGCAGGCGGATCGTCGCGGGGCTGCGGCAGGCCATGAGGGCGCAGATCTCATCGATGGTGACGATGGTGTTGAACTCCTCCATGGCCGGTGCCGGGGCGCCCGCTGCCGCGAGCATGAGCAGTATCAGCGTGCCCCCTGCACGGGTGCGCCTCATTTCTTTAGCCCATACTCGCGCATCTTTCGCCACAGGGTGGTGCGGCTGATGCCGAGGCTGCGCGCCACTTCCACCAGGTTGCCGCCCAGGTGTTCGATGGCGCGGGCGATTTGGCCGCGCTCCATGTCGGCGAGGCTGCCGCCGGGGGAGGCCGGGTCTTGGGGAAGCGGTTCGTTGTCGCGGTGCATCACTTCAGGCAGGTCTCCCGGCTCGATGAAGCTGCCCCGGGTCACCGTCACCGCCCATTCGATGGCGTTGCGAAGTTCCCTGACGTTGCCTGGGAAGGGATAGCTGTTCAGCAGGGCCAAGGCCTCGGGAGAAATGGCGTAGCGGAACGGCCTGCCCTTGCTCAATTCGGCGAGCATCCCGCGCAGGAAGTGGGGAATGTCCTCCCGGTGCTCGCGCAACGGCGGCATGCGGATGCGAGCGACGTTGAGGCGATAGTAGAGGTCCTGGCGGAATTCGCCCCGCTGCACCGCCTGCTCCAGATCAATATTGGTGGCGGCGATGAAGCGGGCGTTGACAGAGATGATACGGTGGCCGCCGACCCGGCGAACCTGGCGATCCTGGAGGACGCCCAGCAGCTTGGACTGAAGATTGGCCGGCAGGGTACCGATCTCGTCGAGGAAAATGGTTCCGCCCTCGGCGATCTCGAAGAGGCCGGCACGGCTCGCAGTGGCGCCGGTGAAGGCGCCCTTCTCGTGCCCGAAGAGCTCGCTCTCCAACAGGGGCTCGGGAAGCGCGGCGGCGTTGATGGGGATGAAGGGGCCAGCCGCCCGTGGGCTGCGCCGGTGCACCTCGTGGGCGAGCATCGACTTGCCGGTGCCGGTTTCCCCTGTGACGAGTACCGTCAGGTGGGAGCCGGCGACTTTCTCCACCTGCCCCATGACCGCGCGCAGGGACGCACTTGAGGCCACTATGTCGCGAGCCTCGCCGGCAGCGGTGCCGCCCTGCGGCGGTCCGCCTTGGGGGCGCGTGGCGCCGGCCTCCAGCGCGCGCTCCACCTTGAGTACCAGGTCCTCGTTCTTGAAGGGCTTGGTGATGAAATCCACTGCCCCCAGTTTCATGGCCTCAACGGCGGTGGCGATGGTGCCGAAGGCCGTCATCAGGATGACGGGGATTCCCGGCCTAAGTGCCCGCACCAAGCGAAGGATGTCGATGCCGGAGACGGGCTCCATGCGCACGTCGGTAACGATCACGTCGGGCCGGAAGCCGTCGAGCAGGGCTTCGAGGCCGGTTCCATCTGCGGCGGAGACGACGCGGAAGCCTTCCTTGCGGAAGAGAATTTCCAGAATACGCCGCATGCCCGCCTGGTCATCGATGATCAGGACGGCGGGGGTGGCGTCGGCGTTGTCCCAACTCATTCGTCTAGCGGGCAATCGAGGGAAAGGAAATGCGGACGCAGGTTCCCGCACCCGGTTCGCTGCTCATATCCATGCTGCCGCCATGCTCCACAACCATGCGCTGCACGATGGGTAGGCCCAAACCGATGCCGTTCTCCTTGGTGGTGAAGAAGGGTTTCAAGACCTGGGCCAGGGTGGCAGGCGCCATGCCCGGCCCCGTGTCCCGGAACTCCAGTTCGAGGCGCTCGTCTTCGCGGCGGCCAGAGACAACGAAGCGGCCGTGGCCGCCCATGGCCGCCGCGGCGTTGTCGAAGAGGTTCCAGACGATGCGCTGCAACTGGATATCGTCACCGCGGATCAGCGGCAGGTCGGCGTCGAAGCGCACTTCCGTCGCCACGCCCGGATGCCGTGGCGCCTGGAGTTTCACGGCCTCACGGACCACGGTTTCCAGGTTCAGCATGTGCAGGCGGTCGGTCCGGGGATGGGCGAAGGCCAGGGTATCGGAGACGATGTGGTTGAGTCGGTTGATCTCCCGTTCC
>CAYZLI010000004.1:19910-22835 GCA_964479195.1 uncultured Rhodocyclaceae bacterium
GGCGAAGGCCAGGGTATCGGAGACGATGTGGTTGAGTCGGTTGATCTCCCGTTCCACGATACCGATAAGTTCGTCCCGCTCAGCGTCCTCCAGCCGAGGGTCCCTGAGTAGTCCTATAGAGCCCGTCAGGGTCCCGAGGGGATTGCGGATCTCGTGGGCGATGCTGGCGGCCATCTCACCGAGGGAGGCGAGTTTCTCCGATTCCACGAGGCTCACGTGGGAGGTCTGCAGGTCCTTGGCGCTCTGCACGAACTCGTGGGCGATGCCGACGAGGATGCCGACGAAGACCACCGTCCGAACCCAGTGCCATATCCACCAGATAAAGTCCCAGGGATCGGAGAAGAAGGCCAGCCACTGGCTCTCAGTGAGAAGGAACATGGCAACCGCGAGTACGAACAGGATGTCCTCCCGGCTGCGTCGGAAATACCGCAAAAAGCCAAGGCCCGCCATCAGGTAAAGAAGGCCCGCCAGGCCCATCTCAAGCAGGGCCAAGCCGGAGAAGCGCTCCCCCTTGAGCATGGAGGGCAGATAGTCGCGCAGGACGAAGGAGAGGAGAACGAAAATCAGGGCCCCCGCGCCGACCAGGGCGGCATGGGCATTGGCCTTTGCCGTTCCCCCGCTACCGACCGTCTGGCAGCGGCCGTCCAGGTTGAGGGCCAGGGCCAGCATCGCCGCCGACGCGAGGGCGGCGCCGCTGCGGAACCAGACGAAGAGTTGCGAGTGGGGTGGCGAGAGGGCATGCGCCCCGTCGAGAATGCCGAGGACCAGGAAGGCGAAGGCCATCATGCGCAGGCGGCAGGTCCCCGTGCTGACGTATTCCTGGTGCAGCACGTAGAAGACCACCAAGGACATGAGGGCGCAGAAGCCTTCCGCGAGGCCATGGGCTCCATGGTTCAGGTGCGGCGGATAGTCGCCGCCGTAGGCTAGGGCAATGGTCAGGATCAGCGGCGGGGTGAGGATCGCCGCCAGATGCAGGTGCCGCTGCCAGCCTAGCGGCGGAAGAGGGGTGCCACGGAGCCGTGTAGCGAACAGTTGGGGCAGCAGGTTCAGGCCGTGGAAGCGCGGCCGGCGGGACGTGGTGTCGGCGATCCCGATCATGGCCGGTGGGCTCCGGCTCGCAAACGCTTCTGTGGGAACGGCATTGAAATCATTTCGTCCTGACCGGCAGGTTCAGTCGCGTGATGCGGTCCGTCGCATTGTCATGGTAGACGAAGTCCATGGCGTAACGCGCATCAGGCTTGTCTCCTTTGAGCAGGAATGGCAGCGTGCGCTGGAGCGTCTGCCCGGGCGGCACCTCAATCTGGGCCTGGACCAGTTCCCGCACGTGGTCACCCTGGATGCCGACAGCGGCGAACATGGCCTCGAAGCTCCGCCGCCGCTCTTCGTCGCCCACCCGCGCCTGCTGAATGCGGTAGCGGTCGCGGAACTCGCGCACGGTGCCACGGCTGCCATCCTCTCCCAGTACCTGAAGCAGATCCGTGAACACATGCACCGGGGCGTCGCCCCGGTTCTCCAGGCGCACCTGCACCCGCAGCACGGTTCCCCAACTCTCCAGGCGGTCCGGCGCGATGACGGCGGCCTCCCCGACGCCGACCAGGAGGGGTTCCGCCGGCCCGCAGCCGGCCTCCAGGAGGAGAACCAATGCCGCTGCCGCCCAGGGCCCGCCCGCCCGGCGGCCGGGCTCAATGGGGCGGCATGGTGATATACATGGGGACATCGGCGGAAGCAAAGTTGTTCTGCGATCTCAGCTTGGCATCGTCGGCACCGATGGGGCGCAGATGAATGTAATAGACCGACGCACGTTCGATCACGTCGTCCTTCGGTTCTGCTTCGTCGGCAATGTACATCACATTGTCGAAACGGATGTGCATGTAACCCGGCAGCAGCTCGAAATAGTCCTTTTCCTGAATGTCGAAGATGCGCTCGGCCTCGACACGCCCGTCGAGCTTGATCACCGTGCCCTCGGTCCAGCGGTTCCCCGGCGGCTCGATGCCGGGCACTTCCTTCCACTGCGGCCCGACCTGGATGTAGGTGCGCACCGTGGGCATCATCACATAGGCGGGATGCTCCGGGAAGACGTTCTCGATCCAGGTGGTCATCTGGTACTTGTTGTCGGCGGTGTACTTGAGCCGATCGAGATCGGCGCGGATGTAGAACCAGGCCATCTTCTCCAGTTTCTTGCGGTGCTCCCGCTTCTTCTCGATCTGGTAGTCCTGGTAGCGGCCGACCAGCCAGTCGCTCGCCGCCAGGGCGCCGATCCCCAAGCCGATGGCCACCGGCAGCAGCCAGCGCCGCCAGCCGCGGCGGGCGCGGCGGCGGGGATCGATGCGGTTCGGGTGGGTCGTCACGGGGCAGTCACGGGTTGGGGCGCGGCACCAGAGTCCAGGCCCGCAGCGGTATGAAATCGGGCTTTTCGCTGAAGGTCGGGCGGCCCGGGTGGCGTCCTCGATCGGCGGCCCAGCGGTAATCCTTCAGATACAGGACCAGGTCTTCCTTGCGCTCGCCCACTTCCTCCTGGGGATTCTGTTCCGGCGAGACGATGGACTCGAGCGTCATCTTGAGATGAATGTAACCCGGAATGGATTCCGTGTAGTCGGTCTGCTCTATCTTGAGGAACCGATCCGTCGTGCGCTCGCCGACCAGGCGCACGACGCTGCCCTCGACCCGCTCCTCGGGCGGCTCCGTCACCGGGATGCCGCTCCATTGAGGGCCGACCTGAATGAAGGCCTCCACCGCCGGCATCATCACGTAAAGGGGTTCGTCAAAGGCGTTCTGGATGATGAAGCGGACGCGGTAACTGCCGTCCGGCTGGTGGCGGATGTCCTCGATGCCGGTGCGCACGGCATGGAAGGCGAGGCGGTCGAGGCGCACCCGGTAGTCCTTGCGGGCCTGCACCAGGCCCTGCTGCCAGCGGCCGACGGCCCA
>CAYZLI010000004.1:22935-26717 GCA_964479195.1 uncultured Rhodocyclaceae bacterium
CCCGGTAGTCCTTGCGGGCCTGCACCAGGCCCTGCTGCCAGCGGCCGACGGCCCAGTCGGTGGCGGCGAACAACAGCGCCAGCGCCAAGCCGACGGCCATCACGGTTCTACCCGCCTTGAGCCCGACTGTGCGTGCGGGTTTCGCTGGACGTTTCGCCACGGCGGGAGGCCCCGGAGACGGGTAAACGCCGGTCAATGCATCGCCCGGGTTTCATCGGACTCGATGTTCCCGTCGTGAAGGGAAATCTTGCGTCCGGCCCGCTCGGCGAGTTCCGGGTCGTGCGTCACCATGATCACGGCGTTGCCGTCCCCGTGCAGCTCCTCGAACAGTTGGACGATCTCGATGCGGGTGCGGTGGTCCAGGTTGCCGGTGGGCTCGTCGGCGAGGATCAGCCGGGGCTGGTTGAACAGGGCGCGGGCGATGCAGACGCGCTGGGCCTCACCGCCTGAGAGCTGGTGGGGCATGTGGCCGGCGCGCCCGGCCAGGCCGACCTTCCCCAGCAGTTCCAGGGCCCTCTCTCTCGCCCCCTTGTGCAGCCTGCGGTGAAAGGCCGCCGGCAGCATGACGTTCTCGAGGGCGGTGAGGGAGGGCAGCAGACGGGCATCCTGGAAGACGTAGGCGATCTTCTCGCGGCGCAACTGCAGCAGGTTCTGTTCTCCCAGGCCGTCGATGCGCCGGCCGTCGATGTGCACCGTTCCGGAACTGGGCTTGTCGATGCCGCCGATCAGGTTCAGCAGCGTCGACTTCCCCGAGCCGCTTGGGCCGACCAGGGATACGAACTGGCCGTTCTGGATATCCAGGCTGATTTCTGCCAGGGCGGTCACCTGGGTGGTGCCCTTGCCGTAGGTTTTGGTCAATCCCTGTAACTGAACGATGGACGACATATTCCTCTCCCCGAACTGGGCTCGCCCTTACAGGGCCCGGAAGGCTTCCGCGGCGCGGATGCGGGACACGTAATACGCCGGGTACAGCGAGGCCAGGACGCTGGCGGCCATGGCCGCACCAATGGCGATCGGCAGGTAGTACCAGCGCGGCTCCATGACGGCGCCGTTAAGCAGCATCGGTCCCACCGTTGCTGCCAGCAGGTGGCCGAGGGCGTAGCCGATGACACCGCCGACGAGGCCGATGATCACCGATTCATAGATGAACAGGCGCATTAGCTGGCCGCGCGAGGCACCGACCACCTTGAGCAGGCCGGCCTCGCGCATGCGGTTGTGGATGCTGCCCATGACCATGTTGAAGACGGCCATGCAGGCGATGATCATCGACAGCAGGACCAGTCCGAGGATGACGTTGGTGACGTTCTTGAATATCCGGTGCTGGGCCTCGGCGATCTCGCGCTGGGAGGTCGCCCGCACCCCCACCACCTTGGTGTTGAGGGCCAACTCCGCTTCGCCCACCGGGCAGTAGTTGCACATGGCACGAACGTTGATCAGGGATACCCGATTGGGTTTGCCGAAGGCCGCCTGGACCTTCTTCAGGTCGGCGAAGATCATGTAGTCGTCCGGGGAATCGGTTTCCCGCAGCACCCCGGAAATCCTGAAGGTGCTGGCATTGACGGTGAGGGTGTCGCCGGGCTTGGCGCCGGTGATCCTGGCGAAGACCTTGCCGACCATTGCCTCCTCCGGGTTGGACAGCAGGGTGCCCTCGTCCACCTCCCACCAGAAGCGCGCCTTGTATTCGTCTTCGGCCCGAATCCCGGCGACCACCACCTTCCTGCCGGTGACCGTGGTCTCCTCGTAGAGGCGGGGCGTGAAGATGGCCGGATCGAGCGAGCTTACGCCGCCGGGCATGCCGTCGTTGATCACCAGGCCGCCCTTCTTTTCCCACCCCAGGCGGATCGCTTTCTCGTAGACCTCCTGGATCTCGGGGATGGCGTCCTCCGGAATGTAGTGACCGTTGCCGATGCCGAAGCTCTGCAGGCTGGTCTCGTTGGTGGTGGCCGGGAATATGGTCAGGCTGTGGCCGTAGCGGGCGATAGTCAGGAGCAGGTCCTTCTGCCCCGCCATGCCGACCATCAGGGCGGCGATCAGCAGCGCCACCGACAGGGCGACGCTGCTGGCGGTGTAGAGGGTGCGCGTCTTGCGGCGCGCGATCTCGCGCATGGCGATCTGGTAGATCCTCATTGCAGTTCCCCACTTTTCAATCGGACGACCTTGTTCGCGCCCTCGGCAATCGACAGGTTGTGGGTGACCATCAGGAAGGCGGCGTTGTACTCGCGGCAGGAGGAGAGCAGCAGCGCCATCACCTCGGCCTCCGTCTCCTCGTCCAGGTCGCCGGTGGGCTCGTCGGCCAGCAGCAGGGCCGGCCGGTTGATCAGGGCGCGGGCGATGGCGACGCGGCGCTGCTGTCCGCCCGAGAGTTCGTTCGGATAGGAGAACAGGCGTTCGCCGAGCCCCACCTTCTCGAGCAGCATGATGGCTTCCTCCTCGTTCGCCGCATGGCCGCGCCGGCCGCCGAAGGAGCGCGGCAGGGCCACGTTCTCAACGGCGTTGAGGGTGGGGATCAGGCTCGCGAACTGGAAGATAAAACCGATCCGTGCATTGCGGAAGTCCGAGCGGAAGGCGTCGTCCTGCGCCCAGATGTCCTCGCCCTCGATCATCACCTTCCCCAAGGTGGGTCGGGCCAGTCCCCCGATCATCGACAACAGGGTGGATTTGCCGCTACCGGAATGGCCGATGATGGCGACGAATTCGCCCCCGTCCACCAGCAGACTGACGTTGCGGACAGCTTCGATCACCTGGTCACCGATCTGGTAGGTACGGCAGAGCTCGCGCAATTCAACCATCATTCGCCCGCCCTTATGGCGTCGTAGGGTTCGATGCGGCTCCCCGCTACCGCTGGATAGACCGAACCCAATGCACCCATGAGCAAGGCGAAGAGCACCGAGGCGCAACCGAGCAGGACAATGTGGAACAGGGGCGGCCAAAGAAATGGGATGTTGAGGGATTCCAGGTGGAAGCCGATGGAGCGCGCGAAGATCCGCAGCAGGATCAGGCCGAGACCGAGGCCGATCAGGCCTCCGAAGGTGGTCAGCATGACCGACTCCGAGAACACCAGGTTGAAGATGGACAGACGCCTGGCGCCAATCGCCCGCAGCAGGCCCAGTTCCTTCTTGCGCTCGTTGACGATGGTCGAGAAGATGGCGCCGATCATCAGCACGTTGCCGAGGATCAGCACCGCCGTCAGGGCGACGGTGCCGGTGAACAGGGCGGTCAGGTTCTGCCGCACCGAGGTGACGATGTTGCCGGCGGTCACCACGCGCACGTCGGGGTTCTTGGCGATGGCGAAACGGATCAGGTTGGCCTTGGCCGTGCTGCCGATCTGCACCAGCAGCGTCGACACGTCGCCGCGGGCGAATCCCATGGCGGGTACATCGGCGTACTTCTTCGAGCTATCGATCAGGTCGTAGGCCTGTTCGATGTGCAAGAAGATGGCGTTGTCGTAGAGGCCGATGCCGGTGCGGTCGAGCTTGCCGAAGACGGTGAAGGTCTCGCCGTAGAAATAGACGACGTCGCCCACCTGGTAATTGTTGTTGCCGCCGACGATGACGTCGCCGTGGCCGAACTCCCGCTCCTGCTTCTGGTAGAGCCAGGGCGTCACGGTGAAGTCCGTCTTCGGATCGAAGCCGACCAGGAAGGCGTTGCCGACAATGCAGTGGGAGCCGGCGGAGGTGGTCAGGAAGATCTGGGGCGATACCTTGGCGACACCGGCCAGGGAGCGGACCTGGTTTGCGTACTCGCCCTTCATGTAAAAGGTGGAAGGCTCGCCTGTGAGCAGC
>CAYZLI010000004.1:26817-57365 GCA_964479195.1 uncultured Rhodocyclaceae bacterium
CTGGTTTGCGTACTCGCCCTTCATGTAAAAGGTGGAAGGCTCGCCTGTGAGCAGCGCCGACTTGATGTTGACCACGGCGCCTTTGGGCACCACGAGTGCGTCGGCGCCGAACTTGGAGAAGCCCTGCCCGAGGCTGCGCTCGACGCCCCACATGATGGTGGCGGTGGCGAAGACGGCCCCAATGGCGATGGCCACGGCCAGCGCCAATGCGTAGGTGCGGAAGGGCTTGCGCTGGAGATTCCTCAGAGCCAGGCCGAGCATGTTGACGTTTTCCCGTGGTTACCGATGCTTCAAGGGCTGCGCGCTACCGCCCCGAGCGCGGTCAGTCCCGGACCACACCATGCAATGTGGTCCGGAACAGGGAAGAGCCCCCAATATTGTTCTTTACGTCGTGGTGCACCGGCTGACCCGGAGATCCTGGAGGGTCCTCGGAATGATCACGTTGTCGTGGTGCCCGCCGGTACTCGGGAAGAAGCCCAGCAGCTCGTCGGTGGCGGTCTCCACCACCGGGATGGATGTGACCGTCTTCTGGAAGCCACTCATGACGCCGACCACGAACTTGCCGTCATAGGTGATGCCCATGGTATGCATGTCAGGTCCGAGATCCATCTGCTTCAACACCTTCCAGTTAACTGCGTCGATGACGGCGATGCCGTTCGGGGTCGGCGAAGGCCACCACAAGGTGACGTAAACCTTCTTGGCGTCCGGGGTGAATACCATGTGGAAGGTGTTCGGGTAAGCACCGCGCCAGTCCGGATGCTCGACCACCGCCTTCTTTTTCCAGGTCATCGGGTCGCCGTGGTTGGAGGTGTCCCAGACCATGATGTTGTTCTGGCGCACGCCGTTCATGAACAGGAAGTGCTTGCCGTCGGGCGAGAAGCCGGCCTGGTGGGCGGGGGTGACCACCTTGTCCATCACCACTTCCCAGGTGTCGTCGTCGATTTTCTTCAGGGGCAGGTAGTCGGCCGTGCCCTTCGCACCGGGCATGGCAAAAACCGGCGTCCACTTGTCGATGTCGAAGAGGATGCTGAGGCCGGGCGTGCGCAGGGAGGCGACGCCCCACTTGCCGCGCGGGTCATAGACGAAAGCGTCGAGGCCGCAAACGTTCATGACCTTGGTGCCGGTGACCTTGCCCTGTTCGGCGAACAGCTCGCCACCGGGGACCAGTTCCCAGTCGATCTTGGCGCCCTTGGTGCCTTTGTAGTCGTACATGCCGTTGGGCAGGGTCGGCTTCAGGCGCTTGATCACCAGCTTGCCGCCCTCGGTCCAGGCCTTCGCCAGTTCCTTGCTGTTCGGAATCCAGTCGAAGAACCAGGCGGCGTTGACCTTCTCGGTTTCCCGGTCGAAAACGCCTAGGACGTCCTTCTGGCCGTCGCCGACCGAAAAACTCTTGGCGTCGGGGGCAACGGTGACATGGACGCCGAGGCCGAGGCCGGTCTTCTCGGCCACGTCGGAGACCACATTCAGCTTGGTGCCGTCGTATTTCATGTGGTAGATGTGGAAGCCCTCGCCGGGGTTCTTCACCGTGGTCGGGATGCCGTAGATGAAGAGGTTCTTGCCGCCCTGGGAATTGACGATGAACTCGAATTCCTTGTAGGGATCCGGGGCGGGGAACGCCGCCATGTGATGGATGATCGGGCTGGTGTCGCCGTAGTTCCAGAAGGCGGTCCACGCCAGGGTCTTGCCCGTGTACAGGTCGATGGCGGCCACCGTCCCGGTGAACTTGCCTGGGACGATCATGATGTACTTGCCGAGTTGGTTGAACACTTGCTCGAACTTGATCAACTTGGTGGCGGCCTTGGCTTCGTTCGGCGCCATCAGGCTGCCGCCGGCCACCATGGCCGTGGTGCCCATCGCGCCGACGGCGGCGGCACCGGCACCAACGCCGATCGATTTCAGGAATCCGCGCCGGCTTTCGATCGTCGGCAGTCCGCCTTCGCCCTGCTGCTCCAGACCGGCCGTTTCGACCGTACCCTCAACCGCCTTTTCGATTTCGTTGTGTGGCATGAAGCCCTCCTCCATTCAACTGATGTGACAGTGGGAAACCCACTTCCGAAGGAATCGCCGACAGCGATGTCCTAAGCGGGGTATCAGCAAGCCGCGGGCCAGGCTTGCGTTGTCGCGGTGCGGCATGCCTCGCTCGGCCCGAAGCCACTGAAGGGACGTCGGTCCTCCGCGCTCGTTTTGCTGCAGCACGGCAAATGCAGCATGAAACGTTCGGACGTTTCAGTTTGAAAAGATCTTTCCAATCTGAAATGCCGAAAACGTGAAGACCGGAACGGACTAGATTTACGGCCATCGGCGGGCGCCGCGTTCAGCGGTGGCGGAGTTTTGCGTTTCCCGCATGTCATCGGCCGAGGAGGCCAAGATCATGAGATTTCTGCTGTTGCCGGGCACAGTCCTTTCGCTTGCGAGTTGCATGCTGCTGGCGGCGCCGGCCTGGGCCGAGGTGAAGGTCGACAGTCCGCGGGTGCGCGGAACCACTTCTACTCAAAAGGCCACCGGTGCTTTCATGACGATCGTCAGCAGTGAATCCGCCACTCTGGTGGCTGCTGCGAGCCCCCTGGCGGGCAAGGTGGAAATCCATGAGATGCACATGGATGGGGCGGTCATGCGAATGCGGCGGGTCGATGAGATTCGGCTGCCCGCCGGCAAGCCGGTGGACCTCAATCCCGGCGGGTACCACATCATGCTGATGGCCCTCCGGGAGCAGTTGCACGCGGGAGCGAAGGTGCCGCTGACGCTGAAGATCCGGAATGGCAACGGCGCCATGACGGAGGTCGCCCTTATGGCCCGGGTCACATCAGTGGATGGGAAATAGGGTGAATCGGCCGATCACCATCATCATGAAGAAGCTTCCGGAAATGTCTGGCGGACTCGCGGTAGGCGCGCTCCTGCTGCTGGCGGCGCTGTCGGTGCCGCTGGCCGGATGCGATCGCACAGACACGCCGGAAATCGACGCGATCGACGTCAGCAGCGAGTCGTACCCGAACGACTTCCATCTCACCGACCACCGCGGAAAGGTTGTCCGGCTCTCGGACTTCCGGGGCAAGATCGTCGCCTTGTTTTTCGGCTTTACGCAGTGCCCCGACGTTTGCCCCACCACGCTCACCGAGTTCTCCCAAGTGTATGGTGAGCTTGGCCACGATGCGGACCAGGTTCAAGTGCTGTTCGTCACCATCGACCCGGAGCGCGACACGCAGCAGCTACTCGCCGAGTATGTTCCCGCCTTTGACCGCCGATTCATCGGATTGCACGGAAGCCCCGAGGAAATACGCCGCGTTGCGGAAGCCTACAAGGTGACCTACCAGAAGGTCCCTACTGGCGAGGGCAAGTTCTACACTCTCGATCACACGGCCTACATCTTCTTGTTCGACCGAGCCGGCCGGCTTCGCCTCAAAGTTCCCCACGGTCAGTCCGCCCCGGCTCTGGTTCGCCTGATCCGCGAGATTCAGGGCAATCCCTGACTTCAAGAATATTGGACAACCTGGGGTTTATTGGACACCCACGCTGGAAGATGCTGCATCAACCATGTCTCCGACAGCGCCGGCGAGGCCCGCAGCATCACCACCGATCCGCGCGGCATGTCGCGGGAGGGCAATCGCATAGATTCCCGTCAAAGGTATGGGGCTCCGGTAGAATTCCGGCATTTTGTCGGACCGGAACCCCTGATGCGCCTGGTCGGCCCGCTGCCCGACTTCGTCGCCCGCTTCGTCGCCCGCTTCCGCGAGGAGCGCTGCGCCCAGGCGGCGGCGAGCCTCGCCTTTACCACGCTGCTCGGACTGGTGCCGCTGCTCGCCGTGGCCCTGGTCCTGATCTCCAAGTTCGACCTCTTTTCCGGGCTGGGCGAGGCCCTGCGCGCTTTCCTGCTCGCCAACCTGCTGCCCGAGAAAGCGGGCAAGGTGATCGCCGCGTACGCGCTGCAGTTCTCCCAGAAGGCGGGGCGGCTCACGGCCATCGGCACCGCCCTGCTCGCCGCGACGGCGATCCTGCTCATGCTCAGCGTGGATCGGGTGTTCGGCCAGATCTGGCGCATCAAGCGGCCACGGCCGCTGCTGCGGCGCATCGCCGTCTACTTCGGGGCGCTGGTGCTGGGTCCGATCGCCCTGGGTGCGAGCATCGCGCTCACCAGCTACCTGGTAACCGCGTCGCTGGGGCTGGTGAACGAGCCCAAATGGGTGACCGATCTGGCGCTGAAAACCCTGTCGGTGGCGCTCCTGGCGGTGCTCTTCGCCGCCCTCTACCACTTCGTGCCCAACCGGCCGGTGCAGCGCCGGCATGCCATCGTCGGCGGTGTCACCGCCGCCCTCGGCTTCGCCCTGGCGCAGCGGCTCTTCGCGCTTTACGTGGCGAAGTTCCCGACCTACACGCTGATCTACGGCGCCTTCGCCACTGTGCCGATCTTTCTCGTCTGGCTCTACTTGTCGTGGCTCGTCGTCCTGGTCGGCGCGCTGGTGACGGCGCTGCTCGGGGAATGGCGCGGCGGCCCGCGCTGACGTTGTATTGCGCTCCGCGAGCACGGATAATCGCGCCTTTCCCGCAATTTTTACGGCGCCGCCATGAACCCTTCGCTGCTTTCCGACAAGCCGATCCCGCCGCAGGATCGCCTGATCGTCGCCCTGGACGTGCCCGAGGCCGCCGCCGCCCGGGCCCTGGTCGAGCGCCTGGGCGATGCGGTGCAGTTCTACAAGATCGGCCTGGAGCTGTTCATGGCCGGGGGCTATTTCGAGCTGCTCGACTGGCTGGTGGCGCAGCGGAAACGGGTTTTCGTGGACCTCAAGTTCTTCGACGTCCCCGAGACGGTGCGCGCCGCCGTGCGGGCCCTGGCCGGGCGTGGCGCCAGCTTCGCCACGGTGCACGGCAACCAGGCCATCATGGAAGCGGCGGGCAAAGACAAGGGCGACCTGAAGATCCTCGCCGTCACGGTGCTCACCAGCCTGGACCGGGGCGACCTGGACGACCTGGGCTTCCAGTGCGACGTGGACAAGCTGGTGCTCTCCCGGGCGCGCCGGGCCCTGGAGGCCGGCTGCGACGGCATCGTCTCTTCCGGGCTGGAGGCGCCGATGATCCGGCGGGAACTCGGCGCCCGCCTCATGGTGGTCACACCCGGCATCCGGCCGGTGGAGAACAAGCCGGCGGATGACCAGAAGCGCACGGTGGACGTGGCCCAGGCCTTCAGGAACGGCGCCGATTACATCGTGATCGGCCGCCCCATCCGCCAGGCCCAAGACCCGCACGCCGCGGCCCTTGCCGTGCAGCAGACCATACGGGAAGCCTTCGGGGGGGGAGGCTGAACGCATTAAAGCTTGTTTTTCCGGCGGTTTCTGCCTACAATACCGCCCTTTTTAGCTTCGGCCGCTACGCTTAACCTTCTGCGAAGCTTAGCCTGCGCTGAAACTGCGTTTTCGATTTCAACCAAGGGTCAAACATATGGTCGTCATTCGACTTGCCCGTGGCGGCGCCAAGAAGCGTCCGTTCTACAACATGGTCGTCACCGATTCGCGCAAGCGCCGCGATGGCGCCTTCATCGAGCGCGTCGGTTACTACAACCCCGTCGCCGGCCAGAAGGAGCAGGGCCTGCGCGTGGATGTGCAGCGCATCGAGCACTGGACGTCCCAGGGTGCCCGGATGTCGCCCACGGTAGCGCGCCTGGTCAAGCAGTTCGCCGCCACGGCCGTTTCCGCCGCCTGAGATGAACGGCCCCCACGCTCACTTCGTTCGCTGCCCCCCGGGGGGGCGTCCAGCACCCTTCGGGCGGCCAGGCGGGCGCTGAGTCCGCATGATCGTCCTGGGGCGCATCACCGCCCCATTCGGCGTGCTCGGGTGGGTCAAGGTCCACCCCTTCGGCGACGATCCGGACGCGTGGAAAGGCATGCCGCGCTGGTGGTTGGGCGCGGACGGGAACTGGCAGGCCTACGAGCTCAGGGAGTGCGCCGCGCACGGCAAGGGCCTGATTGCCCGCTTCGAGGGCATCGGCGATCGCGGCGCGGCGGAACAACTGGCCGGCCTCTATGTGGGGGCGCCCCGTGAGGCCTTGCCCGAGACGGGCGAGAGCGAATTCTACTGGGCCGACCTGGTCGGCCTGGACGTGGTGAATCTGGCGGAGGAATCCCTCGGCAAGGTCGCCGGGCTGCTCTCCGCCGGCGCGCACGAGGTGCTGCGCGTGCGCGACGAGCAGGACAACGAGCGCTTGCTGCCCTTCGTGGCGGCGATCGTGAAGGAAGTGGATCTGGCGGGACGAAAGATCCACGTGGATTGGGGGCGGGATTGGTGAACATCGCCTTCGACGTCATCACGCTCTTCCCGGAGATGTTCGCCGCCGTGGCCGACTGCGGCATCACGCGGCGGGCGCGCGAGCAGGGACTGTGGAGCCTGACGCTGTGGAATCCGCGGGATTTCGCCACGGATAACTACCGCAGCGTGGATGACCGGCCCTACGGTGGCGGCCCCGGCATGGTGATGCTGCCTGAACCGCTGGACAAGGCGATCGGCGCGGCCCGGCGGCGACAGGAAGAAGCCGGCGTAGCGGGGGCGAAGGTGATCCACCTCTCGCCCCAAGGCCTGCCCCTGAGCCATGGACGGGTGCTGGAACTGGCGCGGGAGCCCGGCGCCATCCTGCTCTGCGGGCGCTACGAGGGCGTGGACGAGCGCTTGATCGAGCGCTGCGTGGATGAGGAAATCTCCCTGGGGGATTTCGTGCTGTCCGGCGGCGAGATCGCGGCGATGGCTCTGATCGATGCGGTGGTGCGCCAGTTGCCCGGCGCCTTGAACGACGCGGATTCCGCGCTGGAGGAATCCTTCGCCGACGGACTGCTCGATTGCCCGCACTACACGCGGCCCGAGCTGTACGCGGGCCTGCCGGTGCCGCCGGTGCTCCTCTCCGGCCACCACGCCGACATCCGGCGCTGGCGCCTGAAGCAGGCGCTGGGGCGCACGTGGCTGCGCCGGCCCGACCTGCTGGCGCAGCGGCAACTGGGCAAGGAAGAAGCGACCCTGCTGGAAGAGTTCAAGCGGGAGCAAGAGAAGTAGTTTTTCAACGAGAAACGCGCGCACCACGCTTGAAGAGCGTGCTCTGCACGCAAGGCCACGGGCCATTTGACTTAGGAGCAATGCCATGAACCTCATCGAGCAACTGGAACAGGAAGAAATCGCCCGCCTGGGCAAGACCATCCCCGTGTTTTCCCCGGGGGACACGGTGATCGTCAACGTGAACGTCGTCGAAGGCGAGCGCAAGCGCGTGCAGGCCTACGAAGGCGTGGTGATCGCCAAGCGCAACCGCGGCCTGAACTCCGCCTTCACCGTGCGCAAGATCTCCTCCGGCGAGGGCGTCGAACGGACCTTCCAGACCTATTCCCCGCTGATTGCCAGCATCGAAGTGAAGCGCAAGGGCGACGTGCGCCGCGCCAAGCTCTACTACCTGCGCCAGCGCTCCGGCAAGTCGGCGCGCATCCGCGAGAAGCTGGAAACGGCCAAGGGCCACGGCGAATAAGACTCGCCTTCCGGATTGGCAAAAAAGGGGCGCCGCGACGCCCCTTTTTTTGCGTCTTCAATACCGGTATTTAGGTACCGGATATCCGGTATAAAAAGATTTGCGGTAGTTGACATCTCAAGTAATCGGCCCGCTAGCCGAAGAGCTACGTAATGGGAATGATTGGCAATCCCTCAAGGTTGCGCGATCCCCAGCGGCGGCCGTCCCCTGATCGTGGATGGCTTGGTCCAGACAGACCTTACAGGAGATGCCGAGATGCGCCAGAACCTCCCGGTCACCGGAACCGAACACCCGTTCCTGCGAGGCAAGATCCTCGTTTCCAAGACCAATCCGAAAGGCCAGATCACCTACGCCAACGACGCCTTCGTCGAACTCTCCGGTTTCACGCGGGAGGAGCTGATCGGCCAGCCCCACAACATCGTCCGGCATCCGGACATGCCGCCCCAGGCCTTCGCCGACATGTGGCGCACCCTGAAGGAGGGCTATCCCTGGCGCGGGTTGGTGAAGAACCGCCGCAAGACCGGCGACCACTATTGGGTCGATGCCTTGGCGGTGCCGATCCGCAAGAACGGCGAGCCGGCGGGCTATATGTCGGTGCGTACCGAGCCCACGCGGGAGGAAGTGCGGGCGGCGGAAGCCCTATATGGAACCCTGCGCGCCGGCAAGGCGAAGTTCTCGACCCGGCGCAGCGGGCTGCCCAGCCTGTCGCTGCGCACCGTGGCCGCGGCGGTGCTCGGCGGGCTATGCGCCTTGCTGGTCCTGCTGGCCTTCGCTTCCCGGCTGGGGCTGCCGTCCTGGCTCGATTGGCTGTGGCTGGCCATGGGGGTGGGCGGTGCAGGCCTGTTCTATGCGTACCTGTCGCACCGGGTCGCCGCGCGCCTTTCTGGCGTGGTCGACACTTTCAACCGCATCGCCGAAGGCCAACTCGCCAACCGCATCGACATCCGGGACCGGGACGAGGTGGGCCGGGTGCTGGCGGCGCTCGCGGCCATGCAGGTGCAACTGCGGGTGGTGGTGGACGAGATCCGGGTGGCGGAGCAGGGCGTGGCCCGGGAGGCTACGGAAATGGATGGCGAGGTCGCCAAGCTGGCGCTGCGGGCGCAGAGCCAGCAGGACGGCGTACTGCGGGTCACCGCCGCGATGGAGGAGGTGAGCGTCTCGGTGAGCGAGGTGGCGCACGGTGCCTCCCAGGCTTCCGAGGCCACGCGGACCGCCCGCGGCCTGGTGGACGAGGGCCATGCCCAGATGGAATCCAGCATCCGCTCCTCCGGACGCCTGGTGGAGGCGGTGGACACCTCGGTGGCGACGATGAACGAGCTCTCCGAGGCGATCCGGCAGATCGGCAACATCACCGGCGTCATCAAGGACGTGGCGGACCAGACCAACCTGCTGGCCCTGAACGCTGCCATCGAGGCGGCGCGCGCCGGCGAGCAGGGGCGCGGCTTCTCCGTGGTGGCCGACGAAGTGCGCAAGCTGGCCGAGCGTACCGCCACCAGCACCGCCGACATCGTGCGCATGGTCGAACAGATCCAGCACACGACGGAGCGGGCGGTGGGGAGCATGCACCAGGCGGCGGGTGAGGTCGCCCAGGGACGCAACCAGCTGGAGGCCACGGAAAAGAGCTTCACGGGCATCGTCAGCTCCAGCGACAGCGTGCTGGACATGGCGCGGCACATTGCCGACGCCACCAAGGAACAGTCGGTGGCGAGCGAGGACGTGGCCAAGCACATGGAGCAGATCTCCGGGATGATCGAGGAGAACGCCCGCAGCGTCGAAACGGTGCGCACCGCCGCTTCGCGCCTGGCGAAAACTTCCGGCGAGCTGCACGGCATCGTTGCCTTTTTCGGCTCCTGAGCCCTCAAGAAGGCCCGATCCGGGCCGTTAGGGCTTTCAGAGCAGGCGGCGCCGTTACGCGCGGCCGCTACCGACCCAAAGGCAGCCTATGGCCGTTTCCGTCCTAGTCGTCGACGACTCACCCATGGCCCGCAAGATGCTTATCCGGGCACTGCCGGCCAGTTGGGACGTGGACATCGCCCAGGCGGGCAGCGGCGTGGAGGCGCTCGCCGCCTACCGGTCCGGCCAGGTGGACGTGATGTTCCTCGACCTCACCATGCCGGAGATGGACGGCTACCAGGTGCTGGAGACCTTGCGGCGCGAGGACCTCAACTGCCTGGTGGTGGTCGTCTCCGCCGACGTGCAGCCGAAGGCCCAGGAGCGGGTGCTGTCCCTGGGCGCCGTCGCCTTCATCAAGAAACCCGTGGACGCGCAAAAGGTCGAGGTCGTGCTGCGGGACTATGGCATCTTCGTGCAGGCCGCCTAGCAGGCGGGCCGACGCATTTCCTGCCCAAGACCCGGAAGCGGCGACGATGCTCACCCAGGACCAGCGCGAAGCCCTCCAGGAGATCGCCAACATCGGCATGGGCCAGGCCGGGGAGTCCATCGCCCGGGCCCTGAATGAGTTTGTCCATCTGTCGATTCCCCGCGTGCTGATCCTCGCTCCGGCGGATCTGGCCGGCGCGCTGGCCCGCACCGTGGCCGACAGCCAGGTGTCGGCGGTGCGCCAAGCCTTCCACAGCCAGATGCGCGGAGAGGCCATCGTCATCTTCGCCGGCAGCCGCTGCAACGACCTGGCCGATCTAATGGGCTACGAGGACGCACTGGACCACGCGGCGGAGACGGAACTGCTGCTCGACGTGAGCAACCTGCTGGTCGGAGCCTGCCTGGGGGGGATTGCCGCGCAGCTCAAGGCGGAAATCGGCTTCTCCGCCCCCTCCCTGATGGCGGACAGCGTGCCGATCCAGGCCCTGTTCAAGGCCGAGGACGTGCCCTGGGACAATGCCCTGCTGGTGGAAGTGAATTTCCGCCTCGACCAGCGCAGCTTCGCCTGTCACCTGGTGATCCTCATGCCCGAGAGTGAGATCCGTGCCATGGCCGCGGCACTCGACCGTTTCCTGGAAGCGCTCTGAGATGACCGTCGATACCGCCCATCTCCTCGACTTCGTGGTCGATCGCCTGGAGGTCGGCATCCTGGCCGTGGATGGGGCCATGAACGTGGTGCTGTGGAACCGCTTCATGGCGACCCACAGCGGCAAGCCGGCCGCCGAGGTGGTGGGGCGCAACCTGTTCGAATGCTTTCCCGAGCTGCCGCGAAAATGGCTGGAGAAGAAGATCGCCAACGTGTTCCTGTTGAAAAACTACGCGTTCACCTCCTGGGAGCAGCGCCCCTTCCTGTTCCGCTTCCACCACAACCGGCCGATCACCGGCGGCGTCGAGCACATGCACCAGAACTGCACCTTCCTGCCGGTGAAGAACCGGCAGGACGAGATCGAGCAGGTGTGCATCACGATTTTCGACTACACGGACACGGTTCTGTATCAGCAGCGCTTGCGCCAGGCGATCGTCGAACTGGAACGGGAGAAGGAGGAGCAGCGCCGGCTCATCGCCCAACTGGACGAGGCCCACAGCCAGCTCCTGCAGTCCGAGAAGCTGGCTTCCATCGGCCAGCTCGCCGCGGGCGTGGCGCATGAAATCAACAATCCCGTCGGCTTCGTGAATTCCAACCTGGGCACCCTGGACAACTATGTCGGCGACCTGCTCAAGCTGATGGAGGCTTATGAGGGGATGGAGGATGCCCTGGCGGCGGCGCCCGAGGCGCTGCAGGCGGTGCGGGTGCTCAAGCGCGAGATCGACGTGGACTACCTGAAGGACGACGTCCGCGCCCTCATCCGGGAGAGCAAGGAGGGCCTGGACCGGGTCAAGAAGATCGTCCAGGACCTGAAGGACTTCTCACGGATCGACAGCACCCAGCAGTGGCAATGGTCGGATCTCCACAAGTGCCTGGACAGCACCCTCAACGTGGTCTGGAACGAGATCAAGTACAAGGCGGAGGTGGCCAAGGACTACGGCAATCTGCCCGAGGTGGAGTGCATGCCGTCCCAGCTCAACCAGGTCTTCATGAACCTGCTGGTCAACGCGGCCCATGCCATCGCCGAACGGGGCAGCATCACCCTGACGACGGGGGCGGAAGACGGCTGGGCCTGGGTGGCGGTGGCCGACACGGGCAGCGGCATCGCGCCGGAGAACCTGAAGCGCATCTTCGATCCATTCTTCACCACCAAGCCGGTGGGCAAGGGCACGGGACTCGGGCTGTCGG
The DNA here is from genome assembly GCA_964479195.1 of uncultured Rhodocyclaceae bacterium. Classification (GTDB taxonomy): domain Bacteria; phylum Pseudomonadota; class Gammaproteobacteria; order Burkholderiales; family Rhodocyclaceae; genus Desulfobacillus. Next base: position 38,460 of record CAYZLI010000004.1, read on the forward strand.
TCTCCTACAGCATCGTCGCCAAGCACGGGGGGCGAATCGAGGTGGAGAGCGAACCCGGCCGCGGCACCACCTTCCGCGTCTGGCTGCCGGTGGAGCAGGAAAAGGAAACCGTAGCTGCGTAGGGCGCAATAAGCGCAGCGCATTGCGCCCTACGAGGTCAGCCTTCGAACTTGTTGCGTTCGATGAGCGCGTAGGCCGAGTGATTGTGGATCGACTCGAAGTTCTCGCTTTCCACCACGTAGGCGTCGATCCTCTTGTCCGCATTCATCAGCGCTGCCACGTCGCGCACCATGTCCTCGACGAACTTCGGGTTGTCGTAGGCGCGCTCCGTGATGTGCTTCTCGTCCACCCGCTTCAACAGGCCGAACAGTTCGCAGGAGGCCTGGCCTTCCACGAGCTGCACCAGCTCCTCGATCCAGAGGAAATCGTTGGTCGTCGCCGTGACGGTGACGTGGGAGCGCTGGTTGTGGGCGCCGCGCTCGGAAATCTTCTTCGAGCAGGGGCACAGGCTGGTGACGGGCACCAGCACCTTCATGGTGAAGCGGTACCGGCCGCCGTCGCAGACCTCGCCGACGAAGGTCACCTCGTAGTCCATCAGGCTTTGCACGCCGGAGACCGGGGCCTTCTTGTTGATGAAGTAGGGGAAGGTCATCTCCACGTGGCCGGTCTCGGCCTCGAGGCGCTTGACCATCTGGCGCACCATGGGCTCGAAGTTCTCCACGGAAATTTCGCGCTCCTGGCTGTTCAGGATTTCCACGAAGCGCGACATGTGGGTGCCCTTGAAGTTGTGGGGCAGGCCGACATACATGTTGAACACGGCGATGGTGTGCTGCACGCCGCCGCCCTTGTCCATCACCCGCACGGGATGGCGGATGGATTTGATGCCAACCTTGTTGATGGCCAGTTGGCGGGTGTCGGCGAAACCTTGTACGTCGGGAATGGCAGCCATAGCTTTGCTCGGTTTCATTATCGCTCCGTCGGGGGGTAAGGCGTCTATTAGAATTTACTTCTAGACGCATCCTATCATTCCCGACAGTTTCACTCAAGTATTGCCTGTTTCACCTTCTCGGCGATGCCCTTCGCGTCCAGACCCGTTTGCGCCAGCAGCAGCGCGGTATCGCCGTGATCGATGAAGCGGTCGGGCAAGCCCAGGCGCAGCAGCCGCACTTCCAGCCCCTGCTCTTCCAGCGCCCGGGCGACCTCGGCGCCGGCACCGCCGATGACCGCATTCTCCTCCAAGGTGACCAGGAGGTCATGGCCGAGGGCGAGGTCCCGCACCAGTTCCCGGTCGAGCGGCTTGACGAAGCGCATGTTGGCCACCGTGGCGCCCAGCTCTTCCCCTGCCGCCAGGGCCGGCGCCAGCATGCTGCCGAAGGCGAGCAAGGCCACTTTCGTGCCGGAGCGGCGGATTTCGCCCTTGCCCACCGGCAGCGCGCGCATTTCCTTCTCCGGCACGGTGCCCGGGCCGTGGCCGCGCGGATAGCGCACCGCCGTGGGGGCGTCTGTGCGGAAGGCCGTGTAGAGCATCTGCCGGCACTCGTTCTCGTCGGCCGGCGCCATCACCACCATGTTGGGCACGCAGGTCAGATACGACAAGTCGAAGGCGCCGTTGTGGGTGGCGCCATCCGCGCCGACCAGGCCGCCGCGATCGATGGCCAGCACCACCGGCAGGTTCTGCAGGGCGATGTCGTGGATCAACTGGTCGTAGGCGCGCTGCAGGAAGGTCGAGTAGATGGCCACCACCGGCTTGGCGCCCTCGCAGGCCAGCCCCGCGGCGAAAGTGAGGGCATGCTGCTCGGCGATGCCTACGTCGTAGTAGCGACCGGGGAACTCCTCGGCGAAGCGCACCATGCCCGAGCCCTCGCGCATGGCCGGCGTGATGCCGACCAGGCGCGAGTCCGCCGCGGCCATGTCGCACAGCCAGTCGCCGAAGACCTGGGTGTAGGTGAGCCGGCCGCCGCCCTTGCCCTGCTGGATGCCGTTCTGGCGGTCGAACCGGGACACGCCGTGATAGAGCACGGGGTCGGCCTCGGCCAGCTTGTAGCCCTGGCCCTTCTTCGTGATGACGTGCAGGAACTGCGGCCCCTTCAGCTCCGCGATGTTCTTCAAAGTCGGAATGAGGGAATCCAGGTCATGGCCGTCGATGGGGCCGATGTAGTTGAAGCCGAACTCCTCGAAAAGCGTGCCCGGGGTGACCATGCCCTTCATGTGCTCCTCCGCCCGCTTGGCGAACTCCAGCAGGGACGGGGCGACGCCGAGCACCTTCTCCCCGGCGCGGCGCGCGGCGTTGAAAGCATGCCCGGAGAACAGCCGCGCCAGGTACTTGTTGAGGGCGCCGACGGGCGGCGAGATGGACATGTCGTTGTCGTTGAGGATGACCAGCAGGTTGGCGTCCGCCACGCCGGCGTTGTTGAGCGCCTCGAAGGCCATGCCGGCGCTCATGGCCCCGTCGCCGATGACGGCCACCACGTGCCGGCTTTCACCCTTGTCCCGGGCGGCGATGGCCATGCCCAGGGCGGCAGAGATGGAGGTGGAGGAGTGACCTGTGCCGAAGGTGTCGTAGGGGCTTTCGCCCCGGCGCGGGAAGCCGGCGATGCCGTCCAGCATGCGCAGCCGGGCCATGCCCTCGCGCCGGCCGGTGAGAATCTTGTGGGCGTAGGTCTGGTGGCCCACGTCCCACACCAGCCGGTCCTCGGGTGTGTTGAAGACATAGTGCAGCGCGACGGTCAGCTCCACCGTGCCCAGGTTGGAGGACAGGTGGCCGCCGGTCTTGGAAACCGACTCGAGCAGGAAGGCCCGCAGTTCCTCGGCGAGCTGGGGCAGCAGCTTGCGGTCGAGTTTGCGCAGGTCGGCCGGGTCGTGGATGGTTTCGAGCAGCGGGTAGGCGGTCATGGCGTGCCGGCGGGCATTCAGAACTTGCGCGTGACGATGAACTCGGAGAGCTCCTGCAACCGGCGCACCCCCCGGCCGAAGGGGGCGAGCGCCTCCAGGGCCTGGCTGTGCAACTCGTCGGCCAGCCGGCGCGCCCCGCCCAGTCCCAGCACGCTGACGTAAGTCGGCTTGTCGCTGGCGGCGTCCTTGCCGGCGGTCTTGCCCAGGGTGGCGGTATCCGCATCCACGTCGAGGATGTCATCCACCACCTGGAACAGCAGGCCGGCGCGCTTGGCGTAATGGTCGAGCCGGGCGAGTTCCTCGTCCGTGAGCGGCCGTCCGCAGCCCGCGCCGAGCAGCACCGAGGCGCGGATCAGGGCGCCGGTCTTGTGGACGTGCATGGACTCCAGTTCTTCCAGCGAGATCTGCCGGCCCACCGCCGCGAGGTCGATGGCCTGGCCGCCCGCCATACCGCGGGAGCCCGCTGCCTGGGCCAGGAGGTGCAGCATCTCCAACTGGCGCGCCGCATCGTCCGTGAGACGATGGCCGGCAAGGATGACGAAGGCTTGGGATTGCAGCGCGTCGCCGACCAGCAGGGCCGTGGCCTCGTCGTATTCCACGTGGCAGGTGGGCTTGCCGCGGCGCAGGCAGTCGTCGTCCATGCAGGGCAGGTCATCATGCACCAGCGAATAGGCGTGCAGCATCTCCACCGCGCACCCGGCGACGTCCAGCCGTGCCGGGTCGGCATCGACCAGCTCGCCGGCGGCGTGGCAGAGCAGGGGACGCACGCGTTTGCCGCCCCCCAAGGCGGCGTAACGCATGGCCTCATGCAGCCGCTGCGGTGCGACGTCGGCGGGGGGCAGCAGCCGTTCGAGCGCGCGCTCGGTGCGCTGCTGCACGGCAGTCATCCAGCTTTGGAAATCCATCGAGACGGGTCAGCCTTGCGGGGCGTCGATGCCGGGAAATTCGCGCAACTCGCCCGCTTCGAGCACCTGGATTTTCTGCTCGGCGGTGGACAAGGCATTCTGGCAGTATTTCAGCAGCGCCGCGCCACGCTGGTAAGCGGCCAGGGACTCTTCGAGCGGCAGCTTGCCCGTTTCCATGCTCTGGACAATGGCTTCCAGTTCCGCGAGGGCGGCCTCGAAGGATGGCGGTGGCTGATCCGGCTGCCGGCCTTGGGGGGCTTGGCTCATCTAAGTTGGCACAAAAACAAAGCGTAATGATAGCTTATCGCCGGCTGTCCCGTCATAGGCGGTGTTGAGCAGGATGGGCCGTGCCGCTATAGTGGAAGCAACAACCGGGAGAAAGCCATGATCGTCACCGACCACCAGGGCAATCTGGTCACCGTTACCGTCTTCGGCGAGTTTACGCTGAGCGACTACAAGGAGTTCGAGGACCACGTCAATTACCGGGTGAAGTTCGAAGGGGCGGTGAACCTGCTCTTCGACCTGCGCCAGATGGCCGACTTCACCCTTGACATGGCTTGGGAAGAGATCAAGTTCTCCCGCGCCCATTCCAACGATTTCGGCAAGATCGCCGTGCTCACCGACTCCCAGTGGGTGGCCTGGAGCGCCTGGCTGTCCCAGATCTTCGTGAATGCCGACCTGCGCGTGTTCGCCGACGAGCAGGAGGCGCGCGCCTGGCTGGCGGGGGACCCCGGGGAATGAAAGGCTTCTCCACCATCGTCGGCGGCCCGGATCTGCTGGCCCACATTCATGATCCCCACTGGCGGGTTTTCGACTGCCGCCACGACCTCGCCAATCCGCTGCACGGGCGCAGCGCCTATGCCCGCGGCCACGTCCCGGGAGCCCGTTTCCTACACTTGGACGACGACCTTTCCGGGCCGAAGACCGGCACCAATGGACGCCATCCGCTTCCCGCGCCCCACTGGCTGGCGGACCGTCTGGCCGCGCACGGCCTGAACCATGAGGACCAGGTGGTGGCTTACGATGATTCCGGCGGGACCTTCGCGGTTCGCCTGTGGTGGATGCTGCGCTGGCTCGGCCACGAGCGGGTGGCTGTGCTGGACGGCGGCATTGCCGCCTGGCGGCGCGTCGGCGGCACCCTGACGGCCGAGCTCCCGCCTCCGGCCGACGGCAACTTCACCCCGCGCCCGCAATGCGGCATGCGCGTCGATGCGGCCTACGTGCTGTCCAAGCTGGGCGACGCCGGGACGCTGACCCTGGATGCCCGCAACGAGGAACGCTTCAGCGGCGAGAATGAGCCGCTCGATCCCGTGGCTGGCCACATCCCCGGCGCCGTGAATCGCTTCTACCAGGACAACCTGGACGACTACCAGTGCTTCCGCCCGGCCGCGGAGTTGCGGGCCGAGTTCGCCGCGCTGCTGGGCCAGCGGACGGCGGGGGACATCGTGCATTCCTGCGGCTCGGGGGTTACCGCCTGCCACAATCTCCTGGCCATGGAGATCGCCGGCCTGCACGGCTCGAAGCTTTACGGTGGGTCCTGGAGCGAGTGGTGCGCCGACCCGGGCCGGCCGATCGCCACAGGGGCGTGAGCCCAGGCACGCCGCAGGTATGAGGACGCTGTTCGCCGACCTCATTCTGGTCGCCCATTTCGCCATCGCGTTTTTCATCACGGCGGGATTCGTCCTGGTCCCGATCGGCGCGGCGGCGGGCTGGCGCTGGGTGAGGGCAAGGCGGCTGCGCTGGCTGCACGCGGGGGCGATTGTTTTCGTCGCCCTGGAGTCCTTGGCCGGCATCGCCTGTCCGCTGACCGTGTGGGAGGATCTGCTGCGCGGCGCCGCACCCACCGATGCCGGTTTCGTCGAGCGCTGGGTGGGGAGCTTCCTCTACTGGGATCTGCCTGTCGAAGTATTCACCACTCTCTACGCGGCGCTGGCCTTGCTGGCGATGGCCTATTGGCGCTGGTTTCCGCCTTCACGCTGAGCCGTGGCGGGCGAGCGCCCAGGCCACGTGCTCGCGCACCAGGGGGGAGGCGTGGTTGCGCCGCGATTCCAATGCGCCGACGACCTCCGGCGAGCCGGGTGCATTGCCCAGGGCCACGGCGATGTTGCGCAGCCAACGCTCGTAGCCGAGGCGGTGGATGGCGCTGCCGGCCATGCGTGCCTTGAACTCCTCCTCGCTCCAGGCGAAGAGGGCGACCAGTTGGGCCGCGTCCAGGCCGTGGCGCACGGCGAAATCCACCTCCTTCGCAAACTGGGCATAGCGGTTCCAGGGGCAGACGAGCTGGCAGTCGTCGCAGCCGTAGATGCGGTTGCCCATGAGGGGCCGCAGTTCCTCCGGAATGCTGCCCTTGAGCTCGATGGTGAGGTAGGAAATGCAGCGGCGCGCATCGACCCGGTAGGGGGCGACGATGGCCTTGGTGGGGCAGATGTCGAGGCAGGCGCGGCAGGTGCCGCAGTGCTGCGCCTGCGGCGCGTCTACGGGCAGCGGCAGGTTCGTATAGATCTCGCCCAGGAAAAAGTACGAACCCGCCTCCCGCGCCAGGAGCAGCGTATGCTTGCCGCGCCAGCCCAGCCCGCTCTTCGCCGCCAGTTCCACTTCCATCACCGGCGCGGAATCGGTGAACACCCGGTAACCGTAAGGGCCGGCCTCGCTTGCCACGCGCTCGGCCAGCTTTTCCAGCCGCCCGCGCAGGAGCTTGTGGTAGTCGCGACCCAAGGCGTAGCGGGAGACGAAGGCGCGCCTGCCGCCGGCCAGCACGGATTCGGCGTGGGCGGCCCGGGGCAGGTAGTTCATGCGCGCCGTGATGACGCGGATCGTGCCGGGCACCAGGTCCGCCGGGCGCGAACGCTTGGTGCCGTGGCTTGCCATATAATCCATTTCGCCGTGGCAGCCTGCTTCCAGCCAGGCGGCGAGGTTGGCTTCCGCCACCTCCAGATTCGTGTCCGTAATCCCTATGGCATCAAAGCCGAGTTCCCGCCCCCACTGCTTGATGCGCCCGGCGAGTCCGGTCCAGTCGATTGAGGAGTTCTCTTGCATCCCGCTGATGATAGTCCTACGAGCCTGAGGGTGGCGCTGCCGGATGAACTGGCCACCTTGGCGCTCGGCGCGCGGCTCGCCCGGGCCTTGGTCCCGGGGCTGGTGATTTACCTTTGCGGCGATCTCGGCAGCGGCAAGACGACCCTGGTGCGGGGAGTGCTGCGGGCCCTGGGCTACGGGGGAAATGTGAAGAGTCCCACCTATACTTTGGTTGAACTTTATGCTATTTCTAGGTTAAAGTTGCATCACTTTGATTTTTATCGGTTCAGCCAGCCGGAAGAGTATCTCGATGCAGGGCTCGACGAATACTTCCAGGGCGAGGCGGTCTGCTTCGTCGAATGGCCGGAGAAGGCCGGGACGTATCTCGCCCCCGCGGACCTGCGCGTCGCGCTCCGGATCACGGGCACGGGGCGCACGGCTGAAATCGTTTCCCTCACCGCGGCGGGGCGTGCATGCCTGAACAGCCTCCGCCAATCCCCGGGCTGAAGCGCCGCGATTTCCTCCGCTGCGCCGGCGCCGCCCTGACGCTGCTGGTGAGCCCGGCCGGCTTCGCCGCGGCCAGCAGCATCCTGGCCGTGCGCGTCTGGCCGGCCCGCGACTACACCCGCCTCACCCTCGAATACCAGCAGCCGCTTGCCTTCACGCACATCATCGTCAGGAACCCGGAGCGGCTCGTCGTGGACCTGGAGGGCGTCGAGTTCAACAGCGTCCTGCAGAGCCTGCCCAACAAGATCTCCGAGACGGATCCCTACATCAAGCTGATCCGCGCCGGCCGCCACAAGCCGGGGGTGGTGCGGCTGGTGGTGGAGCTGAAGACCGAGATCAGGCCCGAAGTGTTCACCCTCAGGCCCGTGGGCGAATACGGCCACCGGCTGGTGATGGATCTCTATCCGGCCGAGCCGGTCGATCCCCTGTTGAGCCTGCTCGAGAAACTGGAACAGAGGGAACTGCGGCCTATCGAAGAGCTGCGGGGCAAGCCGGGCGCGGCGGGCGGGGAGCCCAGGCCGGAAGTGTCGCGGCTGGTCACGATCGTCCTCGACCCCGGCCACGGCGGCGAGGACCCGGGCGCGATCGGGCGCGGCGGGAGCCATGAGAAGAACGTCACCCTGGAGGTGGCCCGCCGGCTGAAGGCCAAGATCGATGCCGAGCCCAACATGCGCTCCATGCTGACCCGCGACGGCGACTTCTTCATCCCCCTGCACCAGCGCGTGCAGAAGGCGCGCCGTGTGCAGGCCGACCTCTTCGTCTCGGTGCATGCGGACGCCTTCATCAAGCCGACGGCGCGCGGCTCCTCGGTGTTCGTGCTGTCGGAGAACGGTGCCTCCAGTTCGGCGGCCCGCTGGCTGGCGCAGCGGGAAAACGCCGCCGACCTGATCGGCGGGGTGAACCTGGACGTGAAGGACCCGCATCTGGCGCGCACCCTGCTCGACCTCTCCCAGACGGCCACCCTCAACGACAGCCTCAAGCTGGGCCGGGCGGTGCTGGGTGAACTGGGCGGCGTGAACACCCTGCACAAAGGGCAGGTGGAGCAGGCCGGCTTTGCCGTGCTGAAGGCTCCGGATATCCCCTCCATCCTCGTCGAGACCGCCTTCATCAGCAACCCGGATGAGGAAAGGCGGCTGAACGACGAGGCCTATCAGGAGAAGATGGCCGAGGCCATCGTGCGCGGCATCCGCCGTTATCTCGCCAAGAATCCGCCGCTCGCGAAATCCAAGCTGGCCCGGATGGAGTAATCCCTCGGCTGCTATAATTTGTCGCTTTAATAGCGTTTCCCCCTCATGCAGGTCTTCCGCGGCATTCCCGCCCGCGCGCCGTATTCGACCGTGCTCACCATCGGCAACTTCGATGGCGTGCACCGCGGCCATCGCGCGCTCCTGGCGCAGCTGACGGCCCTGGCCCACCGGGCCGGGCTGCCGGCCGCGCTGCTGACCTTCGAGCCCAATCCGCGGGAGTTTTTTGCGCCCCAGTCGGCGCCGGCCCGGCTCACCAGCCTGCGGGAAAAGCTGCAACTGCTGGCCGAGTGCGGCATCGACCAGGCTTATGTATGCGCCTTCAATGCGCGCTTTGCCGCCCTGAGTGCCGAGGAGTTCGTCGAACGCCTCGTCCGGGGGCTCGGGGTGCGCCACCTCATCATCGGCGACGATTTCCGCTTCGGCAAGGGCCGTACCGGCGACTTCGCGATGTTGCAGAACGCCGGCACCGAGCACGGCTTCGGTGTCGAGGCGATGGAAACCCTGGTGCATGAAGGCGAGCGGGTGTCCAGCTCGGCCGTGCGCGAGGCGCTGGAGGCGGGCGACCTGGAGCATGCCGAGCGCCTGCTGGGCCGCCCCTACTGCATCTCGGGGCGGGTCGTCCATGGCGAGAAGCTGGGCCGCAAACTGGGTTTCGCCACGGCCAATATCCAGTTGAAGCGACGCCGCGCGCCGTTGTCCGGCATCTTCGTCGTCACGGTGGATGGCAGCGGCGAGCGCCCGCTGGAAGGCGTGGCCAGCCTCGGCGTGCGCCCGACGTTGAGATCGGGGGGGCGGCCGACGCTGGAGGTGCATCTTTTCGATTTCGACCGCGATCTCTATCGGGACCATCTCCGGGTGAACTTCCTGCACAAGCTGCGCGATGAGGCGAAATTCGACAGTTTCGAGGCGCTCGCGGCGCAGATTGCGCGGGACGTGACCGACGCCAAGGCGCATTTCGCCGCCCTGCGCGCGCAAGAACATATCGCATAGCAAACCGCCATGGCCGACTACAGAAAAACCCTGAACCTTCCCGACACGCCCTTTCCGATGAAGGGCGATCTGGCCAAGCGCGAGCCCCAGTGGGTCGCCGAGTGGCAGCGCGGCAAGCTCTACCAGAAAATCCGCAACGCTTCCGCCGGCCGGCCGCGCTTCCTGCTGCACGACGGCCCGCCCTACGCCAACGGCGACATCCACATCGGCCATGCGGTGAACAAGATCCTCAAGGACATCATCGTCCGCTCCAAGACCTTGGCGGGCTTCGATGCGCCCTATGTGCCGGGCTGGGACTGCCATGGCCTGCCCATCGAGCACCAGATCGAGAAGCTGCACGGCAAGCACTTGCCGGCCGACAAGGCGCGTGAGCTCTGTCGCGCCTTCGCCGCCGAGCAGGTGGAGCGGCAGAAGGCGGACTTCATCCGCCTGGGGGTGCTGGGCGGCTGGGACCGTCCCTACCTTACGATGGCCTTCCGCAACGAGGCCGACGAGATTCGCGCCCTGGGCGAGATTCACCGGCGCGGCTTTCTCTTCAAGGGCCTCAAGCCCGTGAACTGGTGCTTCGACTGCGGCTCGGCCTTGGCGGAAGCCGAGGTCGAATACCAGGACAAGAAGTCGCCCGCCATCGACGTGGGTTTTCCCCTGGATGACGCGGAGCGGGGCAGGCTGGCGCACGCCTTCGGCTTGGCAGCGCTGCCGGAAGGGCCGTGCTACGCGGTGATCTGGACGACCACCCCCTGGACCATACCCGGCAACCAGGCCCTCAACCTGCATCCGGAATTCACCTACGAACTGGTGGCCACGTCCCGCGGCATGCTGGTGCTCGCTGCCGAACTGCGTACCCAGGCCCTGGCCCGCTACGGCCTGGAAGGCACGGTGCTGGGCGCCTGCCAGGGCACGGCGCTCGCCCTGATCCGTTTCCGCCATCCCTTCTACGACCGCCACTCGCCCGTCTATCTGGGCGATTATGTGACGCTCGACGCCGGCACGGGCGTAGTCCACAGCGCCCCGGCCTACGGCCTGGAGGACTTCGAGTCCTGCAAGCGCCATGGCATGCGGAACGAGGAAATCCTCAACCCCGTGCAGGGCGACGGCCGCTTCGCCGAGAGCCTGCCTTTTTTCGGCGGCCTGAACGTGTGGAAGGCCAACGCCGCCATCATCGAGAAGATTCGCGAAGTAGGCAGCCTCTTCGCCTCGGGTGAGATTGTGCATAGCTACATGCACTGCTGGCGCCACAAGACGCCCATCATCTATCGCGCCACGTCGCAATGGTTCGTGGGCATGGATCGGCTTCCGGGGCACAACGGCCCGACGCTGCGGGAGTCGGCCCTCAAGGCGGTGGACGCGACGCGCTTCTATCCCGACTGGGGCCAGGCGCGCCTGCATGCCATGATCGCCAACCGCCCGGACTGGTGCGTGTCGCGCCAGCGCAACTGGGGCGTGCCGATTCCCTTCTTTCTGCACAAGGAAACGGGCGAGCCGCATCCGCGCACCCTGGAGTTGCTGGAGCAAGTGGCCCGGCGGGTCGAGAAGGAAGGCATCGACGCCTGGTTCAAGCTCGAACCGCGCGAGCTGCTGGGCGAGGAGGCGACGCACTACGACAAGATGCGCGATACCCTGGACGTGTGGTTCGATTCCGGCACGACCCACTGGACCGTGATGCGCGGCAGCCACGAGGCCGATAGCAAGTGGCCGGCCGACCTCTACCTGGAGGGCTCGGACCAGCACCGCGGCTGGTTCCATTCGTCGCTGCTCACCGCCTGCGCCCTGGACGGGCGCGCGCCCTACGATGGCCTGCTCACCCACGGCTTCGTGGTGGACGGCCAGGGCCACAAGATGTCCAAGTCCAAGGGCAATGTCATCGCGCCGCAGAAGGTCTCGGACACCCTGGGCGCGGAGATCCTGCGCTTGTGGGTGGCGGCCACCGACTACTCGGGCGAGTTGTCCATCTCCGACGAAATCCTCAAGCGGGTGGTGGAGGCGTACCGCCGCATCCGCAATACCCTGCGCTTCCTGCTCTCCAACACCGCCGACTTCGATCCGGCCAAGGACATGCTGCCGGTAGGCGAGTGGCTGGAGATCGACCGCTATGCCCTGGCGTTGGCGCGCCAGTTGCAGAACCAGGCCACGGCGGACTACGACCGCTACGAGTTCCACCGCGTCGTCCAGGCCCTGCAGACCTTCTGCTCCGAGGAGCTGGGCGCCTTCTATCTCGATATTCTCAAGGACCGTCTGTACACTACCGCGGCCGGCTCGAAGCCGCGCCGCGCCGCCCAGAGCGCCCTGTGGCACATCCTGCAGGCCCTGGTGAGGCTGATGGCGCCGGTGCTGTCCTTTACCGCCGAAGAGATCTGGCAGGTGCTGACCAGGAACGCGGACGACAGCGTGATGCTCACGACGTGGCATGCCCTGCCCGAGCAGGCGGGCGAGGGGGCGCTGCTCGAACGGTGGCGTGAAATCCGCGCCGTGCGCTCGGATGTGCAGAAGGTGCTGGAAGAACTGCGCGTATCGGGGAGAATCGGCTCCTCGCTCCAGGCAGAAGTGCAAATCCGTGCCGGCGCAGCCCGCTACGGGCACCTGGCCTCGCTGGGCGACGACCTGCGCTTCGTGCTGATTTGCTCGAAGGCGACACTGGTGCAAGCGGCCAATGCGGATGCCGAAGGCGTCGTCGCCGTGCCCAGCCCGCACAAGAAATGCGCGCGCTGCTGGCATTGGCGGGAGGATGTGGGCGCGAATGCGGAACATCCCGAGCTGTGCGGGCGCTGCGACGCGAACCTGTTCGGCGAAGGCGAGCCGCGTGCTCACGCGTAGGTTTGCGTTCTGGCTGGGCTTCGCCGGCGTGGTGATGGTCCTCGACCAACTGACCAAGTTCTGGGTCACCTCCGCGCTCAAATTCGGACAGAGCATCGAAGTGACCCCGTTCTTCAACCTCGTGCTGGTGTACAACCCTGGCGCCGCATTCAGCTTCCTGTCGGACGCGGCGGGCTGGCAGCGCTGGTTCTTCGTCGTGCTGGCCTTGGCGGTGTCGGCCTGGCTGGTGGCGATGCTGAAGCTTCATGCCGCCGAGCGCCTGCTGCCGTCAGCCTGTGCGCTCGTACTGGGCGGCGCGCTGGGCAACGTCATCGACCGCCTGCTGTTCGGCGCGGTGATCGATTTCCTCGACGTGCATGCGGTTGGCTGGCACTGGCCGGCCTTCAATGTTGCCGACTCGGCCATTTCCCTCGGCGTCGCCCTGCTCATCTGGCAGCAGGCGTTCGGCCGGCCAGCGGCTGCCGGCTCCGGAGATTCCCGATGACCGCCACGGTTCAGGCCGGCAGCCTGCTCACCCTGCATTACCGGCTGGCGCTCGCCGACGACACGGAGCTGGTCAGCACCTTCGGTTCGACGCCGGCCACGCTGCAGTTGGGCACCGGGGAACTGGCTCCCAGCCTGGAGCGCTGGCTGGTCGGCCTCGCGCCGGGTAGCCGTTCGGTGTTCCTGCTCGATCCGGAACAGGGTTTCGGCCCCCACAACCCCAAGCTGATGCAGCGCTTTGTCCGCAGCGAATTGCCCACCCCGGCGGAACTTCGGGAGATGACGCTGCTCGAATTCAAGGCACCGAACGGGGCGACCTTCACCGGGCTGGTGCGCGAACTGGCCGAAGAGAGTGCGCTGATCGACTTCAACCATCCGTTGGCCGGCAAGTCGATCCGCTTCGAGGTCGAGGTGATCGGGATCCTGTGATGGACGTACAACTGGCCAATCCGCGCGGTTTCTGCGCCGGCGTCGAGCGCGCCATCGAAATCGTCGAGCGGGCGCTGGCGCTCTACGGGGCGCCGATCTACGTGCGCCATGAGGTTGTGCATAACCGCTTCGTCGTGGAGGATCTGCGCGCCAAGGGTGCGGTGTTCGTGGATGAACTGGACGAGGTGCCGGACGGGGCCACCGTCATCTTCAGCGCCCATGGCGTGTCGCGGGCCGTAAGACAGGAGGCCGACCGGCGCAGGCTGCGGGTGTTCGACGCCACCTGCCCGCTGGTGACCAAGGTGCACATCGAGGTCGGGCGCATGCGGGAGGCCGGCCGCGAGATCGTCATGATCGGCCACCGCGGCCATCCGGAGGTGGAAGGGACCATGGGGCAAGCCGCGGGCGGCATGTACCTGGTGGAGCAGCCCGCGGACGTGGCCGGGCTGCGGGTGCGGGACGAGCGCAAGCTGGCTTATGTGACGCAGACGACGCTCTCCGTGGATGACGCCGCCGCCATCGTTGCCGCGCTGAAGGAGCGCTTCCCGGAAATCGTCGGCCCGAAGAAGGACGACATCTGTTATGCCACCCAGAACCGCCAGGACGCCGTAAAGCTCATGGCGGCCGAATGCGACCTGATCCTCGTCGTCGGCTCGCCCAACAGTTCCAACTCCAACCGCCTGTGCGAAGTGGCGAAGAACCGGGGTGTCGCGGCCTATCTGATCGACAGCGCCGAGCAGATCAAGCCGGAATGGCTGGCGGGCCGGCGGCATGTGGGGGTCACCGCCGGCGCCTCGGCGCCCGAGGTCCTGGTGCGCCGGGTGATCGAACGCCTGCAAGCGCTTGGCGCCGAGCACGTCGGCCAACTGGCAGGGATTTCCGAGCATGTCATGTTCCCCCTGCCGAAGGAGCTGCAGAGGCCGGGCCGGACGAGTTAGACAGGGTCCAGGTCGAACCCTATAATCGGCTCATGGACAAGAGGGCCACGTGGGGACTGGACGACGTCGCGGAACGACTGCGGCAGCATGGCATCAGCCCCACCCGGCAGCGGACCGAAATCGCCCGGGTGCTGTTCTCCCGAATGACACACCTTTCCGCCGACCAGATCCTGGCGCAGGTTAACCGGCGCCACGCCAGGGCCTCGAAAGCCACGATCTACAACACCCTTAAGCTGTTCCTGGAAAAGAACCTGATCCGGGAAATCCTCGTCGATCCCAGCCGGGTCTATTACGACCCCAATACAAGCCCGCACCACCACATGTACGACACGCAAACTGGCGAACTGGCCGATCTGCCGTCGGAAGCCGTCCGCGTGGTCGGCCTGCCCCGCCTGCCGGCCGGCGTCGTGGCCGAGGGCGTCGATATCGTCGTGCGCGTGCGCCGATCAGGCTGAGACGGTCGGCGCCTGCTTGCCCTCAGCGCGGATCGAAGCTCACCTCGATCCGCATCTGGCTTTTCACTCTTTGGCCATCTTTTTCCCCGGGCTTCAAACGGGCCCGGGAAAACTCCGCTCGCGCCCGTTCGGCAAAGGCCGCCGGCAGATCGGTGGCATCCACCGCGACCGCGTCCACATTGCCGGATTCATTGACAAACAGGCGCAACGACAGTTTGCCTGGCGCCGAATATGCGTCGAAGGCGGGAGTGTCCAGATCGATCGCGTCGACGATTTGCGGCCGCCGGGTGAGTTCCCGGGCCGGCAGGTAGAGTGCGGCGGGCAGGGGGAGCAGGGCCAAATCCGACGGCGTCTGGCGTCGGCCATCGGCTGCGACTGGTTCGGGCCGCGCGGAAGGAATCTCGGACGACCCGGGGGCGGCGGGTGCGGGTTTTGAAAGGGAGCGCCCCGGGATATCCGCCAGCGGGCGCGCCAGGTCCACGCGCAGCACCCCTGCCGCCGAAAAGCTCGGTAGTGTGGCGGAGGATAGTCCGACACAATGGCAGGCGAGCAGCGCGGCGTGCAGCGCAGTCGAGATCGCCAGCCCGGCCAACAGGCGCGGCACGGGCCCCGGACGGTTTATGACATAGCCCCAGCGCATACAGACGATACCGGACCGGTGGGCGAAGGGTCGATTCCTCGAGGTTCTTGCGACTATGGTAGTGGCGGGCGGTCGCGGCATTCCCGCCACTCATCGGCCGTGGCGTTCCGCCGGTCGCGCCGCCCTTTATCCCCTGAATCACCCGACTATCATGCAGCCATAAGGGAAGAATAATGCACTCGCTCAGGGGATTCACGCTAATCGAGTTGATGATCGCGGTCGCGCTGCTGGCCGTGCTCATGACCCTTGCCGGGCCGTCATGGCTGGACCTGTTGCGCAACAACCGCCTGGCCACCGAGACGAATGACGTGATCTCGGAGCTGGCCCTGGCGCGCAGCGAGTCGGCAAGAAGGGGCTACCGGGTGAGCATCTGCCCCAGCAGCAACGGCACGAGTTGTGCGGGCACCGACTTCGCCGCCGGGCGCATCGTTTTCGAGGATCGCGACGCGGACGGGGTCGTCGATGCCGGCACCGACGAAATCCTGCGCGTCGGTCAGGCGCTGAGCTCCGGCAACACCCTGAAGGTGGAGAAGGAGGATACGGCGGCAGTATTCACCAGCGCGACCTATCTGCAGTACCGGCCCTCCGGCGTGCCGGCTTCCCTCAGCTACCGGCTGACCCTGTGCGACAGCCGGGGCTTGAGTTCGGGGCGGGGGCTGGCGGTGACGACAACCGGTCGCGTGCAATTGACGAAGAGTCCCGCGGCGCCGTACGCCTGCACCTAGCGGCCAGGATCGGGCATGACACAGCCAGGAACACAGCGAAGCGTTTTCCGCCCGCGCAGCAGGCGGGGCGGTCCGTCGGCGCGAGGCTTCACCATGATCGAGCTGCTCGTCACCGTCGTCATCGTCTCCTTCGGCCTGCTCGCCCTGGCGGGGCTCTTCCTGACCGGGCTGCGCCAGAACAACAGCTCCTACCTGCGTTCGCTGGCCACCCAGCAGGCCCACGACATGGCCGACCGCATGCGCGCCAACACGAAGGGGGTGGCGGAGGGCAACTACGATTCCGTCACCGCTCCGGGCACAACGCAGGTCTGCACGGACTGCAGCAGCGCCTCCTGCACGTCCGCCAACATAGCGCTCTACGACGCCTGCGCCTGGAACAACCAGAACCTCGCCTTGCTGCCCTTGGGCGCCGGCACGGTGTCGCGCTCGGGCAACGTCTTCACCATCACCGTCTCCTGGGACGACACGCGCAGCGGCGCGGCGGACAAGAGCTTTGTCGTGAGGCTCGAACCATGAAGGGGGCGGGCCGCATGCTTCTCACCGGGCATCGCCAAGGCGGCCTGAGCCTCATCGAGCTGATGGTGGCCCTGACCCTGGGCCTGTTCATGACCATCGTCGTGGGCGGCGCCTACGTGAGCTCGAAAGGGAGCTTCCGCTACGCCGACGCCATGTCCCGGGTGCAGGAGAACGCCCGCTTCGCCATGGAGCTGCTGGCGCGTAATATCCGCATGGCGGGCTACATGGGCTGCGGCGATGTGTCCCAGTATGCCAACGTGGTCAATGGGGGCACCAACCTGTTCCTGGACCTTTCCAACCCGGTGAGGGGCTACGAGGGTGGGGTGAGCACCTTTCCTTCCGAGTTTTCCACGGCGGTCGCCAACACGGATGCCATCGTGCTCTTGGGGGTCGATACGAGCTCGGAGGTATCGATCAAGAACCACAATGCCAGTTCGGCGCAGATCGACACCGGCACCCACCAGATCGAGAAGGGCGCGATCCTGCTCATCACGGACTGCTCCCATTCCGCCGTCTTCCAGATGACCGGCCCCACCAATACCGGCGACAAGACCAACATCGTCCATAACGAAGGCCAGGCTGGGGTCGAGCCAGGCAACTGCAACAAGGAACTCGGCTCGAGCTGTCCCACGGAGACGAGCTACACGTTCAAGCCGGGCGCCTCGGTGCTCAAACTGTCGGCCAACGGCTACTTCATCGCCCCCGCCAGCTCCGGCAGTGGCAACTCCCTCTGGACGGTGGCGCTCAACCAGACTGGCAGCACGAGCGCGCAGGAACTCCTGGAAGGCGTGCAGAACATGCAGGTGGAGTACGGCGTCGACCTGGACGGCAACAAGACCGCCGACCGGTGGCAGAAGGCCGATGCCGTCGAGACCGCCGCCAACTGGCCGAACGTGATGGCCGTGCGGGTGAGTCTGCTGCTGAACACCCTGGAGGATGGCCTGTCGCCGGTCGCCCAGACCTACACTTACGACGGCACGAGCACGACGGCGGGGGACCGGCGTGTGCGCCGCGTCTATACGGCCACGACCACCATCCGCAACCGTACGCAATAGGCCATGGTCATGTCATCGCCTTGCAACAAGGGAAGCAGCCGGCAATCCGGAGTCGTGCTGGTGACCGCGCTGATGGTCCTGGTAGTCCTCACCCTGCTCATGGTGTCCACCATGCGCACGGGCATCATCGAGGAGCGCATGGCGGGCAACCTGCGGGAATGGAACAAGGCCTTCCAGGCTGCCGAGGCGGCCCTGCGCGACGGCGAACGGGAGATCTACCAGGCCACCCGCATCGTCGGCGAGGCGGGCTTCGAGACGGGCTGCAGCGCCACCGGCCTGTGCTATCCGGGCACGGACGGCACGCCCGTCTGGGATAAGCTGACCAATGACAACGACCTGGGCTGGACCGTCGGCGACGATGCGGGCAAGAGCGTCAAGTACGGCACCTACACGGGCGGAGCGAGCGTCAGCGGCGTGCTCAAGCAGCCCCGCTACATCATCGAGGTCATCACCGTGCCGGCGGCCGGCAGCCTGAAGACCGGCTTCGGGGCCGGCCAGCCGAACTACCTGTACCGCATCACGGCGGTGGGCTTCGCCAGCAGCGTCAAGACGCGGGTGATGTTGCAGGCGACGTACCGGCAGTATTGAGGGAAAGGAGTTGCTCATGGCTACACGGTACTCGGCTTGCAGGGGGCAATTGCGGCGGCTCGCGCACGCTTTGGCGGCCGGGCTGCTGCTGCAGGGGGCTCCGGCCCAGGCGCTCAACATCAGCCAGTCTCCGCTTTTCCTCACCCAGAGCCAGCCGCCCCTGGTGCTGCTCACCATGGCGCGGGACCACCGGCTGTACTACGAGGCCTACAACGACACCTCCGACCTCAACGACGACGGCGTGCTGGACATCGGCTACAAGCCGGCGATCGACTACTATGGCTACTTCGACTCCTACAAGTGCTACGCGTACAGCACGGGCAATGGCCGCTTCGAGCCTGCCAGCGTCACGGCCAACAAGAAGTGCAGCGGCGCCTGGAGCGGGGATTTCCTCAACTACGTGACGACCTCGCGCATGGACGCCCTGCGCAAGGTGCTCTACGGCGGCAAGCGCAGTACCGACAGCACGACGGAGACGGTCCTGGAGCGGGCCTTCATCCCCCAGGACGCCCATGCCTGGGGCAAGGAGTACGAGAGCGTTGCCCGCGACGGCTATGACATCACCGAATACACGCCCCTGTCGCTTCCGTCCACCGGCACCCGCCACCTGTTCGCCAATGTCACGCTGACCTCGGAATCCAGTGCGCCGCTGATGCGGGTCTTGAACGACACCGCCTACCGGGTATGGGAATGGCTGTCCATCGAAC
>CAYZLI010000005.1:0-3303 GCA_964479195.1 uncultured Rhodocyclaceae bacterium
TGAGCGATCCGAACCTCATCGCCCAGGCGCTCGATCCGCGCCGCTCCGTGGTGGTGGAAGCCTGCGCCGGCAGCGGCAAGACCTGGCTCCTCGTCTCGCGCATCCTGCGCCTGCTGCTGGAGGGCGCGGCGCCCGGCGAAATCCTGGCCATCACCTACACGCGCAAGGCGGCGCGGGAGATCGAGGGTCGGCTGGCGCAATGGCTGGAGCTGCTGGCCGTCGGCGGCGAGGAGCAGGTGCGCGCCTTCCTGCGCGAGCGCGCGGTGCCGGCGCACCGGCTCGACGCCGCCCTGGCCCGCGCCCGCGGGCTGTTCGAGCAGGTGCAGGCCGCCGTGCCGGCGCTCACCGTGAGCACCTTCCACGGCTGGTTCGCCCGCCTCGTCCAGGGCGCCCCCCTGGCGAGCGACCTGGCCGGCTTCGTCCTGCACGAGTCCGGGGGGCGGCTGAAGGAGGAGGTGTGGCAGCTCTTCGCCGAGGCCTGCGGCCGAAAAACGAGGACGGCGGCCGAGGAGCACGGGCGCAGAGGGGACCACGTGGCGCAGTCGCTGCTCTGGCTGCTGGAAAACATCGGCGCCGACAGCACCCGGGAGCTGCTCTTTCGCCTGGCGGAGCGGCGCGCCGAATGGCACGCCTGGGCCGGCGACGGGGACGCGGCGTTGCCCGGCGCCCTGGAGCGGCTGCGGGAGGAACTGGGGGTGGCCGAGGAGGCCGCCGCCCTGGCGGGGTTCTTCGCCGACGCCGGGTTGGCGACGGCCCTGGGCGAGTATGCCGGCATCCTGCGGAGCAGCGAGCTGAAGACCGACGCGGGCTACGTGCAGCGGCTGGAGGCCGCGGCGGCGGCGCGCGACGAGGCGGCGCGCTTCGAGCTGGTGCGCGGCGTGTTCGTCAAGGAGGACGGTGAGCTGCGCAGCCGCAGCCCGGGCAAGGCCCTGGACAAGCGCTTTGGCGCCGCCGCCGGCCGCCTGCTCGAACTGCATGCCCGCCTGGGCGGGGCGGTGCTGGCGGCGGAGGCGGCGCGGCGCGAGGAGCGGGCCTGGGCCTTCAACCGCCATGCGCTGACGGCCGGCGCGGCCTACCTGGAGGCGCTGGAGCGTTATAAGCGCGAGCGGCGGCTGATGGATTTCGCCGACCTGGAATGGCACGTCTCGCGCATGCTGGACGACGGGGCGCAGGCGGCCTTCCTGCAGGCGCGGCTGGATGCCCGCTACAAGCACATCCTGCTCGACGAGTTCCAGGACACCAACCCGTTGCAGTGGCGGATCCTGCTCGCCTGGCTGGCCGCTTATGGATCGCCGGGCGATGGGCCGGACGGGGAGAAGCCGCGGCTGTTCGTCGTCGGCGATCCCAAGCAGTCCATCTACCGCTTCCGCCGTGCCGAGCCGCGGGTTTTCGAGCGGGCGGGGCGGTTCCTGGCCGAGCACTACGGCGCCACCCGCATCGATAACGATACGACGCGGCGCAACGCCCCGCGCATTGTCGAAGTGGTGAACCGCCTGTTCTCGGGCGAGGAGCGATTCCGTCCATTCCGTCCCCACGCGGCCTGGAACGAGCGGCTTCCCGGACGCATCGAGCTGCCGCCTTTATGCGGTGATGGGGAAGGGCCGGGGCGTAGCGCTTCCGCGCCCCGGCTGCGCGACCCACTCGCCGAGCCGGCCGTCGCCGAGGAAGACCGGCGGCGGCGGACCGAGGCGCGGCTTCTTGCCGGGAAGATCGGCGAGATCGTCGGGCGCTGGGCCGTCGTGGACCGGGAGACGGGTGCGGAGCGGCCGGCGCGCTATGGCGACATCATGGTGCTGACGCGCCGGCGCAGCGTGCTGCCGGAGTTCGAGCGGGCGCTGCGCGCCGCGCGCATTCCCTACCTCAGCGTCGGCCGGGGCGGGCTGCTGCGCACCCTGGAGGCGGCGGATCTCACCGCGCTGCTGCGCTGCCTCGCCACCCCGGCGGACAGCCTGGCCCTCGCCCATACCCTGCGCGCGCCGCTCTTCGGCGCCGGCGACGGCGATCTCCTGTCGTTGGCCAGCCGCGCCGAGGCGGACTGGTGGCAGCGCCTGCAGGCTTGCGCCACGGCAGGCTCGGCCCCGCCGGCGCTGGCGCGTGCCGCCGCCCTGCTGGCGGGCTGGCGGGCCCGGTCCGCACAACTGCCCGTGCATGATCTGCTCGACCGCATCTACCACGAGGGGGACCTCGTGGCGCGCTACCGGGCGGCCGTGCCGGCGGCCATGTGGCCGGGCGTGGCGGCCAACCTGGAGGCCTTCATCGCCCTGGCGCTCGCCCTCGATGCCGGCCGCTACCCCAGCCTGCCGCGCTTCCTCGACGAACTGGCGCGGCTGGGCCAGGCGGCGGACGAGGAAGCGCCCGACGAGGGTGCGATTCGCGCCGGGGAGGTCGAGGACCGGGTGCGCATCCTCACCATCCACGCCGCCAAGGGGCTGGAAGCGCCCGTGGTCTGGCTGCTGGATGCCCACAACACGGGCCGCCATGGCGAGGCCTATTCCGTCCTGCTCGACTGGCCGCCGGAGGAGGCGCGGCCGCGCCATCTCTCCCTGGTCGGGCGCAGGTCGGAGCGCGGCACCCGGCGCGAGGCTCTGTTCCAGGCCGAGGCGGCCTACGCCGCCCGGGAGGAACTCAACCTGCTCTACGTGGCCCTGACTCGCGCCCGGCAGTTCTTCTTCGCCAGCGGTGTCGAGGCGAAGAAGGAGGGCGCCGCGGCCAGCGCCTGGCAGCGCTTGGCCGCGGCCGTGGCGGATCTGGGCGGGGCCGACGGCATCTGGGGGGAGGCGCCCCGTTTGCTCGAAGAGGGTGAAGTGGCCCGTCCCGGGCCGCAGCCCATGGCGCCGCCGGCAAAGGTGCCGGCGCTCGGCGTCCGGCGTCCGCCCGCCGGCCCCGGCGCGGTTTATGGGGCGCGCTTGCACCTGGCCCTGGAGTGGCTGAGCGGAGGCGGGCAGGCCGATCGGCCGCCGCCCGGCATGGGGACGGCGGAGTGGCCCGCATTCCGACGGGCGGCGCGGGCCGTGCTCGACGCGCCCGCGCTGCGGCGCTTCTTCGATTCGGCCGGCCATGGGCGGGCGCTGAACGAAGTCGAGTTCGCCCTGGCCGATGGCGGCGTGGGCCGCATCGACCGGCTGGTGGACACGGAGGACGCGCTGTGGGTGCTGGATTACAAGAGCGGATCGCCCGATGCCGCCCCCCTGGACGATTACCGGCGTCAACTGGACGCCTACCGGGCGGCGGTCGCCGCCGTGTTCCCCGCCAAGCCCGTGCGCTGCGGCCTCATTTTCGGCGACGGGACCTGGCGGGAGATTT